>PBYF01000038.1 GCA_002729515.1 Deltaproteobacteria bacterium
CGCGCCGGAAATCGCGGTTCGCCTCGGGGTCTCCTGTCGAGACGTCATCGAATCACTCGCGCCGGAAATCGCGGTTCGCCTCGGGGTCTCCTGTCGAGACGTCATCGAATCACTCGCGCCGGAAATCGCGGTTCGCCTCGGGGCGGGATGATTGCGGCGGGTGCTCGGGGCAGGCCAAAGGCCTGGGGGCCGAGGGTCCCGCGCACCCACTGACGTTTCGGGGAGTCGAGATCCATGGCCCCCGGGCGTCCGATCATCGGGGCTTCGAGGTCGCTCGGCAAGCGCTAGGCTGGCGTCCCCAATGGGTGCTCCGACGCTCGCCGCCCGGTGCAGCGCTGCGGACCGCGGCCTGGAAGTATCGGCGGCGCTCCTCGCGGTTGCCACCGCCTTGGCGCTGCTGCCCGAGTACAGCGGCTTCTTCCACGACGACGCCTACATCAGCTTGCGCTACGCGGCGCGCTGGCTCGCGGGTCGCGGGCTCACGTGGAACGACGGAGAATTCGTCGAGGGCTTCACGCATCCCCTGTGGCTCTTCCAAGTGGCGGGGCTGGGCGCCGCGGGCGTCGAACTCCGGACGGCAGCGCGTGGACTCGGCGTCGCGAGCTTCGCTGCATTGCTCGCGGTCTGGCGCCCGGCGGGTGCGTCCTGGGTGGCCGCACCGCTCGTGGCGATGTCCCCGCCGCTGCTGCTCTGGGCGTGGGGCGGCCTCGAGACGGTCTCCTTCTGTCTCTGGCTGGTGATCGCAGTGGCGATGAGCGAGCGGCTCCACGCACGGCCCGACGGTGCGGGCCGTATCGCCTATCTCGCCGGCCTGGCCTTCGCTGCAGCGGCGCTGCTGCGGCCCGAGGGCCTCGCGCTCGGTCTGCTGGCCACCGGGCTTCTCGCCCTGGGCGGACGCGGACGCTCCGCCCGCACGGTTTTGCTGGGGCTGCTCGCACCGTGTGCGCTCTACCTCGCATTTCGCCTCGCGTGGTTCGGTGAACTCCTGCCCAACTCGGCGCAGGCGAAGCTCGGTGGCCTGCCGCCGTTGGACACGCTGCGGCTCGGGACTGCGTATCTGGTCGAAACGTCCAGCTTCTGGACACCTGCGCTGGGGATTGCCGGCGTCGCCGTGCTGCTGCGTCCGCGCGGCCCCTACCGCCTCGAGCTGTTCGCTTTCACCCTGCTCGGCGCTGCTTGTCTCTCGGGCGGAGACCATATGCCGGGCGCCCGCTTCGCCGCGCCGGCCGCGGTGCTCTTCGTCTTTGCGGCCGGCTGCCGCATGCTCCGCCTCACACCGCGGCGCAAGTTCGTGGCCTTCGCGTGCGTGCTGGCCGCGATCGGAGCCCTGGCAGCGTTCACGCCCCGGCTGCCAACAGTGCTCGACCCGGCCGCACGCGCGGGCGCGCGGGTCGGCCGCTTCCTCGCCGACGCCCTGCCCCCGGGCACGCTCGTCGCCACCGCGACCGCCGGCTCGACGCCCTACTACGCACCGGAACTCTCGTTCGTCGACACGCTGGGCCTCAACGACCGCCGCATCGCCCGTCGCGATCCGGTGCCGATGGAAGCGCGTTGGCAGCGCGTACCGGGTCATCTCAAGGGCGACGGGCCCTACGTGCTGGAACGCGCACCGGACGTCGTGATCCTCGGACCCGCGCAGGGCTACATCGGCAAGCCGGCTCGGGGCTGGTTCCTGACCGACTTCGAGCTCGTCACCAACCCGACGTTTCACGCGCGCTACGCACCCTACAACTTCACCGTGCGCGATGTACCGGAATCACCGCTAGACCTCGTTCTCTACCTGCGCCAGGACTCGCCGGCTGCCCGGAATCTCATCCGACTCGGAACGCCGGCGGTTCCACCGAGGACTTACGTCCCGAACGGACCCTGACCACTACTCGAAATGGCATCACCGCAACCCGCTCGAGAAAAGAGCGTGCCGCCGAACGCCTAGCCGAATTCTGCTCGAAACTTCTTGCGTTGTTCGGCGGTCCCCAGCATCACCAGCTCGGTATTCTCCGCGAGTTCGGTCGACGCCATCACGTTCTCCGCCGATCCGTCGGGGTGCTGCAACGCCACCACGTTGAGACCGTAGATCTCGCCGATACGCGCCCCGCCGAGCGTCAACCCGGTCAACGAAGCCGGAACGGGTACGATGAAAAGATCTACTCCCTCGCCGACAAAGGTGGCTTCCGAACCCTGCACGTAGGCGAGCAGCGATTTGACACCCAGGGTGGCGTAGCTCAGCACCGAGTCGGCACCCGCTCGGTGAATCGCCTCGAGGCTACGCTCGTGGGTGATGCGACTCACGATGCGTGTACTGGGATTGAGCCGGCGGCAGTAGACGGCGAGAAAGATGTTCCAGGCGTCGTCGTTGGTGGTCAGGACCACCGTCGGAGCCGTCTCGAGACCGGCCTTCATGATCACGCTGCGGTGCGAGGCATCTCCGATCACCACGTTGTCGGCGAGGCCCGCGAGCGTTGGACGCAACTCGGGATCGCGCTCAATCACGCTGATAGCCACCCCGACCCGCCGGAAAAACGCCATCGCCGCCTGACCCACCTTCCCGCCACCGATCACGAGCACCGGATTTTCATTCGGGTTGTAGATGACGAAGAGTGCGTCGAGTTCGGCGATCTGATCCGAGGTGCCGACTGCGACGAGAACGCTGTGATCGGTGAGAACAGTGCCCGCCCGGGCGGGAAGCAGGTGCCCCCGCTCCCAACAGGCCACGATGTTGAGACCCGTCAACTCTCGCAGCCGCGTGTCGCGAATCGTGCGCCCGGACAGCCCTGTATTCTCCACTGGAAATTCAACGATGCGGAGATTCTTGAAACGACCCACCGGTTGAGCGTGGGCCGGGCCCACGGAAGCGCGTCCCGCGAGATACTCGCCCAGACGCTGCTTGAGCGGCAGGACGTGCGTCGCACCGCTCAGTTCGAGCACGTCGACCGAATCGACTTCCTCGGCAAATGCGGCAATCGGGACCGCGGGATAGTGTTCGTGAACGATCAAGGCAATATTTGAATTCTCTGCGTCGTTCCGGTTGGCGATGACGAGTCTGGCGGCACCACAAGCCACCGCATCGTAAGTCTCGCGGTTATCGAGATCACCGGTCACCACGGAAACCCCATCGCCGTGCAATGCGGCCGCGACGGACGGATCGGGCTCGATCACGCAGTACGGAATCGCGCTATCGCGGAGCCTCTCGATCAGGCCAGCGGCGACTTCGTCGTACCGGCAGAAGATCACATGACTCTTCAGGCCGCTCGGAACGTGCCTGGGGGCCCGCAGGTGCAGTTGTGCCTCGAGCCAGGGCGCGTAGAAAAAACGGATGAAGGCGAACGGAAGCACGATCAGAAGCATCACGATCCCCGAGAGCAGCACCACGAGGCTGAAGACCCGGCCCAGATCCGTATGGAAGGTGATGTCTCCGAATCCCAGGGTGCTCATCACCGTGAGCGTCCAGTAGAGACCCGTGAGCAGCGAGTGCTCCTGCCCCTCGTGGAGCATGAGCACGTGAAAGAGGCCGGAGTAGAGGAGCACGGTCGCCGACACGATTCCCACGTAGCGAAGCAGGACCGAGATATTGCGCCGGCTCTCGCGGTGCGTGCGGAGATAGTCGAACTGCGGTGTCAGGAACTTCACAGAGTGCCGCTCCTAGGCCCCGAAAGAATAACCGAGAAAGCCCGTACCGCTGCGACATCGGTTCGAGGCCATTCAAGCACTGTCCTTGGGGAAGAGTACCCGAAAGGTAGTGCCCTCTCCCGGTGCACTGTCGAGTTCCAGGCTCGCGCTGTGGTTTTCGAGAATCCGCTGGCTCACGTAGAGGCCCAATCCGGTTCCCTCACCGGCAGGCTTGGTCGTGAAGAAAGGCTGGAAGATCTGGCGCCGCATGGCTTCGTCTATGCCGTGGCCGTTATCGCTCACAGCCAGCCAGACGCTGTCGTGATCCTGGCCTGTCGTGAGGGTCAACTTGCCTACTGCTCCCATGGCATCGACAGCATTGTTGATGAAGTTGTTCACGACCTGTATGAGTTCCGAGCCGTTGGCACGCACGAAACAACCCGGTGCATAGTCTTCCACCACATCGACCCGATTCATCCTGCGCGCGCGACGAGCCATCCCAAGAGCCGTCCGTATGACTTCGTCGAGCTGCACCGCGGAGATTTCGCTGCTGCGCGCAGAGCGCGAGTAGCTCGAAAGATCATTCACGATCGCCGCAATCCGCTGAGCGGCTGACACGATTTCCTCCGCATCCTCGTGGATGCGAGTCAGGTCGCCATCTTCGGAAATCGATTCTCCGAGGGCCAGAACCGCCTGCAGAGGATTGCGAATCTCATGCGCGACACCGGCGGCGACGATTCCGAGCCCGGCCAGCCTTTCGGCTCGGATCAACTCGTCCTGCGCCTCGTGCAGAGCCGTCTGGATCTCACGCCTCTCGGTGATATCGACCCCGTAGACATTGATGTAGTCCCGCTTGGGAACTGGCTGGATGCTCAGGTGATAGCAGCGTCCGCGGATCTCCCGGTCGACGGCAACGGGCTCACCCGCGTCCAGGAACCGGCGCATATCCGAATGGGCCTGCTCGGGCAAGCTGCCACCCACCTCGATCCCCAAAGCCGCCAGGATCGTGCCGCGCGCCGGCTCGTTGGCGTAGAGAACGGTCCCGTCCCTGGCGAGCCGGAGGACCGTATTCGGATCCTCTTCGGGGAAGCGGGCCAGATCGCGCGTCTGTTGCTCGATCGAACTCTGGTACTCCTCCGCGTGCTGCTCGGCCCGCAACTGGTAGCGCCGAAAAGCGATGCCCAGCAGCAATACGAAGCCTGCAGCGAGCGCCAGGGTGTTGAAATGCTCTGCCGAAAGGCCGTAGTAGACCTGATCCCACTTTCCGGCGAGAAGGATCAGGACCAGAGACAGCACACCCAGGCAGGTGGGTGCCACATTCGCCGGGGGTGGGAAATAGAGAAACGGCAACAGGATCAGCGGCAGATACCAGTAGTGAACCCCATACTCGCGCTCGAGGAGGATGACCTGGGCGGTGACTACCGCAACGCTCATCAGGGTCATGAACAGCGCGGCCGCAAAATAGTGCTGCCGCTTCTGCATCCAGAAAACCCCGACCAGCACGGCGATCAGAGCGACCGTCCCGGGGATGACCTCCCAGCGCTCCATGACAACGGCCACGAACACGGTGCACACGGCCGCACCCCCCGCCACCAGGGACAATGCGTTGAGGGCGCGGACGCGATGCAGACCAAGGCGGTGCGCGCCGGTGCGGGGCGGGCTGCCTTCTACACCCGCCTCGAGAAGGGCTCGCAGAGGCTTCAACACTCGGACCTCCCGTGACGGCTTCCACCTGCTCCGGACGATCGCCGGCCCGCATCGAAATGGGGGCGATCAACCCCGGCTGTGATCGAACCGCCGGACCGGGCCGGTAGAGTACCCGGGTCCAGCGCTGGAGCACCATGGGAATCCCGGCCCTGGCGGTGGAGGACGCTCGTTCCGTGCACTGCGTTCTGCGGGCCTCGTCCCGCCGGTAGGGAGGGACCCGGCGCCCGCTGCGGTCGTGGGCGGGCACGCTGCATTCGAGAAGCTGGCGAAGCACGAGTACCCGCCCGTGATCCGAAACGTGTAGTTGCCCCCGCTCTACGAACTCGCGCTGCTTGCATCAATTCGAAACCATTCCGAGACCTGCCCATCGCAATGCTCGGCGACCCGTGCGACGCCCCGGCCCGCGCAAGGGCAGTCGAACTGGCGGCGCTCGGAGACCCGCCGTCCCGCGCCGCAAAGAACGCGCCAGCCGCCCGGACCCTCGTGTGCCGTTCCCCCCGGGGCATCCCCTCCGAGGCGACACCGCGGCCGCGGCCGCCCGGTTGAACTCCGCCCCGGCAGGCTCCATCCTGCCCGAGTCGTCCCGCCCGGTCGGCCACAGTCACGGACCGGCCCAGTTGGAGAAGCTTCGAAGCGTGAAGAGAACCATCCTCATCGTCGACGACGATCCGGCCATTCGAAGGGTGGTCAAGCGGCACACCGAACGCCAGGGCTGGCAAACGCTCGAAACGGCGTGCTTCAAGGACGCCCAGAAGGTCCTGGCGTCGGGCGTCTCCATTCACACCGTGCTGTGTGACGTGATTCTTCCCGACGGCCGGGGCTGGGAACTTCTCGACGAATTGGAGGCCGGCATCGACAAGCCCGCCATGATCGTGATGACGGGCGATGAGCGGGTCGACCATGCGGTCTCGGCTCTGCGGCGGGATGCGACCGACTTCCTGCTCAAGCCCTTCAGCTTGTCTCAGCTCGACGATGCCCTGGCGCGATCCTGCACAGAACCGCCTGCGCGGCGGTCGCTGGCACGAGAAGTGACTACGAACGACCGCTGGCGCGCGGACAACGCCCCGCAGATCCTGGGCACCCACCCCTCCATCGAGAGCATGCTCGAAGTAGCGCGTCGGGTGGCCGAGAGCGATTCCTCCGTCCTGGTCAGCGGCGAAAGCGGAACCGGCAAGGAACTCGTCGCGCGAGCGATCCACATGGCGAGCAAGCGCCGCCTCTGCCCGTTGGTGACCCTCAACTGCGCCGCAATCCCCGAGAGCCTGATCGAGAGCGAGCTATTCGGGCACGTTCGCGGAGCATTCACCGGCGCCACGATGGCCCGCCAGGGACATTTCGTCGCGGCGGATACGGGAACGATCTTACTGGACGAGATCGGCGAACTCCCCATGAACATGCAGTCGAAACTGCTGCGGGTGCTCCAAGAGCGCGAAGTCGTTCCCGTGGGTCAGCAGCAGAGCATCCAGATCGATACGCGAATCATCGCTGCGACAAACGTCGATCTCGAGCAAGCCATCGCCGACGGACGCTTCCGAGAAGATCTCTACTACCGGCTGAACGTCATTCCCATCGAAATTCCTCCGCTGCGAACGCGGCGCAGCGACATTCCGGATCTCATCACCTTCTTCATCGATCGATACAACAAGAGAAGAAGCTCGAGCGTGAGGGGCGTCGACACAGGCACACTGGATCGACTCCGGAACTACGACTGGCCGGGAAACGTACGCGAACTCGAGAACACCATCGAAAGAATGGTCGTCCTGAAGGGCGAAGGAACGCTTACCCCACCCGACCTTCCGGAACGCCTTCGCGGGCCGAGCGAGCCTCCCGCGCCGGACGCCTCCGTCGAGCTGCCGGCCGAGGGCATCGATTTCCGGAATGCAGTCGAGGCTTTCGAATGCAGCCTGATTCGCCAGGCGTTGGCGCAAGCCGCGGGAAACAAGTCACAAGCAGCGCGCCTGCTCAACATGCGGCGGACCACGTTCATCGAAAAGCTGAAGCGGTTGTCTTTCCCCGGCTTGGATGAAGACCCGCCCTCGGGCAAATAGGCCTGAAATTCACGCGGGTACTCGACCCCCGCGCAGTTCCTCGATCCCGTGGGGCGCACCGAAATGGTAACCCTGACCTGCGTCGCACCCGAAGCGCACGAGCGTCTCGGCCGTCTCCCCGTCTTCGATGCCCTCCGCGACGACGGACAATCCCAGACCCCTGCCCAGGGCGATCATCGCCTTGACGATGACGCGCGCCTCCTGACTCTCCCGGAGATCGGCGACGAAGGTCCTGTCGATCTTGATCTCCTCGAAGGGAAGCTTGTAGAGGTGGACCAGCGAGGAGAACCCGGTCCCGAAGTCGTCCACGGAAAGGTGAAACCCTTTCAGACGAAAGCGAACGAGGATGTCGAGGTAGCGAGTGGGATTCCTCATCGCCTCACTCTCGGTGATCTCCAGGGTGACCCGGTCGGGATCGATCCCCCGTTCCAGAGCGAGGGTGAGCAGATGATCGGGATACACGAGGTCGTGCAGAAGACGGGGGGAAAGGTTGACCGCGATCCCCAGCTTGTTGGAAGACTCGCCGAGTCCGGCCAGCTCCTCGAACGAACGGCGTGCGATGGCATCGGTGAGCCTATTGATTGCACCCGACGACTCCGCCAGCGGGATGAACCTCCCCGGCGATACGACGCCCAGCTTCGCGCTATTCCAACGCGCGAGAACCTCCACACCGGTCATCCGGCCCGAAGCGAGGTCCAACTTCGGCTGGTAGTGAGGCACGATGTTCCCGGCGCGCAATGCTTCGTCGAGATCCGCAACGCTGGGCTCGGGGCTACCCGTACCCCGGTGGGTCCCCGCTGGCTCGATCGCCCGCAGCGTCCGCTCGATCTGCTCCCGGCCCAGGGGCTTGTGGAGTGGCTCCGCCATCTGGAGCCCGAGTTCGTGCCCCAGGTCCCGCGCGGCATCGATGACATCCCGATCCGCACCGGAGATGAGACAGATCTGCGCACGCGACCGTCCCAGGGCCAGCGCGCGCAGAATCTCGACGCCATCGAGGCCCGGCATGCTCAGGTCCAACAGGATCATTTCGGGCTGCAGACGTTCGACACGCGCCACCACCTGACCGGGCTCGATCACGGCCGTGGCTTCGAAACCCAGTCTCTGGGCGACTCGCGTGAGAACACGGGCGACGCTGGGATCGTCATCGACGACCAGGATCCGGGACCTGCGCTGGGTCATTCGAGAGGTGGCGGATCCTGTGTCCATGACTCCACATCGCCCGGCATCTCTGGTCCGCCCGAGGCGCCCCGGAGAACGCTCTCCGCACCGAGCTTCACGAACCCAGTTAACGAATGCAAAGCGGGAACATAGCGCAGCGGCACAGGCAGCCGTGTCCTTCCGCGGGGAGATCGGGCGGCGGCGCCCCCGCATCTCGCGTCCCGGGGAGCTGCGCCATGAAAGGGAGTATGATCCTCGGGTGGACCATGTCCCGGGAACCGCGCAGCCGCGCGAGCCGACGGTGAGCCTCGAACGCGACATCGAAGCTTCCAACGCCGAACTCGGGTTCGGAACCGGCTTCCTCCGGTGGAGCCTGGCGGACAAGGCTTCCCGGGTTTCTCTATTCGTTCTCGTCCTCGTCGTGTACTCGACGGCCTTGCTCCACTACACAGCCGGACATCTCGAAGAATTCCCGTTCATCGATCCCGGCGCGCTCAGGCTCCAGATCCAGCTTTCCTACGTCTCGATGGCAGCGTGGCTCGCTATCGCTCTGACAGGTTGGGCTCTTCGCCGAAGAGGCCCCGAATCGAACTTCTTCGCCCACGCCCCCATTCAGTTGTTCGCGGTTACGAACGCGATGTTCGGATACATGCTGGGGCTGATCACCACGCCCTACGGATACGTCGTCCTGATCGGCGGCATCCTGGTTTCCCTGCCCCTGTTCGGCCGCGGACCGACGCTCCTCGGCATCGCAACCTGGACGGCAATGAGTGCGGCGCTCATCGTCCTCGAACAAAGCGGCGTGATTTCATACGCCCCACTCTTGCGGGATTCTCCGATCGTCGCTGGTCACCTCTCGACCGCCTGGCTTCTCGGCATCAGCTCGATCACCGTGACCGCCACCTTGCTGACCGCCGTCTTCGCGTTCTACATGATCCGCCAACTACGGCAGCGGGACGCACGCCTCAACTCGAGCCAGAGGACGCTGCTCGCGACTGTCCAGGACCTGAATCGGAGCACCGCAGAACTCGAGCGATCTCGCGAAGATCTCGAATCTCGCGTCGAAGAACGAACCCGCGAGATCGAAATCGCCAACCAGAACCTGCGTCTCCAGGTCCAAGAGAGGGAGAAGGCGGCACGCCAGCTCAGTGGCATCAAGGCCGCCATGGAAGCCGCCGTCGAGGGAATGGCCCGAGTCAGCGGAGACGGAAACTTCGAAACCGTCAACGCGGCTTTCGCGTCCATGCACGAGAGCACGGCCAGCGCCATGCTGGGAACGGCAGCGGACGATTGGCTCGATCCGAAGGACCGTCCGGCCCTCCGCGAGGCGGTTCTGGAGCTGAGCAGCGGGGAGAAGCGGGAGCTTGGAACGACCGGGCTCCGTCCGGACGGCAGGACGTTTCCCCAGTCCCTGGCATTGGTCGGAGCCCTGGAAGGAGCACCCCGCGAGCACTATCGCTTCGCGAGGGACCTCACCGACCAGCAGGAGATGACCGCACAGCTGAATCAAGCCATGAAGATGGAGGCCATTGGCCACCTCGCGGGCAGCATTGCCCACGACTTCAACAACTTCTTGCTGGCGATACTGGCCTCTGCCGAGGAACTCGAGAGCCATTCCCGAGAGGCACCGGAATCGAAAGAGCTATCGAATCTCGCACATCTGATCACCCTGGCTGGGACCCGGGCGGCGGATCTGACCCGCCAACTCCTCGATTTCGCACAGGGTCGACCTGCGAACATCAATCCGATCGACATCCACGAGAGCCTCGAGAATTCGATCCAGCTGGTCGGATCGGCCCTGCGCCCTTCGATTCGGGTTTCCAGGGAGTTCGCCGACGGAGCGCTGTTCACTGAAGGAGACGTCTCCCGCTTCGAAAGCGGGCTGGTCAACATCGCACTGAACGCTCGCGACGCCATGCCGGACGGCGGCAAGTTGCGGCTGCGCACCCAGGTGGAACGAGTCGAACCGGACGATCCCAGGTTCGCGGGCTTCGATCTTCAGGGTGAACTCTTCGTCCGTATCGACAGCATAGACAACGGGTCGGGTCTCGACGCCGGAACGCTGGACCGGATCCTCGATCCGTTCTTCACGACGAAGGCCGTAGGCGAGGGAACGGGTCTGGGCCTGTCGGTCTTCAGCTCCTACATCCGCGACATCGGCGGTGCAATTCGTTTCGCGAGCACCGTTGGAACGGGGACCACCTGTTCCATCTACGTTCCACTCCTCGAGAGAATCCCCTCTAGAACCTCCCCGTATTCACCCCAAACCGAAGCAGCGGACGGCGAGAAGATACTCCTCGCAGAAGACGACCCCGCCGTGATGCGCGCGCTGACGCTGCTCCTGACGCGAAATGGCTACTCGGTGCTCCCGTGCAGCAACGGATTGGAAGCGGTCGAGACGTTCCGGGAAAACCGCGACACCGTGCAGGCCGCCCTCATCGATTTCCGCATGCCGGTCATGAATGGCGCCGACGCCTTCACCGAGATCAACAAGATCGATCCGTCCTTTCCGGTCATCCTGATGAGCGGAAATCTCGCCGACCCGGCACTCGACGCGCTCAAAAAAGAGGGGCTGAGCGCGGTTCTCGAGAAGCCGTACTCCCAGGCCGTTCTGATGGACACGATTCGACGCGCACTCGTCGACAGCTCGTGACGCTCCCTCCAAGCCCGGCGCGTGACGCTCCCTCCAAGCCCGGCGCGTGACGCTCCCTCCAAGCCCGGCGCGTNACGCNCCCTCCAAGCCCGGCGCGTGACGCTCCCTCCAAGCCCGGCGCGTNACGCNCCCTCCAAGCCCGGCGCGTGACGCNCCCTCCAAGCCCGGCGCGTAACGCGCCCGAGTCGAATCAAACGCCGCGCTTGTGCTGCTGCGACAGGCCCGCGCGTTCGGGCTCGGCTACGGCACCGCGCGCGATGGCGCGGTCGCCGAAGCGATCGCGGATCTCATCGAGCGCCCGGTTGAGGCTCCGGCGGGGCGAGTTCACGGCCGACTCCGCGAAGAGATCGAGTTGCCCGGCCGAGCGCAAACGGAGATTGGTGGCGCCGACACCCAGCAGCCGCACGGGTTCGCGCAGAGCCGCCCGGTCGAGAAGACGACTGCCCGTGCGAGACAGGACCGCCCCGTCGTCGGTGGCCTCGGGCAACGTCTCGCGGCGCGTCAGCAGGGGATAACCCCGCGGCCCGGCCTTGCGCCGGCGTGCCAGTTTGAGCTTCACGACCACCGTGCGCGCGACGAGTGCGTCGCGCCGCAGTCGACGCGCCACGGCTTCGGCATGGGCGACCAGGGTCGCCTCGAGCACCTCCCGGTCCGAGACGTCGTGCCGAAAAGTATTCTCCTCGCTGTAGGACACAGGCTCACGCCACGGTGCGACCTCTCGGAGATCGTCTCCCCGCGCAAGCCGCGCCAACTCGAGGCCCCAGCGTCCCAACTCGCGCTCGATGCGCTGTGGCTCCACCCGCGCCAGCTCGCCCACGCTGTGGATCCCGCGCGCCGCCAGACGCTCGCGTGCGACGGGGCCCACGCCCCAGATCCGCCCGACCGGAAGCGGCTCGAGGAACTCCCGCACCCGGTCGGGAGACACTTCGAGGAGGCCGTCGGGCTTCGCGAGGTCGCTTGCGATCTTCGCCACCATCTTGATCGGCGCGATTCCGACCGAGACCGCCAGCTCCGTCTCGTCGCGCACCGCCGCGCGCAGTCTGCGTCCCACCTCGAGGGGCGGGCCGAAGAGGCGCTGCGTGCCGGTGAGGTCGAGAAAAGCCTCGTCGAGCGAGAGCCCCTCGACAAGGGGGCTAAAGCGGCGGAAGACCTCGAAGATCCGCTTCGACTCGTCGGCGTAGCGGCGCATGTCGCCCCGCACGAAGATTGCTTCCGGACACAGAGCGCGCGCCTGCACTGTCGGCATGGCCGAATGAACACCGAAACGGCGTGCCTCGTAGCTCGCCGCCGAGACGACGCCACGTTCGCTGGTACCCCCCACGACGACCGGCCGGCCCCGCAGCTCAGGACGGTTGCGCTGCTCGACGGACGCGTAGAAAGCGTCCATGTCGGCGTGCAGGATGACCCGCATCAACTCTCGAGTGTACCGCGATGTTACCCTGCGCACGTGGTGAATACCGACGCAGAGACACGAACCGATCCGGGTCCCGCGGCCGGCGTCCGCTGGGATCTCTCCGACCTCTACACCGGGCCCGACGACCCGGAAATCGACCGCGACCTCGACGCGGCCATGGAGGACGCACAGCGCTTTGCGGAGGAGTACCGGGGCCGCATCGCCGAACTCTCACCCGAGGCCCTGGCAAGCGCCGTCGATGCGCTCGAGAAAATCCACGAACGCGCGACGGCCGCCGCTGCCTTCTCGCAGCTCATCTTCGCGGCGGACACTGCGACGCCGCGCCACGGCGCGCTGCTCCAGCACGTCCAGGAGCGCTGCACGGCGCTCCGCACCACCCTGCTCTTCTTCCAGCTCGAGTGGGTGAAGCTCGAAGACGCGCCGGCCACCGCGCTCCTCGACGCCCCCCCCCTCAGTGGACGGCGACATTTCCTCGCGGCGCTGCGCCGCTACCGCACGCACGTGCTTTCCGAGCCGGAGGAACGCATCCTCGAGGAGAAGACCAACACCGGCGGTCGCGCCTTCAGTCGCTTCTTCGACGAACTCGTCGCCGCCATGCGCTTCCGCATCTCCGGGCCCGACGGCACGACCCGGGAGCTCGGCGAAGAGGAAGTGCTCGCCCTGCTCTACCACACCGACCGCGACCAGCGTCGGGCGGCCGCCGATTCGCTGACACAGGGCCTGCGCGCCAACGCGCGCCCGCTCACTTTCGTATTCAACACGCTCGTTCAGGACAAGGCCGTCGACGACCGGTTGCGCGGCTACGCGCAGCCGATTGCCGCGCGAAACCTCGCCAACGAGATCGAAGACGAGAGCGTCGACGCGCTGCTCGAAGCCTGCGTCGGCCATTATCCGCTGGTTGTGCGCTACTACCGCCTGAAGGCGCGGCTCCTCGGTCTCGAGCGCCTGGAGGACTACGACCGTTACGCTCCGATCGGAGTCGACACGGGTGCGATCGGCTTCGACGAGGCGCGTCAGATCGTCCTCGCTGCCTACGGAGACTTCGCGCCTGAACTCGAGAGGGCGGCGACGCGCTTCTACGAGGGGCGCTGGATCGATGCAGAACTGCGCCCCGGCAAGCGTGGCGGTGCCTTCTGCGCCTCCACGGTTCCGGACGCACACCCCTACGTGATGCTCAACTACACCGGGAACCTGCGCGACGTCATGACCGTCGCCCACGAGATCGGCCACGGAGTGCACCAGTACCTGGCGCGGGAGAGGGGGCTCTTCGAACAGGACACGCCCCTCACCATGGCGGAGACAGCGAGCGTCTTCGGCGAGATGCTGGTCTTCCGGCGCCTCGTCCGCACGGAGCGCGACCCGAAGATGCGCCTCGCGCTGCTGTGCGGAAAGCTCGAGGACGCCTTCGCGACCGTGTTCCGCCAGGTGGCGATGACCCGGTTCGAAGAGAGCCTGCACGAAGCGCGCCGCACCGAGGGCGAGCTTGCGATCGAGCGCATCAACGCGCTGTGGATGGACGCCAACCGGCCGATGTTCGGCGATTCCGTGAACCTGCGAGACGATTACGGCTGGTGGTGGCTCTACATCCCGCACTTCGTGCACTCGCCCTTCTACTGCTACGCCTACGCCTTCGGCGAACTGCTGGTGTTGGCGCTGCTGCACCGCTACGACGAGGAAGGCGACGACTTCGTCCCGCGCTACCTGGACCTGCTGCGCGCCGGCGGCTCCGACACCCCTCACGCGCTGCTGGCCCGCGTGGGCCTCGACATCACCGACCCGGGCTTCTGGAACGGAGGCCTGCAACTGCTCGAAGACCTGGTGACGGAAGCCGAGGCGCTGGCGGCGGCGGACTAGGCAGAGCGCGAGACCGGCGCGGGCGCGCCCGATCGCGAGGGCCCCGCACCCATTGCCGGAAGGCGAACAAAAGACGAAACTCCGGGGCCGTGNCCCCCTGTCCCGACGACTACGTCGAGCTGCGCTGCCGCAGCGCCTTTTCCTTTCTCGACGCCGCCTCGACCCCCGAGGACCTGGTCACCCGGGCCGCCGACCTCGGATACGCGAGCCTCGCGCTCGGTGACCGCGATGGCCTCTACGGCGCACCGCGCTTCCACCGGGCAGCGCGGGCAGCGGGCGTGCGGGCGCGCGCCGGCGCCGAGCTGACCCTGGCCCCTGGAAGCGGACTGCCGCGGCTCCTGCTGTTGTGCGAGTCGCGAACCGGCTACCGCAACCTCTGCCGGCTGCTGACGCGCGCCCACGAGGGCGGCGAAAAGGGCACGGCACAAGTCGACTGGAACACCGTCGAGGAACACGCCGCCGGCCTCACGGCTCTTGCGCGCGGTGATGCGGAGCTCACACCCGAGGGGCTCGAGCGCGCGCGGACGCACTTCCCCGGGCGCCTGTGGGTAGACGTCTCGCGCACGCTCGAGCGCGCGGGCGAAGCGGCCGCGCGCCGCGCCGCAGCACTGGCCGAGGACCGCCGGGTGCCGGTAGCCGCCAGCGGCGACGTGCGCCACGCGCGGGCCGAGGACCGCCCGCTCCTCGACGCGCTCACCTGCCTGCGTCACAAGACCCACCTCGACCGGGCCGGACGGCTGCTCGCCCCCAACGCTGAGCGCCACCTGCGCACCCGGGAGGAAACCCTCGCCCGCTTCGCCGATCGGCCCGAGTGGATCCGCGCCACGCGCGCCGTTGCCGAGCGCTGCGCGTTCACGCTCGAGGACCTGGGCTACCGCTTCCCCGAATACCCGGTGCCTCGCGGCGAAACCCAGGCATCCTGGCTCAGGCGCCTCACCACCGAGGGCGCCGTGCGGCGCTACGGACATCCGCTTCCCGGGCGGGTGCGCGCGCAGCTCGACCACGAGCTCGCAGTCATCGAAAAACTCGAGCTCGCGGGCTACTTCCTGATCGTCGACGACATCGCCCGCTTCGCCCGGCAGCACGGCATCCTGTGCCAGGGTCGGGGCTCCGCCGCCAACAGCGCCGTCTGCTACGCGCTCGGCATCACGGCCGTCGACGCCGTGGGCATGGAGCTCCTCTTCGAGCGCTTCCTGTCCGAAGAACGCGGCGAGTGGCCGGACATCGATCTCGACCTCCCGTCGGGCATGCCGCGCGAAGAAGTGATCCAGTACGTCTTCGGAAAGTACGGCGCACACGGCGCCGCCATGACGGCCGTGGTGATCAGCTACCGCACGCGCATGGCGGTGCGCGAGATGGGCAAGGTGCTCGGCATCGAGCCGGACGCCCTCGAGCGCCTCTCTCGCGTGGTCTCGACACTCCAGCACCGCGAGGACCTGGACGAGCTGCGCGAACTCCTGCGCCAGGGCGGCGTCGACCCGGACGCGCCGCGGGTCATGCGGCTTCTCGAACTGGTGAACCGGGTGCGCGGGCTCCCGCGGCACCTGGGCCAGCACCCGGGAGGCGTAGTGATCGCCGCCGGCCGCCTCGACGAGGTGGTCCCCATCGAGCCCGCGGCGATGACCGACCGTCGCGTCGTGCAGTGGGACAAGGACGACTGCGCCGACCTCGGCATCATCAAGATCGACCTGCTCGGCCTCGGCATGCTCCGCGCCCTCGACACAACGATGCAGCTGGTGCGCGACGTCGAGGGCAAGCCCTTCGACCTGGCCCACGTCCCACCCGACGACCCCGCGACCTACGCGATGATCCGGCGCGCCGACACCATCGGCACCTTTCAGATCGAAAGCCGGGCCCAGATGGCGACGCTCCCGCGCATGAAGCCCGAGCGCTTCTACGACCTGGTCGTCGAGGTGGCCATCATCCGTCCCGGCCCCATCGTCGGACAGATGCTGAACCCCTACCTGAGGCGGCGCGCCGGCCGCGAGCCGGTGCGCTACCCGCACCCGTCGCTCGAGCCCGTCCTGAAACGCACCCTCGGCGTCCCGCTCTTCCAGGAACAACTGCTGCGCATCGCCATGGTCGCGAGCGGCTTCACGCCCGGGGAGGCAGAAGAGCTGCGCCGGGCCATGGGCTTCAAGCGCTCGGTCGAGCGCATGGAACACATCCAGGCGCGCTTGCGGGCCGGCATGACGGAGCGCGGCATCGTCGGCGAAGCCCAGGAAGAACTGGTGCGCGGCATCCAGTCGTTCGCGCTCTACGGCTTTCCCGAGTCGCACGCCGCTTCGTTCGCGCTGATCGCCTACGCCTCCGCCTACCTGAAGTGCCACCACCCGGCGTCGTTCCTGGTGGGCCTGCTCGACGCGCAGCCCATGGGCTTCTACCACCCGGCGACGCTGGTCAAGGATGCCCAGCGCAGCGGGGTCGAGGTGCGGCCCATCGACGTGGCGCGCAGCGCCTGGCACTGCAGCCTGGAGCCCCGCTCCTCCGGGCACCCCGCGGTGCGCCTCGGGCTCCGCTACGCAACCGGGCTGCGCGAGGAAACCGGACTGCGCATCGAAACGGCGCGGCCCTTCCGGGACGTGGCCGATCTCGCCGCCCGCACCGCGCCACGCGCCGACGAGCTCGACGGTCTGGCCGAACTCGGTGCACTGGCCGGCACCGACCCGGCGGCCCGCACCCGGCGCTCGGCGCTCTGGCAGGTCGCAGCCCTCGAGCGCGACCCCACGTCGCTATTCGCCGGACGCCCACTGCCCGAATCCAACTCACCGCTCGACGAGCTCTCGCCCTTCGAGGAGACCCTGACCGACTACCGCCGCAGCGGCGTCACCGTCGGTCCGCACGTCATGGCCCACCTGCGCGGCGCCCTCGCGCAGCGCGGCGTGCTCCCGGCGGCTGCCCTGCGCGATGTGCCCGACGGGCGCCACGTGCGCACCGCGGGCTTCGTGATCGTGCGCCAGCGTCCCGGCTCGGCCGGCGGATTCTGTTTTCTCACCCTCGAGGACGAGACCGGCACCTCGAACGCCGTGCTCACCCCGAAGCAGTTCCTGCGCTTCCGCGTGCCGCTGCACACCTCTTCCATCGTGGAACTGGCCGGACCGATCCAGAACGTGGACGGTGTGATCCACGTGCGAGTGAATGAACTCGAACCCCTGGCCACCCGCGAAGGGTTGCCGGACTCACACGACTATCGCTGACCCCTCACGTGGGCCAGCACCCGCGCCGCAACCTGGTCGGGCGTAAAGCCGAAATGGGCCGCCAAATCCTTGAGCGGAGCCGAGGCACCGAAGCGGTCGATCCCGTACACGAGCCCATCGCCCCCCACCAGCTGCCGCAGGCTCTCGCCCCGCGCAGCTTCGAGCGCGACGACCGGCACCCCGTTTCGGGGAATGAGCCGCTCGCGATAGGCCTCGGGCTGGTCCAGGAAGAGCGACGAGCAGGGCAGCGACACGATGCGCGCCGGAATGCCCTCAGCCCGCAATTTCTCACCCGCCTCGCAGGCGAGCTGCACCTCGGAGCCCGTCGCCACGAGCACGACTCCCGTCGCGTCACCCGGATCCTGCACCGCATAACCACCGCGCCACACGTCCTCGGGATGGAACGCCGCCTTGCGCTCGAAGGCCTGCACCTTTTGGCGCGAGAGCGCGAGCAATGCCGGACCCGCCGTGTGCTGTGCGATCCATGCCCAGGCCATCGCAGTTTCGACACCGTCGGCCGGGCGCCACACCGTGAGCCCCGGCATGGCGCGCAGCGCATCGAGATGCTCGATCGGCTGGTGCGTCGGACCGTCTTCGCCCAGGAAGATCGAGTCGTGGGTGAAGACGAAGACGGAGGGTACGCCCATCAACGCCGCCAGCCGCAGCGAAGGCCGCGCATAGTCACTGAAGATCAGGAACGTTCCGCAGTAGGGCCGGAAGGTCCCGTCGAGCGCGATTCCATTGCTGACGGCGCCCATGGCGTGCTCGCGCACGCCGAAGTGGATGTTCGAGCCCGCGAAAGGATCGTCGCCCTGGCCGACGAAACCGCGCTCCTTCAGGTTCGGCGGCGCTCCCGAGCCGGCGAGGTCAGCGGAGCCGCCGACGAACCACGGCGCCACGGCCGCGAGCCGCTCCAGCGCCTTGGCACCGTGCTTTCGCGTGGGCTCGTCCACGCCGTCGAGGCCATCCGAGAGGATCTCGCCCAGGTTTTCCGGCAGGCGCTTCTCACGCGCTGCGTCCCAGGCAGCCGCGCGCTCCGGGGCCGCCAACCGCCAGCGCCCGAACGCAACGTTGCGCTCGGCGGCTTCTGCCTTTTTTTCCTCGATCCGGGCACCGAGCCACGCGCGCACGTCGTCGGGAACCAGAAACGACGGCTCGAGGGGCCAGCCGAGCGCTTCCTTGGTGAGCTTCAGCTCTTCCGCACCGAGCTTCTCGCCGTGCGCCTTCGACGTGCCGGCCCTGTGGGGACTGCCGTAGCCGATGGTCGTCCTCGTGATCACGAGCGACGGCCGGTCGGTTTCTCCACGCGCCGCTTCGAGTGCGGCGCGCAACCCCCGCCAGTCTTCACCATCCACCTGCTCGACATGCCAACGCTGCGCATCGAATCGCTTCGCCACGTCCTCGCTGAACGAGACATCCGTCGGGCCATCGATCGTGATGCGATTGTCGTCGTAGAGATACACCAGGTTTCCGAGGCCCAGGTGCCCGGCAAGCGAGCCCGCCTCCGAGGAGATGCCCTCCATCAAGTCGCCATCGCCCACGATCCCGTACACGAAGTGGTGCCCCGGACCCTGGTCGCCCACCGCGAAACGCGAACGCGCCATGCGCCCCGCGAGCGCCATGCCTACACCGTGACCAAAGCCCTGACCGAGCGGACCCGTCGTCACCTCGACGCCCGGCGTGTCGCCGTACTCGGGGTGGCCCGGCGTCTTCGAACCGAGCGTGCGGAAGTTCACGATGTCGTCCAACGACAGGTCGTAGCCGAACAGATGCAGCAGCGAGTAGAGAAGCATCGAAGCGTGACCGTTCGAAAGCACGAAACGGTCTCGCAACGGCCAACTCGTGTCGGCTGGGTCGAAGCGAAGGGGGTGGTCCCACAATTCGAGGGCGACACGCGCCAGGCCCATCGGCGCGCCAGGGTGCCCGCAGCCGGCGTGTTCGATCGCGTCGGCGGACAGGAAACGGATGGTGTTCTCTACGCGTTCGCGCAGGGCGTCGCTCGGTTCGCTCATCATTTCTCCGACGGAGGCTCTGGGGAGCGGAGGACTGGGGGCAGAGTACAGCGAGACGGCCGGACCCGAAACCGCCCGTTCACAAACCGCGTTCGGTTCTCTCCAGGAAATTGAACCAACCCGACTCACCGTTTTCCGAGTCGTCGAGCCAGACCGAGCGCAGGACGTAGCGCCCAGCCACCTCGCGAACGTATTCGGGGGGCAGCGCGATGCCCGGCGGCCGTGTCGGCCGCACCTCTCGCGTGAACATGAAGAAGGTCGGGTCCCGATCGAAAAGACGGGCGAGGTCACGCCGGTCGTGACCCGCGTAGTCCTCCCCAACCGCGTGCTCTCGTGCGCCCTGGTGTGCAATCTCCGGGTCGACCAGGCCGTGCGCCCCATAGACGCGCAGCCCGGAGTACCAGCCGAGAGCTCCGATGGCGTCGGTCGCCACGCTGTCTTCCGGGCTCTGGGCGCGCTTGGCAAAAAGTGAGGCGAGGCTCGTGAGCCGCGCCACGTGCCAGCGCTCGGTCAGCACCCCGCGATAATTGCCGTGCATGCGCGACGGCACGTCGAATACGAGGGCCTCGAGGGGTGTCGATTGGAGAAGTGTGCCGAGGAAGCCGCAGCCGATGGCCGCCACGGCGACGCTGCGCGCCCCCTGCGATCGAAGCTCGACCCCGCGGACTAGCGCGCGCAGGGCCGCCGCCAGCAAGAGAGCGAGGGGAGGCAGGATCGGAACGAAGAATCGATAGAACGCCATGTAATCCCCGCCCAGCGCGACGACAGAGGCCGTCCACACGAGCGAAACCACAGCGCACGCGGGAAGCAACGGGTGACGCCGCCAGGCCGGATCGACGCGCAGGCGCGGGATCGCGAGCAGCAGTGCCGGAAGCCACGGCAGCCCGAAGTGCAGCAGGAAATAACCGACGTAGCGCGCGCCGCGCCCGGCCTGAGCGATCCCCCCCCCGGTCTTGGCGTAATACGTGTTGGGAAGCGGGTAGCCGAAGTAGCTCCACCGCCAGGCGAAATAGCCCGCAAACAACAGCCCAGCTACCCCGAGGGCCGAGACCAGTACCCCACGTCGCTTGCCGCCGAGAGCCGCGAAGGGCGCCGCGAGGACAGCGACGAGCACGCCTTCGGGGCGAGTCAGCGCTGCGAGGAGCACGGCAGCAGCAAGCGCGATCGCGTCGGCACTGCGGGCATCCGCCGCGAAACGCGCCGCGTGGAAGAGCGCGAGCATCACCAGCAGCGCAAAGAGACTCGTCTCGAGCCCGGCGTCCGCCCAGGCGGCGAAGCAACCCGAAACCGCGAGCAGCCCGACCGGCACCAGCGACGCACCCCGGCTCCAGCCCAAGCCAACCCGCGCGGCGCGGGCGACCAGGGCGAGCGTCGCGAAGGCGGCGAGCACGCCGACGGCCCGCGCTGCGGTGGGCACATCGACACCGATCGCGTCGAATGCGGCAGACAAGAGCACCCAGAGAAAGTTCGTGTAGCCCTCGACCGGCGGCTCTCCCAGGTTCCACACCAATCCCCGGCCTGCAGCCAGATGGCGGCCGTAGCGGAAGCTGATGAAGGCATCCTCGGCCAGACCGCGCAGCCACCAGACGTGGAGCGCGAAGAGGACGGCGAGGGCGCCAGCGGCCGCGCTCCATTCCTTCCGGCTCATGGCGGAAGCATTGCACATCGCTCACGGTTCCAAGCCTTGGAAGCCGATCTCCGACGTGTTTCACTGCGTGCGGTGCGTCCGCTTTACGTCACCGCCGTCCTGTTGACACTGCTGGGGACTGGCTGCCTCGAAGACTGGGGCGAGCCCCCGAAGGCAGACTGGTCTCCGGCCTCGGCACCGGCGCGCCACGTGGCCGAAACCCGGGAGCCCTGCCGCGAGCGCCACCCGGAGCGAGCCGCCTGGTTCGGCGACCTCCACGTGCACACGGCGCTCTCGATGGACGCCTGGATCCGCGACACGCGGACCACACCGGACGCGGCCTATCGCTTCGCCAAGGGCGAGCCCGTCGCCACCGGGCCGCTCGGTGCCGACGGACGTCCGACCGTGATGCGGCGCCTCGCGCGTCCCCTCGATTTCAGCGGCGTGACCGACCACGCCGAGTACCTGGCGGAGGTGGCGCGCTGCACCCGGAGCGACAGCGACGTCTTCGACAGCACGCGCTGCCGTCTCTATCGCGGCGAAACCGAGCTTCCGATTCCGGGCATGAGCCGGCTGGCCCGGCGAATGCTCGGCCTCTCCGGGTGGGGCCGCCCGGGTGGACTGTGCGGCGACGGGCACCGCGTGTGCCGGGACACCCTGGTCTCCGTCTGGGGCGAGATCCGGGACGCCGCCGAGCGCCACTACGACCGCAGCCCGCAATGCAGCTTCACCACCTTCGTGGCGTACGAGTGGAGCTACTCGCCGGGCCGCAGCAAGGTGCACCGCAACGTGGTCTTCCGAAACGCGTCGGTGCCGGAGCTTCCCTTCTCCTGGATCGACACGCCGACCGAAGAGGCACTCTGGACGCGCCTGCGCGCCGAGTGCAACGAGAGCGGCTCGGGCTGCGAGGCCCTCGCCATTGCCCACAATCCAAATCTCTCGAACGGGCGCAGTTTCGAGATCTTCTGGCGCGGCGCCCCGCTCGAAGAGCAGCGCCGGCTCGCCGCCTTGCGTGCGCAGATGCAGCCACTCGTCGAAATGATGCAGATCAAGGGGGAGTCGGAGTGCCGCAACGGCTTTCCGGGCGTAGCCGGCGGCCCGGACGAACTCTGCGAATTCGAAAAGATCCGCGACCTCGCAGCGCCCGAGACCTGCGCCGAGGGTGCGACGGGCTCCGGCGCCATGCGCGGTAATGGTTGCGTGTCGCGGCTCGACTATGCGCGTTACGCGCTCGTCGAGGGTTTGCGCGAAAAGTCTCGGATCGGCGTGAACCCGCACCGTTTCGGACTCATCGGCAGCACCGACGGCCACCGCGGCGCACCCGGTGACGTCGCCGAGACGGCGCCCATCGCCGCCGCCGGCGCCGGGCTCTGGACACCCGAGCTTCGGCTCGGACCGGAGCGCAGCTTCGCCGGAGCGACCGCGGCACACCGCAATCCCGGTGGACTCGTCGGCCTATGGGCCGAAGAGAACACCCGCGACGCGCTCTTCGACGCAATGCAGCGCCGCGAAACCTTCGCCACCAGCGGCCCGCGCATCCGGCCGCGCTTGTTCGCCGGCTGGGAACTCGCCCGCAACCTCTGCGATTCACACGATCTCGTGACTCGCGCCGACGCGACCGGTGTCCCGATGGGCGGCGTGCTCCCGCCACAGCCATCCCCGGGTGAAAGACCCGTCTTCGTCGCGAGCGCGCTGCGCGACCCCGGCACCCGCGAAGAGCCCGGCGGCCTGCTCCAGCGCATCCAGATCGTGAAGGGCTGGGTGGGCGACGACGCACGCTTCCACCAGCGCGTCGTCGATGTGGCGGGCAACGCCGCGAACGGCGCCGGCGTCGACCTCGACACGTGCGAGACACACGGCCCGGGCGCGCAGACTCTCTGCGGCACGTGGCGCGACCCGGACTTCGACGCGGCGAAGCCGGCCGTCTACTACGCGCGGGTCGTCGAGAACCCGAGCTGCCGCTGGCACTGGCGCGATTGCCTGACGCTCGCGCCCGAGGCGCGGCCGGCGGCGTGCAGCGACGCGACGCTTGCGAAGACGATTCAGGAGCGGGCCTGGACTTCGCCGATCTGGTACGAGGGGGCGGGGGATTGAACGCTATCGCTGGCATCGGAAAAAGACGGAGCTGCGGCTTCGCCTCCGCCACGTCTTTTTGAACGCTATCGCTGGCATCGGAAA
>PBYF01000039.1 GCA_002729515.1 Deltaproteobacteria bacterium
CGCGGGTGGAATCGGTGTCTGGCCCGCCGAGGTCCCGCAACACGACCCATAAGTCGTGGCTCAGGCGCGGGTGGAATCGGTGTCTGGCCCGCCGAGGTCCCGCAACACGACCCATAAGTCGTGGCTCAGGCGCGGGTGGAATCGGTGTCGGGCTCGCCGAGGTCCCGCAACACGACCCCGAGGCGAAAGCGCGCGGTCGCGTCCTCCGGGTCGAGGCGCTGCGCGCGCTCCAGGTACGCGCGGGCGGCCTGGGGCTCGGACGGCATCTTCTTGTACAGCGCCCAGCCGCAGGCGCTCTGGTACGAGCACTCGTCCGGCCAGATTTCCACGGCCGGTGTGAGGAATTCGAGCGCCCCGCGGAAGTTGCCCTGTTGCATCAGGATCTCTGCCTTGCGATAGAGCGTCTCGGCCTGGCCCAGGCGCTCGGCGTCGAGATCCGTCGAGTTGGTGTCGAGGGTCGCATCGTATTCCCTCCGCCCGTACACATTTCCGAGCACCGTGTGCGCCTTTCCGATCGCTGCAAAGACTCGGTTGGCCTGCTTGCGCAGCTCGGATTCGAGGTTCAGGCGGGCCAGGGCGTCCGGGTGGTAGGTCTTCGCCGCCTGGAGGTAGGCCTTTCGAATTTCCGCGCCAGCCGCATCGCGTGTCATGCCGAGCAGGTCGTAGTGGTCGAGTTCGTCCAGGCGCTCGTGTTTGTCCGCAATCTCGGCGCATAGCGCGTCCAGTTCCGGCGCATTCGCCTCCCGGACCGCCGGCCGGCGCTCGGGTGCCGGAACGGCGGCAGCCGGGGCCGGCTGCTCGGAGCGGATCTGCACCTCGACCCGGGCCGGGGTCTCGGCGTCGGCCACGCCGCTCGGATGCGGCGCATCGGCGTAGGCGATGGCCCCGACAGCGTCGAGGATCCACAATGCGGCGAGGGCCAGCGGGCTTCGCGCCGTCTGTGTTGCCTTCCAGAGCGTGCGGCTGCCGTCGAGCGCAGCCAGCACGTCCTGCACGGCTTCGTCGCAGGAGAGCCGTGCCGTCGCCCCTGCAAAGCCCTTGGCGGGGCCCGCGAAGCGTTCCATGTGGAGCGCCAGATCGCCGAGCATCCGTTCTCCACTCCAATGTGTTCCGAGGCCCGACTGGACGAGCGCCAGGGGGTCGAGGCGGAAAGGCTGGGCGTCGGTTCCCGGGGCTCCCGAAGGGTCGAGAATGAATTCTCCGTGCGGCCAGCCGAAGCACTCGAGCAGCCGGATGCGCAACTGGTCTTTGAGCGCGACGAAGAGTTCCTTCGGAGTCAATAAACCCAACTCGAGCAGCGCGGCGCCTTCCTGGCAGCCGCTGCTCTCCATGAGGGCGGTGGCGCGGTTGAAGTCGCTCCGATGGAGGCGGCCCGCGTCCATGAGCTGGACGCCGAGGCTTTCGCTGGCCAGGTTCGATTCCGCAAAGACAGGCCAGCCCTCTTGGAGGAGGAATCGCTTGCCGGTGCGGTTTCGCGACAAGGTGAGTGCGCCGCCGTAGCCCGCCCGGTGCAGGTCGAGCAGCAGGCGGGGCAGGGGCACCTCGTCGAGGCGGCCCTGTTCCGGGATGCTGACCATCGCGGCGCTCATCGGGTGATCGGCGGGGAGACTTGACGCGTACTCAGACGGGGCGGCGTTGCGACTCGGCGATCTGGAAGCTGGCGGCGATGGCGGAGTCCAGGTCGGCGCACACCAGCATTGGCGCGGGCTCGAGGCGTGCGAGCACCGGCTCGATGAGCAAAGAGACACCGGCAAATACGCTCTCCGCGCCGGCGGCGTCGATCGACTCGACGATGCGTCCGAGCGCTGGCTCCGCGAAAGTCTCGTCCCCTGCCTGTTTCGAGAGGTCGATTACGATCACGCTCACCTCGGCGAGTGTCGGGTCATTGTGCAGCATGTCCACGGCCGTGAGGACCTCGTCGGTACCCGCGAAGGGCACGATCATCACGGGGCCCCAGACGTGAACCACCGGACCCGAGTCCTCATCCGGTTCTTCGGCTGGGGGCGTGAGCGCGGCGAGCATCCCCCGGAGATCGGACAACGGCAGGGCCTCGGCGGCGGCGCGTCCCCGGGCGTCGTCGTCTCCGCGCCAGCTCTCGCTCTGCCGCGCCACGAAGGTGCACGCCGTATCGCCCGCCGCGGCACAGCGACTTTCGACCACGACCAGATCGGTCTCGAGGACCCCGGAGAGCCAGCCCGACGTGTAACCTGCGCTCACGACACAGGCCGGTTCGTCGGCGCGTCCCTGGTGCGCCTTTGCCTCGATCCGTTCGGGCCAGCAGCCCGAGATCTCGAGCGCTCCCGGGGGGTCGCCACCGGGCCGTGCGCGCAGCTGTACCGCGAGGGCCGGGGCAGAGGGGACCGTGGCCAGGGTGCTCGGCGCGTGGAAGGTGGTGCCGAGCACGCGCTTCGCGTCGCGCAGGCCGTGAAGGCAGGCGATCTGGAGGAGTGCGGTGTGTGCTGCCTCGGCGCCGCGCGCGCGACACAGCTCCGCATAGAGAGCCGTTGCGAAGTGCTCGTTCAGCAACAGGCCGGCGTCGCTCATCAGCACCGCTTCCGGATCGAAAGCCTCAGCGCCGTTGGGAGTGTCGGGCTTCGAGGAAGTCATGGTAGTCGAACACCTCATTCGGATGGAGGAAACTCTCGCCCCCTGGGTCGAGCCGATCGTTCGTCATCACCTACACACCGCGCAGTTTCCGGAGTGCGGCGTCGCGCTGACGGGTGTGCTTCTGGGCGGGCTTGTCCAGGCTCCGGTTCATGTCCTGGAGTTCGCGGCTCTGCTGCAGCGTCGGCCGGCTCAGGTGTTCGATCTTCGCCTTCCCGTCGAAGTGATCGAAGGCCTGCCGGAGCGTGGCCCGCAGCTCGGCGCCGTTCCAGGGCTTCGGCATGAAGCGGTAGATCCCGCCGCGGTGGATTGCATCGATGCCTACGTCCATTTCGGTGCAGCCGGTGAGCAGCATGCGCACGAGTCCGGGGTGGCGCTTGCGCACCCGCGAGAGCAGGTCGACTCCGGACATCTCCGGCATGCGCTGGTCCGAGACCACGATCTGCACGGGGTGATGATCGAGAAGCTCGAGGGCCTGCTGAGGGCGCGAGGCGCAGAGGACGGTCATGTCCTCTGCGCGCAGCAGGCGCCGCAACGCATTCAGGATGTGCACCTCGTCGTCGACGAAAAGGACGGTGTGTTTGCGGCTCGGCATCGAATCGCTCCCCATGCGGTCTTTTCATTCCAAGAAGCGTGCCAAGCTGTTTCCGGGGAGAAATGCCATTGATTCGGGGCGTTGCGCCCAATGCGCCGAATGGGATCCGGCGCGCCTTTCCCGGAATTGGGAAGCCGACCGGAAGCCAGCGTGCAACATGCCGAGGAGGTGCCGGTGCAATGCACCCGCGTGGCTGTGTAGGCCGCCGGACAACGCCGCGGGATGGCGCTCGATGCTCTGGGGAATCAGCGGGTGCCGATTCGATCGCGACTCAGCGAGTCTCGGCTCTGGGACGTCCCGGATCCGGGATCCCCGCGGTCCGGGGCGCCCGGAGCTCCGGTTGCGTCAGCCGCCGGCGAGGCCCAGGCGCCCGCGGTCGTAATCGGACTGGACGGCCGCGCACCAGTCGCGGTTCTCGAGGTACCAGCGCACTGTGGCGGACAGACCGGTCTCGAGATCATGGCCCGGACGCCAGCCGAGCTCCGAGCGGATCCGTCCGGCATCGATCGCATAGCGCCGGTCGTGGCCGGGTCGATCGTCCACGAAGCGCCGCAGGTCCCGGTAGCCGGCGATGCCCCGTTCGCGCAGCGCCGGGTTCTCGGCGGCCGGCATCGCCGCCTCGAGTGCCGCGCAGATGGCATCGACCAGCTCGAGGTTGGTGCGTTCGTTCTTCCCGCCGATGTTGTACTTCTCGCCGATCCGGCCCCGCTCGAGGGCGAGACGGATTCCGGCGCAGTGATCCTCCACGTAGAGCCAATCGCGTACGTTTCCGCCGTCGCCGTAGATCGGTAGCTCGCGGCCCTCGATGGCGTTGAGGGTCATCAGTGGAATCAGCTTTTCGGGATACTGGTACGGCCCGTAGTTGTTCGAGCAGTTCGTGATCAGGCTCGGAACACCGTAGGTCGCGTGGTAGGCGCGCACCAGGTGGTCGGCCCCGGCCTTCGAGGCCGAATAGGGCGAGTTTGGCTCGTAGGGCGTCGACTCGTGGAAGGCGCCGCTCGCGCCCAGGCTGCCGTAGACCTCGTCGGTCGAGACGTGCAGGAAGCGAAACGCGTCGCGTCCTGCCTCGTCGAGGCGAGCGAGGTGAGCGCGCGCGGCCTCGAGGAGCACGAAGGTGCCCACCAGGTTCGTCTGCACGAAAGCGCCCGGATCGTCGATCGAGCGATCGACATGGCTCTCGGCCGCGAAATTGACCAGCGCCCGGGGCTGATGTTCCCGGACGATCAGGTCCACCGATGCGGCGTCGGCGATGTCCCCGCGCACGAAATGGAAGCGCGGGTCGTCGGCCACGTCCGCCAGGTTCTCGAGATGACCCGCATAGGTGAGTTTGTCGAGCACCACTACCCGAACATCGCTGTGGGCCAGCGCGTGGCGCACGAAGTTCGAGCCGATGAATCCGGCTCCGCCGGTAACGAGCCAGGCGGGCATCGTCAGAGGTAGTTCCCGCTCGGCACCGTCAGGCGGTCGGAGGTGCGCATGAAACGCTGCACCTCGGCGATGATCTCTTCGCTCGTCACCGGGGGGGGCGCCTCTCCTCCGGCCTCGTCGCGAGCCTTGCGGCGCAGCACGGCGTGCACGATTCGCACCCAGTCACCCGTGGAGGGCTCCCGGTGGTGGTCGACCACCCGCTTCCAGTCGATGGTTTCGAAGAGCGCGTGGCCGGCGCGCTTTTCGGCCTCGGCTGCGTGGACATCCAGCGCCGCCACGATGTCCTGGGGAAAGAGGGGCATCACTTCGACCACGCGCTCGAAGCGCTTCGGCTGGAGGAAGGCGTGGCGCAGGGTCTCGGGATGGCTGGTCGAGCCCACGACCAGGGAACCCTCCACCGCGATGGTGCGGTCGACCAGGTCGAGCAGCAGGTCCATCACGGGACCGATCGGCAGATCCTGGCGCCGCTCGCCGATCTCTCGGGCCTGGGAGAACTCGAGCTCTTCGAAGAGCAGCGTGACCGGCGGCATCTCCGCGAGGGTCTGGGACCAACCGCTCAGCAGCTCCGCCACCTGGCCCCCGCGGTGGATCACCTCGATCACGAGTTGCGGTACGGCGACCGTGATGAAGGCGGTGTCGGTGAGACTCGCCAGGGCCCGGGCCAGCAGCGTCTTGCCCACCCCGCGCCGACCGATCAAGAGCAGTGCGGACGGGGGATAGGTGCCCCAGCGCCCGTAGACCTCGGGGCTCGTGGCTGCGCAGGCGTAGGTCTGGATCTCTTCCTTGGGGCCTTCGAGTCCGCCGATGCG
Organism: Deltaproteobacteria bacterium; assembly: GCA_002729515.1. Classification (GTDB taxonomy): domain Bacteria; phylum Myxococcota_A; class UBA9160; order UBA9160; family SMWR01. The sequence continues at coordinate 5,437 of PBYF01000039.1, forward strand.
TCCCAGGTCGAAGTCGGGGCCTGGATCGATGGACGTCGCCTGAGCGACGGGATCCATCTTTCGCGCGAAACTCCCCCAGAGGTTCTGAGCGCGTTCCCGGAAGATGGTGCTGTCCTCCATCGCGCGAAGTCTACCCCTCGGCGAAGAGGTCGACCATCTTGGGGTCCGTGGACGCCGGACGTGCGCGTCCGCGCGACCAGTCCCGAAGCTCCTTGATCCGCTCCTCGTACGTGTCGTAGAGCGGCACGGTCTGGCCGATCGCATTGGCGAGGTCGTCGTCCTCGACGTCCCGATTCTCGGCGAAGGCGGTGTAGAGCGCGGCCGTGACTGCCTGCTCGAGTTCTGCACCGGTCAGGCGCTCGGCTGCCTCGGCGTGCTCGCTGACGCGATACTGCTTCGGGTCGCGCCCGCGTTGGCGCAGGTGGATCGAGAGGATCTCGCGGCGCTCGTCGGCGCAGGGCAGGTCGACGAAGAAGAGCTCGTCGAAGCGTCCGCGCCGGAGCAACTCGGGGGGGAGCTGGGTCACGTCGTTCGCCGTGGCGACGACGAAGACGGGAGACTCCTTTTCGGAAAGCCAGGTCAGGAAGGATCCGAAGACCCGGCTCGCGCTGGCGTCGCCCGCGGAGGCGGCGAAGCCCTTCTCGATTTCGTCGATCCAAAGGATCGCCGGGGCAAGCGATTCGGCGATCTGCGTCGCCTCGCGCATGGCGAGTTCGGGGCTCTGCCCCGGGCTCGCAAAGGCGGACGCCATGTCGAGGCGCAGCAGCGGAAACCGCCATTCGCGGGCTACGGCCTTGGCGCAGAGCGACTTCCCGCAGCCCTGCACGCCGAGGAGCAGCAGACCCCGGGGCACCGGCAGGCCGAACTGGCGCGCCTCCTCGGAGAACGCGCGCCGCCGTTCGAAGAGCCAGCGCTTCAACTCGGCGAGGCCGCCCACCTGTTCGAGGCTCGCCGTCGATTCGTGAAAACCGAGGGCTGGGGTGCGCCGCAGGGCGCGCTGCTTGTCGCGGACCATCTCGTTTACGGCCGCGTCGCTCAGGTCCTGGGCACTTCGATAGGCGCGCCGAAAGACGCGCAATGCCTCGCCCGACGTGAGCCCCAGGCAGGCGCGGACCGCCTCGTCGACACGTTCCGCCGCGACGCTCACGCCGCGCTTGTCGAGAATGCGGGTGAAAAGGCCCCGCAGCTCTGGGTGGGTCGGAAGGGGCAGGATCACCCGAGCCGTGTCCCGTGCCAGTTCGAGCGGGGGATCGACTCGGGGTCCAACGAGCACGACAGCCTGTTTGCGGGCGCCGAGTTCGGGCAGCCAGTCGCGCAGGCGTCGCTGTGTCACCGGGTCCTGGATCCAATGCTGGGCATCGAGCAGCGCGAAGAGGGCGGGCTCGGCCTCTTCTTCGAGTACGGCAATGCCGGCGTCGAGGCCGCCGGCCCCGGCTCCGCTTCCGCCTACACCGCCAGCGGCGGACCAGGTCACGCACTTCTGGCCCCGGGCAGTGGCCACCCGCTCCAGGGTCTGGAGCGCCCGGTCCTCCTCGAAGGACTCGCAGGCAACCAGGCGCCAGCCCGCGCTCAGCAGGTCCCGGATCTCGTCGGCTGCTGACGCGCTCATTCGACGTCCGCCGCTAGGCGCACCACCTCTTCGTAGGTGGTGACTCCCTCGGCCAGCTTGCGCAGGGCCGCCTCGCGGAGCGGCTCCATGCCTTCGATGCGGGCCGCGTGAGCGATTTCGGCGGCATCCTTGCCCTGGTTCACGAGTTTGCGGATGCGCCGGCCCACGTCCAGCATCTCGAAGACCCCGGTGCGCCCGTAGAGCCCGGTGTGGCGGCATTCGACACAGCCCTCGCCCCAGCGGACTTTCAGGTTTTCGCGGCGCTCGGCGGGCACCTTGAGACCCAATGCCTGCACCTGGTCGGCATTCAGGGTGCCCTCGACTGCGCAGCGTTGGCAGATGCGGCGAATCAGGCGCTGGGCCATCACGCCGCGCAACACGCTCGACAGCAGGAACGGCTCGACACCGAGTTCGATGAGTCGCGTCACCGCGCCGGCGGCGTTGCGGGTGTGGACGGTGGAAAACACCAGGTGGCCGGTCAGCGCGGCCTGGACCGCCATCTGCGCGGTGTCCCGATCGCGGATTTCCCCGACCATGATGACATCCGGGTCCTGGCGCAGGATCGTGCGCAGGGCGCTGGCGAAGCTGATGTCGATCTGTGGATTGACCTGTACCTGGCAGAAACGCGGATCGACCAGCTCGATCGGGTCTTCGACGCTGGTGATGTTGATTTCGGGTCCCGCGAGATAGCGAAGCGTCGAGTAGAGCGAGGTGGTCTTGCCCGAGCCCGTGGGTCCTGTCACCAGAACCAGACCGTTCGGGCTCGTGATCCAACGCTCAAAGAGCTCCCGCTCGCCCGCAGCCAGCCCCAATTCCTGGATGTCCGCCAGGAGCACCGTCGGGTCGAAGACGCGGATCACGATCTTTTCGCCGAAGGCGGTTGCCATGCTCGAGACGCGCAGCTCCACCTCCCGCTCGGCGCGCAGCGTCTTGATGCGCCCGTCCTGGGGCTTGCGGCGCTCGGCGATGTTCATTCCCGCCATCACCTTGACCCGCGACGTGATGGCACCGTGAACGGCGTAGGGCACCGTTTCGATGTCGTGCAGAATCCCGTCGATGCGGAAGCGGATCGCCGCGTCTTCGGTGCGCGGCTCCAGGTGGATATCCGATGCGCGCTGCTCGTAGGCGTAGTTGAGCAGGTAGTCGACGGCCGCGACCACGTGCTCGTCGCTATTCGACAGCTCGTCGTTGGACTTCACCTCGACGAGTTGGACCAGCTTGCCCGATTGGTGGCCCGGACCCAGCTCCTGCTCTGCCCGCGAGACGCTCGAGCGGAAGCCGTAGACCCGGTCGATCGCCCGGAGGATGTCGCTCTTGGCGGCGACGACGTAGTGCAGGTCTTCGGGCAGGACGCTCTCGAGCTGCTCGCGGAGCGTGCCGTCGAAGGGGTCGATCACCGTGACGCAGAGTCCGTCGGCGTCGCGCCGCAGGGGGATCGCGACGTGGTGGCGCGCAAACGGTCGCGAGAGGGTCTTCGCGACCAGGTCGTTATCCACCTGGAGCGGATCGATCTTGTGGTACGGGACGCCCGACTCCGCCGCCAGGGCCTCTGCGATCGCGTCCTCGTCCACGGGGCGACCGCCTTCGGGCTGCGCGAGGCCGGCCGCCGCGATGATCTCGGCCGGAGTCACGGCGTAGCGCGCCGCGGCCTGGGACCGCACCGAGCCGACCCGCTCCTTCACGACGCGGCTGCGCAGCGTGGTGGCGCGGGACAAGATGCCCTTTGCGCCTTCGCTGTCGACGAGCCCGCGACGCTCGAGCAATCCGAGCAGCTCTTCGAGGTCGAATGCCGGCCGGACGCCGGGACGCTGGGGTTCGTGGGGCTCGCGCCCCGGGTTTTCCGGTTTCATGCGAACGGGTCCCCTCCGTCGGGGTTATCGGCCGGTAGGAGCGGAAAAACGAGCCCTTCGTGGCCCGCTCAGCCGCTATGCTGCGCGCCCGTGCCCGAGCGCCTCGACCGAGAGCTGCGGGAGCGGGCGTGCCGGGTGCTGGTCCGGCGCGATCGCCGGCTTGCCGGGGTGATCCGCGCCGCGGGTCCGTGCCGGATTCGCCCCCAAGGGGACCCCTACGGTTCTCTGATTCGTTCCATCATCTTCCAACAGCTCCAGGGCCGCGCGGCCAGCGCGATCGCCGGGCGGCTGCGGGCGCGCTACGGCGGCAAGTACCCCGGACCGGAGGCGCTGGCGGCCACCCCGGACCGGGCGCTGCGGGCCGTGGGTCTGTCCCGCCAGAAGATCGCGGCCCTGCGGGCCTTGGCCGAGGCCTTCTCCGCAGGGTCCCTGAACGGCCGGCGCCTCTTTCGCATGGAAGACTCGGAGGTCGTCGAGGCCGTCACCCAGGTGCGTGGCATCGGCGAGTGGACCGCGCACATGCTGCTCATTTTTTCGCTGGGAAGGCCGGACGTCCTCCCGGTGGGCGACTACGGCATCCGCAGGGGCGCGCAGCGGGTCTACGGCCTGCGCGAACTGCCGAAGCCCGTGGGCCTCGAGCGCCTGGCCGAGCCCTGGCGCCCCTACCGCAGCGTCGGCGCCTGGTACCTCTGGCGCGCCACGGAAGTCGAGCTTCCGGTTTGAGGCCCGGGCGCGGCTGCGCGATAGTCTGGGCGGCAACCGCCGCGTCCCCATCGTCTAGTGGCCTAGGACTCCGCCCTTTCAAGGCGGCAACACGGGTTCGAGTCCCGTTGGGGACGCCATCTCGGAAACCGAGGCGTCGATCTCGCCAAAGTAGCTGAAGATCAACGACGTTTCGGCGGTTCCAAACTTCCCATCGCTGTAGCCGATGCCGGTCGGGTAGATCGCCCGCTGAAGCGCCGGGCGACGGTCGGGCGATAGCTTCTTCCAGAAGCCGGGCGGGTCCGTGAGCAGCCGCGGCGCGAAGTCGAGGGCGCGCTCGACCGAGATCCTGTCGGTCGCGTTCACGTCCTGCTGTCGATGAACCTCCTCGATCTCGCGGTCGACGCGGGTGAGCTGCTCGTGGTAGGTCGTCTCGTCGAGCTTGCCCTCGTGTAGGTAGGCGTCGACCACCCGGTCTTTTCGTCGCTGAAGCTCCTGAAGGCGTTCCGCAGCGCGCTTCTCGCGATCAGCCTCGGCGGCGTGCCGTTGCCTCCAGGCGTCGCGCACGACCTCGGAGAACAGCGCCAGGATCGCCGGGTCGACCCGCAGCGTCTCCAGTTCGGAGACGAAGCCGGCTTCCAGCTCCTCTTTTCGGACGTTTCCAGTCGAGCATCCCGAGGTAGGGCAGCGGTAGTAGGGGTAACGCTCGTTTCGCCCACTCGACCAGCTTGCCGTCAGCGGCCTACCGCACGATCCGCATCGGACGAACCGTCGGAGCGGGAAGTCGGGATGGTCTCGGTGGCGCGCGGCAGCGGACGGACGGCGTCCATCTAGGACCGCCTGGACCGCCTCGAAGAGGGCCTGATCCACGATCGGATCGAAGTCGCCGGGGCCGTCAAATCCGAATCGTTCCACCCTAAGTCGACCGGCGTAGATCGGATTGCGGAGCATCGTCGCGAACGACTGGTCCGACATCGGCCTTCCCTTCTTCGTGCGAAGACCGAGCGAGGTGACCTCCTTGAGGACCTCCCGCTTCGAGAAACGACCGGTCGCGACGCGCTCGAAGGCTAGACGAACGAGCGGGGCTCGGTCGGGATCAGGGGCGAGGCTGGGACCGTGATCTCGGTCCTTCGGCTTTTGGTAGCCGAGCGGGGGCTGGTGGGTCCACCGACCGCTGGCAAGCGCGGCCTTCATCCCCGCGACGGTTCGTTCCGCCCTCTGTCGGTTCTCGAAGTTGGCGAAGATCGCGAGCATCCCGCCGACCAGCTCGCCCGCCGGACTATCGTCGAACGGCTGGGTGGCGGAACGAAGAGAGATCCCGAGTTCGTGGAGCATTGCGCGGACCACCTCGTAGTCGAGCATGTTCCGGGAGAAGCGGCTCACGTCGTAGACGATCACGAAGTCGAGGCGCTTCCGATTCTCCGCGCAGTAGGCGAGCATCCGCTGGAACTCAGCGCGCTCGGCGGTCTTCGCGGACGCGCCCTCGTCGACAAAGACGCGGTCGACTTCGATCTCGTTCCGGGCGCAGTAGTCGTCGCAGTAGCGCCGCTGGGTGTCGAGGCTGAAATTCTCGACCTGTTCTGCGGTGGAGACGCGGGTGTATACGACGGCCCTGGTCACGTCGACAGCCGCTCCTGGGCGGATCTCGGCCGGTCAGGCGAGACGTTCGAGTCGTACTCCTGGAAGGCGTCGAGGGCCAGATCGGCCACCGTGTAGAGCTGATCCCTCAGCGCCTTCACCTGTTCATCCGAAATGGAGCGGTTGGCCCCGAGAATCTCCCGGCATCGAGATAGAGAGAGCATCGCCTAAGCCTCTCGCGTCGACATTGGTGGTCGGCGCGCGGCCCGGCGAGCAGGATCATTCTGTTTCGTCGGGTGAAGTTCGTGGTCCTAGTCATATCAGGACCTTTCGGTTCCGGGGCGGTGCGGGATCGTTCCGTCGTCCGATGCCGGGGTCTGGATGGAGATCGTCTGCGTAAGGCGCTGAATCTGGCCGTTGCGGTTCTTCACGAGCACCGAGCCGTAGTCGTGGCTCTGGATGAGATTGGCGATCTCTTCGGCCTTCACGTCCGGGAGATCGCTCGTGACCTCGATCCGGTATATCTGTCCGCGCGGGAAGATTGTCATCTTCGAGAACTTACGTTCGCGGAGGAGGTCGATGACCGTCTGCTCGCGGGCATCCAGAGACTCTCCGTCTACGTCGCTGATCCCAGAGACGCGATGCTGCACCGGCAAGGCCGCCCCGCCGGACTTGGTGAGCACGCGGTTGATGATCGGGTCGACGCGGATGAGCATCGGGTTCTCCGGCAGAGCTGCCTCTCGCGCATGGTCCACGAGACCCGGCTCGGAGACGAAGAGATGCGATTCCAGGTTCGTCACCAGGAAGACCGGGAACCCGGCCGAGAGTTCGCCGAGCGCGCCGTAGAGCGGCATCAGGGCGGCGCACAGCTGATGCACGGCCCACTCCATCTTGGGGTCGTCTAGCGCGCCGGCGCGGGCGAGAAGCTCATCACGCCGCTCAAGGACCTCAAGCCCGCGAGGCTGATCCGTTGCGATTCCGACGAGATCGCCGACGAGATCCGCCGCCTGCTGCGTCTGCGGCACGATGTGATCGGAAGCGACGGCGGCGATTGCCATGACCTCGGGCCGCTGCTTTCCCACCATCCACTTGACGGTGCCGCCGAGTTTGGTCAGGGGGATCGAGTACCGGCCTCGGATGGTGGACGCGATCGAGAGCGCCATCGCGTCCCAGGCGCTGATTCGGCGATGGCCGCCGGCCCGCCGCTCATGGGGCAGGGCACCGCGCTTGTCCCACTCATGGAGCTGCCGGTCGGTCAGGCCGGTGACATCGCGGACCTCCGAGGCGCGGAGGTGGCCGTCGACGCTGGGATCTGGCTCGGTGGTGCTGCCCATAAACTTGCGGTAGTGGAAGTTTTGGATCGGGGCCAGCGACCGGCCAGCGACCGGCCTGCGGCCAATCAGATCCCCCGTGGTAGGCTGATCGTCGCATGGTCCCCGATACCCCAGAACAACGCGGGCTAGACCGACTGCTCGCGCCCCACCTCGAATCCGATGCCCCGGCTGAGCACTAGCCCCGCCGCCTCATCCGCTCCGCTGCGGCGTGCGTCAGCGAACCCGCTAGGAGGCTCAACCGTCTCCACCGCCGGCGTAGTCCTCGGGGTTGCCCCCGCTGCCTGAGACGCCGTATCGGGCGAAGCCTATCCCTGTCCCGAGACAGGCAATGCCCACGACGAGCGAGACCAGCCCGAGAGGCCACGAGCCGTAATCGTCCCCCGTCCACCAGCCCTCGAAATTCACGGCAGACATGAAGAGTCCGAAGACCCCGAAGCCCCCCCACCAGATGGCTGCAAAGATGCGCATGGCGCGAGCGTAGCCCGGCCGATCCCCCGCGGCCTCATCCCCAACCCCGCGAGACCGAGGGTGAGCAGGAGGGCCGTGGTGGGTTCGGGGATAGGATTTACATAGGTGCGAAAACCAAGGTCTTGGTTTTCAGGACCAAATGCCCCCCAATCACCGAGCATAGGAAGTTCAAGCTGCCTTTTCGCTAGGTCCGATAAGTAGAGATTCTGTCAAATAGAGACGGGGCAGGGAATACGGCCCCAATACGGGACCAGACACGGCCCGCAGCCGAGTCGATGGAGCCCGCCCAGCTTCCCCGCGAATAGAGGTGGAAGCGCAAGGCGGTGCCTCCACACACATCAAGCACCAGGCGGCTCCGCCCCGCACCGACGCCGGTGCAGTCGGGGACGTGGGCCTCTGCCGAGAGGCGGCGGGCGGGGCCACCTCGTCCGGCGCCTAATGGGACAGCAGCGCTGCCTTCCGTCTATCGAACTCTTCCTGAGTCAAGACTCCCCGCTGACGGAGCTTGTCGAGCTTGTCGAGTTCGTCCGCTACAAGAAGCGGATCGGGTCGACTCGGTTCGGGAGGCTTTCTGAGTCGAATGGAGGGTCGACTCGGTTCGGGAGGCTTTCTGAGTCGAATGGAGATTCGGTCCGCCAGAGCGGCAACCCAGACATTGTAGTTCGGATGAATGCGGGGACCTTTCGTCACGACACGGGACTTATCCCACCGAGAACCCCGTTTCACGACGTCTTTCGGGTTGTAGTTGAGGTTTGTGCTGTCTCTGTAGTTGATCGAGAAATGCGACTCGTCGTAGCGGATGGTGACCACAGCCTTGTGCGATCGGATAAGAAGTTGCGCCTCCATTACGCCGGGGGCTTCTGCAACGATGCGCCAGCCCTCGCCTTCGGCCGCCGCTCTAATTGCGGCAACGAACTGCTCGGGAGAGGTCTCGGCTGGGGCGTAGTGAGGCCTGGGCGGAATATTCTCGATCGTCTTGCTTCTTTGAGCGGCAGAAGCCGTCGCAGAAGTCAAACAGAGTAAGCAAAGCATCACCCAAGCCAGCAAGGCCACGGGTGAGCGCGCAACATTTTCAGGAAACCTAGTCATCTGCAGGTCCCAACTCGGCGTGCCAATATTTACTTGATCGGAAAAAAGGCGACATGTCATCCAGCTGCAGATGGGAATCAACGGCGACGGGAAGCGGACGTTTTTTTCTTTCCGGGTGTTTCGGAAGGGCCGTTCACGACGATTTCGACCACGTTGTCGATTATTTCTTCGCGCGTCTTACCCATCGCGGCCAGGGAGGTTTGGTACGAACGCGCGGTTGCCACTAGGGCGCCGGTCTTGGTATTGCGAACGTCGATTCGCAGGTCGATCAGATACATACGCAGGTCCCAATACCATTTATCTACATATGTGACGGTAAACTCCGAGGGTTCCTTTGGGTCACTGGCTACATTGAGGCCTTCCCGTCGCAGCGACGCGGCGATCATTTGGTCGAAGTTCCTTGTGTCTTCGGGATGCTTCTCGACGTAGAAGACAGCTCCCCCTTTCTGGTCGATTTCGGGGTTCGAAAACCCATCAAGTGAACTCTGCGATAGGCAGCCAAGAGAGAAGAGCATCAAGAAAACCGGTAGCTGACGCATTAATGCTTCCTCATGTACGCCTGGGTTCTTGCGTCGTTCAATATCTGGGTTACGGAGTCTTCGAGCGCGCTTCTGCAGGCCGTTTGGAAGTTCGAACTCTCTCCGGTTGATTGAAGCCCAAAAAACAGTGATCCGTCTAGAGTCACCGTGTAGTCGACGAGGCAGGGTCCCTGGAATAAAAAGTCAAGGAATACCACCTCGATCTCGATCTTCTTGCCACCACCCGCGATTACGACTCCAGATTCCAGAAGAGAGGTCCGGAGCAACTGCGCGAGGTTGTCGCTGAATTCATCCAAGTTGACCGAGAATTGCATTCCGTTGGCATTGAAGCGGGATGTCGGATCACCATGATGTCCCGCTGTGACCTCCAGGGGGCCACTCCAGTTGGTCTTGATCGCTGGAGCTTTCGCGGAGAAGTTCGCGGGCGTTAGAGTCGAGCACGCGCTCCCGATGAAAGAAAAACAGAACAGCGGAACTATCGCTGCGTATCGCATGGTACGGCTCGCTTCTGGTCGTCTATAGACCACTGGCTCATACTCGTTAACGAGTCAGGAGATCTTCCTTAACGCACTCTGGCCGACACTGATGAAAAGTTCAACAGTGTTTTTTCTAACTCGGTGAATAGTTGGCGAATTTGCCTAGCATCTTACGGGTAGGCTTGCCGAGGTTTTTCTGGATAAGCAAGGACCAAGAGACCTTGCCCGAAACGGCCGCAGATAGGAAGTTCAAGCTGCGTTTTCCTTGGGTCCGATAAGTAGGCATTCTGTCAAATAGAGGGGGCGAGGGGAAGAGGCCCCGGTAGCTCACCCTCGAAAGGGAACGCCAGCCCCCGCTCGCCGCGCCGATCCCCAGAGAGAGCAAGATAGAGGCCACGGGCAGCCAGCAAGCAGACGAACCCCCAACCCCGTGTGATGGGATCGCTTTCAGCCGCTCACGGAGGTGCGCAACTCAGTGCACGGTGGAAGGCCAGTGAGAACTCGGGCGGCCCTGTAGGGCAGCACAGTGTCCTGGTGCGCGGGAATCCGCTAGCGCCCGCACTGCGAGATTGCGGCCCAGCAGTTTCATACCGCTTCTCGGCACGGCACACCGATTCCCAGGCCGAGGGTCGCGGGTTCGCCCCCCGTCTCGCGCTCCAGGATTTCTTCCTATGCTCGGGGTGGGCTAGTGGTGGCGATGGTGGCCGGACCGCCGGTCTGTACAGCGCACTCGCTTGCCGGAGAGCAGACAGCGCTCCAGTCCTCGGCCTTCCCGATCGTTGAAGCTGATCGACCAGCGGTCTCTGCGCTTCGAGGACATTGTGACGAAGCCGTATTGGTAGATGATCTTGTGCAACTGGATGGCGACTCCATCGATTTCGGGCGGCACAGGCACGCTCGGAACCAGTTGCGTCCCGCCGTTGGCGACGATGAGCTGAGGCGGTCGCCCTTGGTCGAAGTTCAGCACCCCGGCCAGGTGGATGTGCGCGCNGACGAAGAGGCGCGTCTCGCGCGGCACGCCCGCTTCGCGGACCGCATCGTGCAACTCGCTGGTGTGGATCTTTCGAACTGGCTTACCGTCTTTGTTGGGCTCGTCGTCGGCCCCGNACGCGAAGAATGGGCGATGCGATGCGATCCACGCGGGCTTGTACAGCTCGCTGTCGAGCTGCCGGAGTTGCGCTGCAAACTGAGGCGCGCGTGAATTGCCGTGCTCGTCTTTGGTGCTGGTGACGTCCATCACGGCGATCTGCATCGATCTGAACGTGACGACCCAGGGATCTGTTGCGTCTTCGCAATCGCCGTCCCCTGAATACGGGCGGGCGTCGAGGTAGCGGAACCAACCCTTCCCCGCGCGCTTGCAGACCTCGTGGTTGCCTCGAATCAGCAGAAGCGGTGCCGCGCGATGGACCGGCTGGCCGGGAAGCAACCAATCGGCCTCCCAGGTGTGGGACCTCGCCGGGACGTCTTCCCCGTCTTTGGGATCGTAGATGATGTAGGGACTCTCTTTGCAGCCAACGTCGCCGTCCAGGCAGGGGCTCTCGCGGTAGATGTAGTCGCCCGTGTACAGGATCAGGTCGGGCGCGGCCGCCTCCACGCTCCTGGCGACCTGCGCGAACGGCCAGAGGCTGTCGTTGTCGCAACTCTGGTAGAGGCCGTGTTTCTTCGAGAGCCGGCAGCCGGTATCGCCCATGACCACGATCCGCTTTGGCTGCTCGACTGGCACCGGCAGGTGCTCTCCGTTCAGGCGAACCGAGCGCACGCCACGCGGCAGCTTGGCGGTGCAGACCGTGTTCAGGTGTTCCTCGGTCGGGGCAGCGCGCTCGACCATGCCAACACTTCGGCCATCGATCCGGATCGCCGGGCAGCGATCCTTTACAACGGCCCGGGCTTCGACGCCGTCGACCGTGTACTGCACCCATTTTGCGATGACATCTGTGTCAGTCGCGTATGCGCGCAGGGGGTTGGTGAAGAGAGGCAGCAGAGCTGCGAGGAGTATCAGCGAGCGGGGGAAGTTGGGTCGCATGAGGTGGGCACCTTCCGATTGGCCTAGAGCGGTGAACAGCGTGAATAGGGGCCACTCGGCTACGGGGAAAACCACCCAAAACTGAGGCATCGCGATTCTCTCCCAACGGCCGAACAAAAATCAAGTCGACCGGCAAATAGAAGAAATGAGCGGGTTTCCAGATCCCCAGTTGGATTCTGGGAAGCGGCGTCGAAGTCATCAAAATCAAACGCCGCTTTGCCATTTTAACGAGACGCAGATGCTCCGTCTGGAAGGGGTCGGTGGGTGGGCGAACACCAACAGATGGGAAAATACCTTCCGCAGTCGTGGAAGAAACTTTCCTAGACGGCCCATCGTCCAGCAGATCCCGTGCACGCAAGTACCCGGTATTGAAATGCTTTGTAAAATCAACCCATTAAAGTATGGAACTTGCTTCGCGTACCGAATAGTCTCTGGGAAGACTACTTTGCGCCCGAGAATCCTCGGGTTCTTCTGGGAAGGTTTTGTGCTGAACTGCGAAGCGTCGCGGGTGGCTGCGCTGTGGGTGCGGGCTGTGCTGTAAGCGCCTGCGGAGGTCGTGTGCCTGCTGCTCTTGGCAGGACGGGCCGATGCGGCTCCCATCGGGTACAGCATCACCGGTGGGTCCGTCGACATCGACGTGAAACTCGACGGCGTGGTCATCGGCACTTCGGCGGGCGTGGCCCTGACGGGCGACAGCATCATGATGGACACCGCAGCGCTGACCCTCAATGCGCTCCGGATCGAGATCGCGCCCACCCTGATTTCCCTGAGCACACACTTCGGGGGCTTCGACGAGATCAGCGTCGAGAGCGCGATCATCGAGGGGGACATCACCTTTGCCAACCTTTGGTCCCAAGACACCGGCACCCCGGGCCTTTTTAGCGTGGGAGCGGGGCCCCTCCTGGTGACGGGCAGCTGGGGGGCCACCGACTCGACGGGCATCAACGCGGGCACCAGCGGCCAGCCGATTACCTTTCCGGTGCCGACGATCACCGGAATCATCGATGCGAGTCCCGGGCTGAGGATCGACTCTGTCACGATGCACAGCATCGAGGGCACCCCGTTCGGAGAAGCGGGCAAGCACCTGACCATCGTCGCGAGCTACTCGATCGAGACGGAGGTATCCATCGTTCCCGAACCGGGGACGGGACTGCTCGTCGCCATGGGTCTCACGGCCTTGGCGTGGCATCGGCGCTCAGGCTCCGGCGCGGGGCCCGCCCCGCGCGGATAGCCCGTCCCACGGCGTCGGAACACCACCCCGGCAAGACCCGGCAGCCCCGCGCCGGAACCGGCACGGCGAGGCCCGCCAGCGGTCCCGCGCGGGGTCGTACTCCAGATCTCACCCTTCGCGAACGGCCCCTGACCAATGCGCCTTCCGCCTCGCGAAACTTCCCGATAATTTGCTCTGCCGTGTGACGCGTCCTGCCCATCTCGTCTCCTTTTCCTCAACCCTGGCCCCATGGACTCACATAGGGAATGGATCGATCGCAGGGGGGCACAGGTCAAAGACCTCGAGGAAAATGCCGAGTACCACGCCGCCAAGGACGAGCAGGGCCCCATCGAGTCGGGAATCCGCCAACTGGAGAATCGGCTGGTGCAAGCAGAAGGGATCGACCCCTCGGGGGCGAGCCACCAACCAGATCCGCTCCGGACCGGCCGACCCGGGAGTTCGAGGTGCTGGAGATCCGAAGCAATTGGAGCCGCTTGCAGCGCCCCACCCGACGGGCGTAGCCTCTAGCTACCCGTCGCAACACCACCCGGCGGCATCTGCCCCGTCGTTCCGATCACTGAAAAGCAGGTCCAAACTTGCGATCTCTGCAGGTCAAATTCAGCACCCTCCTGGTCAGCCTGATCGTGCTGGCCTGCGTGAGCTTCGCCCTGGTGGCGACCGAGCACGAACGCGGCGCGCTCGAATCCGAGGTCGAGAAACGCGGAGCCGCACTCGCAACCGCGCTGGCCGGCGCTGCAAAGGAGCCGCTGCTCGCGATCCGTGAGGGTGCCTTCGACGACGAACTCACCCTCGACCGGCTCATCGAGGAGGCCGGCGCGGGCCACGGCGTGGTGGGTGCGCGGCTGATCGGGCTTGACGGCGTGCGACTCGCCGCGCTGCGCGCCGGTGAGACGGCGCCGCCCAGCGTCCTCACCGCCGATGAGGCCGAGTTCACCACGCGCACGGTGCGCGAGGGAGGTCAGTTGTTGGTGGCCGCACCGGTGCTCTACAGCGGGGTACGCATCGGTGAGGCGCAGGTCGAACTCGATCTCCACGCGCTGGTCCAGCCGGTCGTCGCTCGCGCCACCCGCCAGCTCTCCTTCATCGCCGTGAGCCTGGTGCTCTTCGGCATCGTTGCGGGTGTGATCTTCGTGGCGCTGCTGGTCGGCCCGTTGCGGCGCCTGCAGCGCGGCGTCGAGCACCTGCGCGATGGCGACTTCTCGGTACGGGTGCCGCCGACATCCCGCGACGAGGTCGGCGAGCTGACACGAGCCTTCAACGAGATGGGCGATTCGCTCCAGCAGAAGCAACGCGTACAGAACGCGTTCGGGCGCTACGTGAACGACTACGTGCTGAACCAGCTACTCGAGGGACCGGAGGACGAAGCGCTGGCGGGGATAGAGCGCGAAGTCTCGGTCCTCTTCTGCGACATCCGCGGCTTCACGCACCTCTCCGAGGGCATGAACGCGCGCGACGTGGTGGCGCTGCTCCACGAGATCTTCCAGCTCGCATCGGACCGCATCCTCGAGAATGGCGGAACCATCGACAAGTTCATCGGCGATTCGATCATGGCCTACTTCGGAGCTCCGGTGCAGCAAAGCGACCACGCGAGCCGCGCGGTGAACGCGGCGGTGGACATCCTGGCGGCGCTCGAAGAACGCAACCGCGCGATCGGCCCGGGCGCTGGGCCCGAAAACCACCGCGTCGAGGTTGGCATCGGTATCCACACCGGCAACGTCGTCGTCGGCAACATCGGCTCGGATCGCCGGACGGACTACACTGCCGTCGGAGACGCCGTGAACGTGGCCCACCGGTTGGAAAAGCTCGCTCACCCCGGGAAAATCCTGGTGTCGGAGGCCGTGCAGCGCTCCGTGCGCACGGAGCGCCAGCTGCGCTTCGAGGGTGAGCGCCAGCTCTCGGGACGCGAGGAGCCCGTCCACGTCTACGCAGTGGAGCTCGCGCGCCCAGAAGACGAATCGCCGCGGCCGCCCGCGGCATGAGACTGGCTCGCACCGCGGCACTCGCCTGCGCAGTATCGGCCTGCACGACGCCTCTCCAACAAGGCGAGCGCCTGTATCGGGAGGGAGACCGCCTCGCCGCCCTGGAGGTGTGGCGGGAGGTCGCCGACGACGACCCGGGCGCGGAACAGGTTGGGGCGCGCATCGAGGTCGTCGAGGCGGAGTTCGAGCGACTGGTGGTGCAGTACAAGCAGCGGGGCCGCTACTACCAGGCGAAGCAGCGCCTGGCGGAATCGATCCTCAACTACCGCCTGGCGCTCAAGCTACAGCCGAGCGACCGCGAGACCCTCGAGCACGTCCAATCGCTCGCCCGGGTTCTCGCCTCACGCAAGGCCGAGCACCAGACGGCACACGCCGCCGCACTCGACGCCAACGATCTGCCTACCGCGCGGCGGGAGCTCTCGACGCTGCGCAGCCTCGACCCATTCGACCCGGAACTCGAGCCAGACGCGCGTCGGCTACGCACGGCGCTCGTCGATGCGATCCGAACCCAGATGGAGACGGGCAAGCGTGGGTTCGCATCGGGCAACATCGGTGCCGCGCGGGGCGCCTTCGAGGAAGTGCTGGAACTCGACCCGGACAACGAGTCGGCCCGCGGCTACCTCTCGTACATCGCGACGCTCACCCACGACTCCAAAAGTCCCGACGGGATGAAATTCATGGCGACGACACCTCTCGCGAGCGTCGCGGAGGTCCGTGCCGAGGGCTCCTACCAGAACGCGCTGGCGTCCGAGCGCACGGGCAACCTGTACACCGCGATCCGCCACGACCAGAACGCGCTCGAGGCCAACGGCGAGCACGCTGCAGCGCGCCGTCACCTGACGGACCTGCGTCGCCGTATGCGCTCGCGGGTGCCGACACTGATCGAGGCAGGCCGCACCGCATTTCGCGACGAGGACCTCCAATCCGCCCTCGACCACTGGCGACATGCCCTGCTGATCGACCCCGAGAACGAACGCGTGATCGCGTACATCGGGCGCGCCGAGCAGCAGCTCCAGAACCTCGAGCGGCTTCGTGCGGACTCCGTGCCTCGGGGCGGCACGTGAAGCGGCGCATCGGTGTCTTCGTGCTGGCCGTGTCGCTATGCGCCTGCCAGACGCCGCTCACACTCGACTCGCTGCCGTGGCCGCTCACCCCGAAGCCCGAGCCCGCCTCCGCACCGCCGTCCGAGCAGGTGCCCACCGCGGCGCTTCCACCGCCCGAGGGCCTCTCCACCATCAGCGGTGAACTCCGCGCGATCCCGCTCCACTGGGACCCGCTGCTGATCAGTGGCGTGGCCGGCTACGTGATGGAGCGCTCCCAGCAGCGCGCCGGGCCGTACCGCCAGGTGGCCGATCTCGACGGGCGAGCGAATACGGCCTGGGTCGATCGCGGCGCCGGACTCGTCGCGGCCGCGACTACCGGGGAGCCGGCGACTCTCGGCGACGGCGAGACCTACTTCTACCGGGTGCGCCCGCGCACGCTGCAGGACGTGCTCGGCGAGGAAGCTTCCGCTGTCGTTACCGGAACGACCGCCGTGCTGCCGGATCCACCGGAAGAGCTATGCGCCTACAGCCACCAGCCGCGCAGCGTTCCGCTGTCGTGGCGCGCTTCGGCCGATCCGAACGTCGACAGCTATGTCATCGAACGCAGCCCCACATCGCAGGGGCCGTTCGAGAGCATCCAGGAGCTCGAGGGCCGCTTCGAGACGGTGTACGTGGATCTCGACCTCGGCGATCTGCGCGTGTTCCACTACCGCGTGCGCTCGGTAAACCGCGCCGGTGGCCGCGGCGAGCCGTCGGACCCCGAGCGGGCGGTAACCAAGGGGGAGCCGCTGCCGCCGGTGGGGCTGCGCGTAGTGGCGCAGGGCCTGGGAGCCAACGAGCTCACCTGGGATGCGAACGTCGAAAACGATCTCATCGGCTACCAGTTGTTTCGCCAGCGTGCAGCCAGCGACACACAGGAGCCGGTCGGTTCGCTGTCTGAGAGCGTGACGCGGGTGGTGGACCGCGAGGTCGGTGCCGGCGAGAGCGTCCACTACACGCTGCGCGCACTCGACAGCGACGGGCTCGAGAGCGACACGAGCGGACCGCTCGAAGTGACAAGCGTCGACTACGAGATCGAGAGTGAAGTGGGACCCGAGGGCGTCGTGCTGCGCTGGCGCGACCGCAGCAACGAGGGCTGGGTGCACGCGCGCATCCTGCTGATCCGCGCTCTCGGACCGACCGATCTCGGCACCACCAGCGGCGCGCTCTTCGTCCACACCGGCGTGACGCCGGGCAACCTCTATCGCTACCGAATCGTGCTGGAGACCGCCGCCGGGCGCCGGGCGCCGGAGTCGCGCTTGGTCGAGGTGCAGGTGACGGCGCGCTGATGTGCCATCACGCCTGTGAAACCTGCCGGAATTGGCTCCCCGGGTAGGACTTGAACCTACGACCCAGCGGTTAACAGCCGCTTGCTCTGCCAACTGAGCTACCGGGGAACAGATCCTGCCGGGACGGTTCTGCGAAGGCCAACCTGTGCCCGCACCCCGCCTGTTGGACAGAATGTCTCCTGATCGGACCCGGCG
>PBYF01000040.1 GCA_002729515.1 Deltaproteobacteria bacterium
CGGGGATCGAACAAAACTGGATACCAAGGAGGATTGCGAAATGGCCCAGAGCTTCTTCGATCCCTCTCGCTACAAGTGGCGGAAGGTGACGGGCGAGCCCGGGCTTTCCTACAAGGTCTGCCACGACTACACCATTCTCGGGTACGATCTGGCCGCCGGTACCCTCGACATGGTGGTGCGGTGGGGAAGCGACGGCGGTCATTGCCCGATCCATCGGCACACCTCGAGCACAACCGTCCTCGTGCTCGAGGGTGAGCAGCATCTGTGGGATCTTCATCCGGACGGCACTCGGGATAATCCGAGGGTGCGGCGCGCCGGCGACTACGCGCTGACGGTGGGCGGTGTACCGCATCTCGAGCGCGGGGGAGAGGAGGGCGGAATCGCCTTCTTCGGGAATCACTCCAGCGATGGGCTCCTCTACGAGCTGCTCGACGAAGATTTGAAGTTCGTGATGGATGTCACGATGGAATTGCTGGTCGCCGACTGGAAAGAGAACACGTGAGCGAACAGGAACTCTGGACCTCCTGCCGGAATGCTCGCTCGGGCAGGAACCGCAGGGCTTCGGACCCGGCGCGAGAAGGGAATGACATGACGAAATCATTCGATCCGTGCGACGTCGAATCTGGAGATGGGTGGAAGGTATGACCGCCGACATACACGCTTCGGAGCACCCCGGGCAAGCATCTCCGGCGCCGGTGGCACGGGAGATTTCCGCAGTCCTGATCGCTCGCCGCGACGGAACGGTCGTCGCACAGAACGCCTCTGCCCGAAACGCGATGGGCGCCGGTACGGGGCATCCGTGCTGGGATGTCATGCCGAGGCTGGACGAGGCCGAGCACCTGCCCTGCAGACGGGGCTGCGTGGCCGATCTGTTGAGAAACGGACTCGAACAATCGCAGAACGCGCGGATACGGGTCAGCGGCCGCCAGCACATGCTCACCTGCATCCCGCTCGGCGATAACGCCGTCTGCGTACTGAGTGGCGTGGCTGGCGAGGCGCCCGAGTCGTGGGAGCTGCTCACGCGGCGCGAGCGGAACGTGCTCCAACTCCTGGCCGATGGCGAGACGACCGCGTCCGCCGCCGGGAAGCTCGGGGTCAGCGGGTCGACCGTGCGAACCCACGTGGAACACATGCGATCAAAACTCGGCGTAAAGACACGCGCCGCGCTCGTCTCGCTGGGCTACCGGTTCGGGTTCCTGAGCTGAGCGGGGGAACCGGCTGACATCCGGTTATGTACCGAACGTTGAGAGCGTGTGTCCATCACAAACCCAGTTTCGGGCCTGGCACCCACCCCGACGCAGTCGCGCAGATGCCGGGACGGGCATGGGCGGAGACACTCGCCGGTCTCCGGGTCCTGCGAGCGAGCCGGGTGAAGGTCATCGGATCTCCTCCTCCGCTGAGAGCCGGCGGCGCATCTTTCGCCGAACGTCGCATCTTCTACACAGGCGACATCTGCACGCACAGGCCATCTCGAGTCTGGAATCATTTGACGATGAACACCGAGGGGATTGAGAAGGTCCCTTATTCTCGGTTACTTTGAAGCCAGGGGTCATTTCTATTTTGCTGAAGGGAGGAACCATGGATTCCCGTAAAATCTTCTCACGCACTGTCATGTCGGCGGTAATTCTCATGGGCTTGCTGGGTTCGAGTCCGGCCGCAGCGGGTGACACGATCGGGCGGAAATTCGCAGGTACGTATTTGTGGGTGGAGGACGGCTCCTCCCAGCGGGTCGTGACCATCGCCAGGGACGGTTCCTTCGCGAGCGTCAGCCAGGCGGCATCGACTTATGGATTTACAGACGGCCTCGGAAGCGCGAAGCAAACGGGCAAGCGCGCGATCACAGCCACGCAGATCGACTTCAACTTCGATGACGAAGGGACTCCTACCGGCGTAACTCGGGTCGTCTTCTCGATGGTTTTCGGGGACAAGAAGAAAGGCAAGTTTCAGTCCGTGAGAGGCTCGTTATTCG
Source organism: Deltaproteobacteria bacterium (assembly GCA_002729515.1). Lineage (GTDB taxonomy): Bacteria > Myxococcota_A > UBA9160 > UBA9160 > SMWR01. The sequence continues at coordinate 1,970 of PBYF01000040.1, forward strand.
GCGAAACATTCGGGCCAGACGAGAACCCGCTCGACCCGGAGGGTTCACCGACGAGCACCTTCAGCTTCGCCTTTACTGGCCAACGCGTGAAGCCGGGCTCATCCTCAAGCCAATCACCATAAACAAGCATCTGCACGTCGGCAGAACAACCTGGACAGCGAACGGCTCTGACTTCTGCTGACGGGTTATATGCTCAGGGCGTGGCCCGGCCCACCGGTTGTTCATATGTCCCGAAGAACCGGTCATAGATCATGGAGAGCGTCGCGTAGTTGCCGGAATCCATGTTCACGTGGTGGGCAGCATGGACCTGGGTGATATAGGTGAGCGTCTTGAACGGGAAGCCGGGCAGGTTCACGTAGGTGTGGTTGATGATGTTCAGCTGGGTGAAGATCAGCGTCGCGACAGCCATCGAGAAGGCGTTCAGGGGCGCGCCTGTGAGCACCGCGATCAGCGGGATCGACAGCAGGAAGAGACTGAGGCCCATTACCGTCTCGATCGGATGGACGTACAGCGCGTCGACGTAGGTCGGCGTGTGAGCCTGGTGATGCAGGGAGTGCACCTTCACCAAGGGCCCTCTCCCGTGGAAGAGGTAGCGGTGGGTCAGGTAGTAGAAGAAGTCGAATACCGCCAACACGGCGACGATGTCGACGACGTATCGCCAGAAGGGCCGCGACTCGAGGCTTACGCAGAAGGGGAGGATCAGGATGTAGAAGATCACATTCGTGATCAGGCCCGATCGATTGTTGACCTTGACGGCATTGCGGTAACGATTTCGTGAGAGCTTTTCGCGGTCTGCCCCACGGTTGAGCTGCCGCATTCGCTGCAGGGCCGGGACCTTGAACGCCAGAAAGCGAGCGGACCAGGTGAGAACAATGAGGGTTGCGAGAAAAGCCAGGGCTGCCATCCAGTTGTAGGTCATGTCGTACTTCTCCTCGTTCGGGGCTTGAGGGCAACTACTAGACGCGCCGCGTCTTCTCGCCCAAGCCATTGCTGCAGCCGCTCGGCGAGGGCTGCGATTTCACGCCCGCTCCTGCGGGCTTTCTCCGCGTCCGCATCTCTCGAAGCGGCAGACGCCTCGGCGCTCGTTTCGAAGACCTCGGCCTCGAGGTGCAATGCGAGATAGAGGTCGCGTGCAATCCGGTGCAGATCCGCGAGACGCTTCTCACCCAGGATCTCGAAAAAGGCGCGATCGAGTTCGTCGAGGGCGGCGACTGCATCTTCGATCAGCGCGACGCCACGCGGCGTGAACGCCAGGACGACACCACGGCGGTCGCGCGGGTCGGGCTCACGCTCCAGGTAGCCGAGCGACTCGAGCTCCTGGGTGGTCGCGCTCGCGGCCTGTCGGCTGACACGCTGGATGCGGGCGATCTCGTGGATCCGCCCGCCATCGGGACCGATGAGCGGGAGCACCTGTCCGTGGGACATCTTGAGGCCCTCGTGGCCCCGGGCCAGCGTGGCCTCCATCAGGTCGCGCTGAATGCGCTCGGCGATCATCGTGAGCACGGCCACGGAGCGGTGAACGCCGGCCGGGAGCATGCGGCCCCGCTGGGTCCCGGGCTCCAGCCCGCGGCCCAGCTGGACGAGTGCAGCGGTGAACGCCCGGTAGGCCGCGTTTCCAGTCAGTGTCGCGTACTCGGTCTCGATCTCACCGATGATCCGGATCCCCTGCTCCACGAGCTCGTGACCGCGGGGCGTCAACGTGACGAGCTTCGAGCGGCGGTCGCGCGGGTTGGGTATCCGCACCAGATAGCCGGCTTCCTCGATGAGGTTCGCGAGCTGGCTGGCAGCCTGGGTGCTGATCCCAAGCGTCGCCGCCACATCGCCAAGGGGCCGGCCCCCGCTCCAGATCATCGCGACGAGTGGGGCGAAGCTGAGCCGCAGGCCGCCGAATCCGTACTCGTGGGTCAGCGATTCGCGGAGACGGGACTGGAAGTCTCGTGAGATCCCGATCAGGTGGCGCGCGAGGTTGTCGCGATAGCGCGACCACGTGTCCTCCGCTGTGGCGCCAGCGACCTCGGCTCTCGCGACCGTGGATGCCATGGCGCGAGGGTAGGAACCCGGAGGCCAATAGTCAATGGAGATTGACGATGATTGTCAATCTAAGTTTCTTAACTGGCCCGTGCGCCTCGCCCGTCACTAGCCGGGAGGCAGCCCCAGACGTGCTCCTAGATGCAGTTCAGCACCATCTCGTTCGAGATCGGGGCGATCTGGCAGACCCGCGGCCCGCACCAATAGCGCGCGACGTTGCCTTCAATGAAGCGGATGGCAGAAGCAGTATGGGCAAAGACACCGCGAGTGCCGCCGGAACTCAGGATCACGCCGAACCGGGCCATGTGGATACCGCGCGGTTTGCACCATGACAGCCCCCTCCCCGCTCCCGATCCCCTCCCCGCTCCCGATCCCCTCCCCGCTCCCGATCCCCTCCCCGCTCCCGATTGGACGGAATCTCTACTGGACGGAATCTCTACTGGACGGAATCTCTACTCATCGGACTCGGGGAAAACACAGCTTGAACCTCCTGTGCTCGGATCGGAATCCCGGCCAGGACCTCGCGCTGCCACCTGAGGTAACGGCGTTCGGCGCGCTGCAACCGACGGGTCAAAGGCGTGGGATCGAGGCTCCGGTAGATGCGTTCGAGGGGCCGGAGACTGCGGCGGACGCGCTCCGGACTGCGCGAGTTTGCGAGGTCCTCGAACCGCAGGGACTGAACCGCTGCGATCGACTCGGTCAGCGCGCGCGGCCCCGACAGCGCGCCTTCCGCCCAGCTGCCGCCACAGCTAGAGCCGAGCAGACCGACGCAGACCGCGACGATCACGGGAACGAGCGCCAGCCGCACCACACCAGATCCCCCTGGTGAGCACATCGGCAGATCGGGCTCGATTCTTGTGCAGTCCGGAACTTTCGATCCGTCCCGTCCCGCACTGGCGTCCCAGCGCATGTTCGCGGGCGAATTCACGCCCGAGAGCGTCCCCGAGAAACTGGCCTGCCCCCCTTGGATCGCTTCAGATCCAATCTGGGTGACCGGGTCTAGGATCGAAAAAGCGAGGATGGAATGGGCCGCAAGCGCCACACACCGGAACAGATCATGCGCAAGCTGCGCGAAGCAGAAGTCGCACTAGCCCACGATCAGACGACAGCGGAGGTCGCGCGCAAGCGCAGCATCACGGAACAGACCTACTACCGCTGGCGTCAGGAGTTCGCGGGGGGGGCTCGCAGCCTGATCCCCAATCCCCGGCCCAGGTTGACCCGGGGAGCCAGCCCCGTCTTCGGGCCCGCGGGGTGTGCCTACTCGGGCGCCGCCTCTCGCATCAGCGTGCAGAGGTGCCCGATCCGGTCCCGCCACAGGTGCTCGAGACGCGGGCTCCAATCGGAATCGCTGAGCTCGGCGAGGGTCTCGATCACGCAGTCGGTCCACCAGTCGTACATCTCGTGCGTGACCTCATACTCGTGGTGCTTGACGCCCAGCAGATCCATGTTGCATTCGACCCAGGGCACACCATCGAGGCTGTCCACGGCGCTGATCAGCGTTTCGGTGAGCATGTCCTCCCGAACCGGTTTGCTGTTGGGCCCGAAGAGTTCGCGAGTGTGGGGACAGCGAGCGAAGAGCCGCTCGTAGAATCTCGCGGTCATGTCGGGATCTCGCTCGGTGACGAGGTGGAGATTCTCTGCCAGCAGCTCGTGGTCCACGGTCGTCATCGGTGCGTATCTCAGCATTCACCGCGGCGGTATTCACGCCGCGGTGCACGCACGGGCCGACGCCGCGCACGGATCTCAAGCGACATCGACCACGATCTCGATGGCCTGCTCCGGGCAGTTGTCGACTCCGGCTCGCGCCTGCTGCTCGAGCGCGGGCGGGATGACCTCGCACGTGATCAGGCAGTGGCCGCACTCGTCCTCCCCGAAGACATCCGAAGCGAGGGCATAACAGCGGCCATGTCCCACGCACTTGTCGCGGTCGACGCGCAGCTTCATTCCGAGGCCTTCTGGCCCCCGCTCGCTGCGGCATCGCCGAAGACCAGAGGCAGATGCTGCACCTCGCGAATTCCCAGCCCGTACTTGGGCTCCTCCCCTGTCTTCAGCTGGTACTCGGGGATGCGGCGGTGGAACTCCTCATAGGCCACGCACAGCTCCACGCGAGAGAGATGCGAGCCGAGGCAGCGATGGGCTCCGCCGCCGAAGGCCAGGTGACGATTGCGCTCGCGCCTGAAGTCGACGCGATTCGCTTCTGGGAATTCCTGCTCGTCGACATCGGCGGCGCCCAGCAGCACCGTGACCGACTCACCCGCCTTGAGCTCGACGTCTCCGATCGTGACGTCCTGCTTCACGACCCGCGCCACGCCCATCACCGGCGTATCCCAGCGCAGCAGCTCCTCCGCCGCCGTGGGGATCAGCGAGGGATCCTCCACGATCAGTCGACGCTGCTCCGGGTGCGTGGCCAAGTAGGCGAAGCCGCAGCCGAGCGAAGCCGTGACCGTGTCGAGACCGCCGAGCAGGAAGAGGAAGCAGATATCGAGCACGTCGTTGCGGGTGAGACGCTCCCCGCCGACCTCGGCGGCGAGGAAGTAGCTGATCAGGTCCTCGCCGGACTTCTTCTCCCGGAGGTCGAGCACCTTCTCGAAGTACGCGTAGATGCGCTGCGCCGTCTCAGCACGCAGACGCGTAGCCTCCTCGTAGTCGGTGGTCGTTGGGCGCACGATGCCGTTCTTCAGCTCCAGAAGCAGGTCCAGATCCTCCTGAGGCAGCCCCATCAGGCGCACGATGACCGTGCAGGGGTAGGGGATCGCGAAGTCCTTGGTGAACTCGCACTCGCCGGTGTCGATGAAGGCGTCGATCAACTGGTTGGCGAGCTTGCGCATGTCCGGCGCCATCTCGAGCGACTTCTTGTGGGAGAAGAGCGGGTCTAGGAGCTTGCGATACTTCACGAGCTCCGGCGGATCGATCTGGAGCGGAATGAGCGGGCGCACATTGCCGAGCCGTGCTGCACCCATCGCCGAGGAAAAGTTCTCGGGATGCCGGAGAGCGAAGAGGACGTCCTCGTACCTCGTAAGAGCCCTCCCCCCGACGCCGGCGGTGTGCGCCACCGGACACTTCTTGTGCAGCTCCTGATAGACGGGCTGCGGATTGGCCGTAAAAGCCGGATCGAAGAGATTGATGCGACCTTCCTGCGTGTCAGTTCGCTGGCTACTCATGACTGATCGATCCTCCTTCTTTCTGGTCCGCCGGGCTACGGGAAACGCTTGCCTCAGCTGGACGTCACGTCGTAGTTTCTGTTTTCGTCGAGACGGACCCGATAGCCGGGAGCGAGCACGACGACCGTAAAGGGCTCCTCGATCAACGCCGGCCCTTCGAGCTCCACCCCGACCGCGAGCTGCGGACCCTCGTAGAGAGGCGTGTCGACAAAGCCATCGCCGAAGTACGCGGGTCGCGTGCCCCTGCGCGCCTGCTCCGGATCGCCGGCGGTGCCGGGCTCCGCGGCGTGCTCCGGCTTGGGCGTCATGCCCTGGCCGATCAGGCGCACGCCGCGAATGATCGGGGCGTTCTCGCGGAACGCGAATCCCCGCGTGGCCTCGTGTAGATCGTGGAAGCGGCTCTCCAGGCTCCCCAGACCGGCCGCGTCGAGGTCGGTGCCCTCCGGACACGGCACGCTCATGTCGAAGTTCTGGCCCGGATAGGCCATCTGCACGAAGAGCTCGAGCTTCACCTCATCCTCGCGGAGACCGGCCGGAGCGACGAGGTCCTTCTGCACTTCGTCGAGGGTCTCCTGCATGAGGCGGCGCAGCTGCCCCCGGTCGACCTGCGCGATCGGAACCACGTAGGCCTTCACGAGATCCACGCGGTAATTCGCGACGAGCAGGCCGAGTGCCGAGAAGGCTGGAGCGGCCCTCGGAACCAGGTAGCGCTTTGCACCGAGCTCGGCGGCGATGGACCAGCCGTGCACGCCGCCGTTGCCGCCGTAGGCGATCAGCGACAGCTCGCGCGCGTCGGCACCGTGGGAGGAGAGGATGCGCCGCGTGGCGTTTGCCATGTTGGCAGTGACGATCCGCTCGATGCCCCAGGCGGCCTCGACGACGCCGATACCGAGGGGCTTGGCGATGTCGCGGTCGATCGCCTCACGCGCCGCCTCGATGTCGAGCGTCATGCGCCCGCCGGCGAAGCCCTCGTGCGGCAGGTACCCCAGAACGGCGTCGGCGTCGGCGACCGTGGGCCGCGTCCCCCCGCGCCCGTAGCAGACCGGTCCCGGGTTCGCGCCGGCGCTTTCGGGTCCCACCAACAACGCTCCCTGCTGCACGTGTGCGATCGATCCGCCGCCGGCACCCACGCTCTGGACGTCGACCATCGGCAACCCGATGTAGTAGCGGTAGTGCCAGTTCCAATCGGTCTTGACCTCGGGGGTGCCGTCGCGGACGAGACAGACGTCGAAGCTGGTGCCACCCATGTCGGCAGCGACGAAATCCGAAATTCCCACACGGCCGGCCGCGTAGGCTGCGCTCATCACGCCACCCGTCGGCCCGGAGGCCAGAACCGCAACGGCGCGGCGCGCCACGTATTCCGGCGGCATCACGCCCCCGGTCGACTGCATGATCAGCAGCTGCCCGGCGTAGCCTGCCGCGGCCAGCTGTTCCCGGAGGTGGCCGACGTAGCGCGTGATTCTCGGCGCCACGTAGGCGTTCACCAGGGTCGTCGAGGTCCGCTCGTACTCAGGACCGCGGGGCATCACCTCGTGGGAAAGCGTGATGTGCTCGACGTCGGGGTACTCCTCGCGGATGATCTCGGCCGCGCGGCGTTCGTGCTGGGGGTTCCTGAAGCTGAACAGGAACGTCACGGCGATCGACTTCACACCGAGCTTCGCGAGCCGGCGGACGCCTCGGCGCACCGCTTCCTCGTCGAGAGGCAGCACGACCTCGCCCTCGTGGTCGAGGCGCTCGGGGATGGGGATCCGCGCGCGGCGGCGCGCGATCTGGGGCGGGGCCGGGAAGGTCGGATCCCAGATCGACTCCTTGAAGTCCCGGCGCATCTCGATCTCGTCTCGGTGCCCCTCGGTCACGAGCAGACCCGTGGGCGAGCCCTTCATCTGGATCATCGTGTTGTCGGCCGTGGTGGTGCCGTGCACCACGATGTCCAGCTGTTTGCAGAAATCCTCGAGCGACAGTCCGAAATGCTCCGTGAGCTGACGCAAGCCCTGCATTACACCCCGGGATTCGTCCTCCGGAGTCGTCGGGGCCTTGTCGAAGATGACGCCGCCCTCGGGCGTCACACAGATCAGGTCGGTGAACGTGCCGCCGACGTCGATGCCTACCCTGTAACCCGTGGCCATGTTCACCGCCTATCCCGCGCGCATCTCGGCGCGGAGCTTTTCTGTGGATGCGGTGTCGATCTCGAGGGTCAGGTCTTCTAGCGACCCCTTCAGCACGACTCCGTACTCGCGGCGGGCGCTATCGACGCTCACGTACTCGTCGAGAACGTCGTCGAGCACGGCCTGGGGGTCGCGCTCGGTGGGATCGCCCCAGCCGCCGCCGCCGCCGTAGTCGAACATGATCCGCTGACCGGCCTGGATCGGCACCCAGTCGGCGGTGTGCTCCACCTCGTAGGGATCGCCGGAACCGTGGCGGATCACGAGCCGGTTGGGCTCCCCGGGCTGGCCGCCGGCGATGCCCGGCATCGGATACTTCTTGCCGACTACGTAGGTGTAGACCTTCCCATCGGTCAGCAGCTCCTTCTCGTAGTGGCTCCCGCACAGGCCCCGCCACTGGCCGGCGCCACCGGAGTCGGTCCGGTAGTCGCGGCTCCACTGGATGTGCGGGAAGAGGCTCTCGTTGATCTCCGCGGTGGCCTTCCAGAGATTTCCGAAGGACGCGTTCTGGGCGCCCCAGGCATCGATCCCCTTGGCGGCGTTGCACCACCCCGCATAGACCTCGGCGGAGTGATCGGTGAAGCTCTCCCCGCTCCGCGGGTCCGTGCCGACGATCACCGTCGGGATGCCGGTCTTGTAGACCTGGGGAACGGCCCGGTCGGGGTGAATTTCCTGGAGGGCCAGCGCGATCGCCTCGCCGACCTCGGTGCCCGGGTGGTGGGTACCGGCACTCACGGGCTTTCCGTAGCCCGGGTTCAGCACACAACCCTCGGGAACGAACAACTCGATGCCCTCGAAGAACCCCTCGTTCTTGGGGATCTCCGGGTTCATGCAGGCCGCCACCTGAGCGATCGTGTAGGCACGCGTGTTGCCAAAGCTCGACCAGGCCTGAAGCTCGGGGCGATCGTCGGTGCCGCTGAAGTCGACCCGGAGCCGGCCGCCGTCGACCGTCACCTTGACGTGAACCTTGATGTCCTTGTTGCCCCAGGGGTCGTGGTCCACGAAGACGTCCGAGTCGTAGTCGCCGTCGGGCCAGGACGACACCTCCTCGCGGAAACGCTTGCCCGTCGAGTCGATGAAGTAGTCGATCGCCGCCTCGACCGTGGCTGCCCCATGATGCTCGAGCACCTCGGTCAGGCGCGCGGCGCCGAGCTGCGCCGCGCCCATCTGCGCGCGAAGGTCTCCCAGGTAGCCGGGCGAGCGGTTGTTGACTCCCAGTGCGTACAGGAGATCGCGGCGCTCCACGCCAGCGTCCATGACCCGGATGGCCGGGAAGCGCACACCCTCACCCCAGACGGAGTCCGCCGTGACGTTGTAGCCGCCGGGAACCGAACCGCCGGTGTCGCCGTGGTGACACTGGATGGACGCGAACATGATGCGACGCCCGTCGGCGAAGACCGGGGCAAAGACGTTGTAATCGGGCAGGTGCCCGCCGCCGTGATAGGGGTCGTTTGCCAGGAAGACGTCACCGGGGTGAATGTCGTCGCCGAAGAACTCGGCCGCGAAGCGCACGGGCAACGACGAGCACAGCATGAGCTGGGGCACACCCACCGAGACCGCGGTGATGCGACCGTTGCGGTCCAGGAGAGAGGCGTTGCGCTCGTTGCTCTGGTTGAGAATCGGTGTCGTGGCCGTCCGCGACACGTAGATCGCCATCTCGAAGCAGATCGTCTCCATTGCGCCGCGGATCACCTCGGCGGTGACCGGATCCACCGGTGCCTGATCCGTCAGACACGGACGGGGAGTGGCGAGCTGTTCCAGGTCGACGCGCATCGACTCCTCCTTTGCTCCTCTGGGGCCCTGCTCTCCCCTCCGGCGACCCGGTGTGGCCGGGGCGCCTCAGGGGAGAGACCGACTCACCGCTTGGGTCCGATCTCCTGATTCACAGCCCGAGTCCGAACAGCCGGATCGCGTTGTCCCGAACGATCTTACGGGTCTCGTCCGCCGGAATGTCCTTGAACCGTTCCGCCACGAGTTCCTTCGACCGCGGGAATGTCGTGTCGCTATGCGGGTAGTCGGTCTCGAAGAGGATGTTCTCGACGCCGATGTGGTGGCGGCAGGTGAGCCCCGCCGGGTCGTCGAGAAAGTTCGCAAAGATCTGGCGCTTGAAGTAGAAGCTCGGCTTCTCCGAGATCTTCGGATTCGTCCAGTGGCGGTGCTTCTCCCACGTCTGGTCGGCACGCTGCACCAGGTAGGCGAGCCAGCCGATCCCCCCTTCGACGGAGAGGAAGCGCAGCTTCGGATGTTCCTGGAGCACCCCGCTCCACATCAGCGTCGCGACCGTGGTGAAGTTCGTGCTCGGTGCGATGGTGATGAAAACCTCCGCGGGTGCCCCCACGGCCGGCTCGAGGGGCAGGGTCCCGGCCAGCGCCCCCGACGCGATGTGGACGCTCACGGGAACCTCCGCCGCCTCGACGGCGCTCCAGAGCGGATCCCAGTGCGGGTCGGCGAGACCGGGGAGATTCAGACTCTCGGGTGCGTTGGGGAAGGAGAGCGCCTTGTGGCCGAGCTTCATGCTGCGCTCGAACTCCGCCACCGCGAGATCGATGTCCCACAGCGGCACGATCGCCTGACCGATCAGACGCTGCGGATTCGCCGCGCACCAGGTGTCCGCCAGCCAGTCGTTGTAGGCCCGGAGACAGCTCAGAGCGAGCTGCTTGTCCTGGGCCTGGGCGAACATCGTCCCCGCCATGCCGGGGACGGTCGCAAACAGTACGGAGGCCTCGACCCCGTCGGAATCCATGTCCTCGAGCCGCTTCTTGGGGTCGTAGCAGCCGGGACGCATGTCGCTGAAGCGCACCGCCTTGGGCGAGTAGTCCTCGTACTTCCTGCCCGCCATCACCGAAAGCCCGATGTTGGGAATGCGCCGGCCCTCGAACTCCCAGAACTCCGCGTCACCGTCCTCGACGACGTGGGGCATCGCGTCCTTGAACTTCGACTCCAGCCGATCCGTCCAGAGGTCGGGCGGCTCGATGATGTGATCATCCGTCGAGATGAAGGGGTAATCGATAGTGCTTGCCACCGTGAATCCTCCTGTCTCTCAGCCGGGGCGATTCTTCCTCGGCTTGCTGCTGCCCCTCTCAGCGAGGGCGATTCTTCCTCGGCTTGCTGCTGCCCCTCTCAGCAAGCGCCTTCTTCCTCGGCCCAGCAAGCGCCTTCTTCCTCGGCCCAGCAAGCGCCTTCTTCCTCGGCCCAGCGAGCGCCTTCTTCCTCGGCCCAGCAAGCGCCTTCTTCCTCGGCTTGCTGCTGCCGGACACCTTGCCGGCCGCGCGCTTGCGACGGCCTCGCGGTGCCGGCGGGGCTTCTTCCTCGACCTGCGCCAGGATCTGGTACGCCGTCCTCATGGACCGCGCCGTCGCTTCGGGATTGGCCTCCGGGAACAGGAACATCGAAATCATCATCCGCGCCGTCCAGCCGGCGAGTTGTTCCGCGGTCACGACGCCTCGTCGCACCAGGCTGCTCTCTTCGAGAACCGTAATGAGAAGGCGCTGGAGGACATCGCGAATATCGGGAAAACGCTCGCGGAGAGCCGTGAGGACAAAGGCGGGATCGGTCTCGGGCAGCCGCTGAATCAGCGGGTGGTCCCGCGCCAGCTTGCCGAGGTAGTCGAGAACGACGCGAAGGCGCTCCTCGCCCGACGGCACCTCTTCGAGCACTGCCCACACCTGCTGCTCGAACTTCTCGGCCTCGCGCCGGCCGAGTTCGCTGAGGAGCACCTCGGTGTTCGGGAAGTAGCGATAGGCGGTGCCCCGCGACACCCCGGCGAACTCGCTCACGTCGCTCATGGCCAACTTGGCGAGGCCGCGGGTGGCCACGGCGCGCAGCGCGCCCTCGAGCAGACGCTCCTCGGTGCGCCGCTGCGTCGCCCGGACCCGCCCGCCCGACGACGGGGTTCGCTTCTCGGCCCTCTCGCTCGCGTGCTGCTCGGCGACCCGGTCCAAACCCATCCCTAGCCTTTTGCGGGGGCTCTACGGGCGCTCCCGCTCGCTGGAATCACGGGAGCCACGCTAGCACAGATCAGACATTTTTGTCTAATCTGGCTATCTCGTGTCGAGTCCGAAACCCGGCGTTTCGGGCCCGGTCCGGTTCCGGCCTGGGCGGCTGGCGGCCTGCGAAGGGAGCGAGCGCACGGAACTCGACTGGAGCCCTCACGACGAGGCGTTCGGGCAGGAGGTCCGGAGTTCCTGTCCGCTCACGTGTTCTCTTTCCAGTCGGCGACCAGCAATTCCATCGTGACATCCATCACGAACTTCAGGTCTTCGTCGAGCAACTCGTAGAGGAGCCCATCGCTGGAGTGATTCCCGAAGAAGGCGATTCCGCCCTCCTCTCCCCCGCGCTCGAGATGCGGTACACCGCCCACCGTCAGCGCGTAGTCGCCGGCGCGCCGCACCCTCGGATTATCCCGAGTGCCGTCCGGATGAAGATCCCACAGATGCTGCTCACCCTCGAGCACGAGGACGGTTGTGCTCGAGGTGTGCCGATGGATCGGGCAATGACCGCCGTCGCTTCCCCACCGCACCACCATGTCGAGGGTACCGGCGGCCAGATCGTACCCGAGAATGGTGTAGTCGTGGCAGACCTTGTAGGAAAGCCCGGGCTCGCCCGTCACCTTCCGCCACTTGTAGCGAGAGGGATCGAAGAAGCTCTGGGCCATTTCGCAATCCTCCTTGGTATCCAGTTTTGTTCGATCCCCGAGTATGACCATTTCCTCGAATGTCATCGATCCGGTCTCCCTCCCGCCGTGGGCACCGCGATCATGACGCGGCTGCTGCCGCAACTGTTGCTGCGGGCGGGTGCTCGTCTGACGACTCCGGGGTGACGACGGACAGAGCGCCCATCGGGCAGTAGTCGGCGGCCTCCATGCAGGCCCGCTCTTCGTCTTCGTTCGCGGGCTGCGCGACGACGCGCACGGCGGCCTCTTTCGGCACCATCTCCAGGTTGTCGGGGGCTCGTTCCTCGCACAGAGAACAGCCGATGCAGTCGTCCCGCAAGACCTCGAAGCGAGCCAGCATCTTCGGGCGCCTCCTGTCCGTGCCGCCGCGACGGCGGACCCCGCGGTCCGTCTCCCGGCCCCCATCGTTCCAGTATACTGTTGAATTGGTTGAGGATCCAGTCTTGGAGGATTCTCCAAGTGAAATGGCGAGCGGCTGGCTCGAGAATTGGCGAGCGGCTGGCGCGATTCACCGAAGCGCGCCTCTACTGGTAACCGGTTGTTTCAATACATTTTTACGAATCATTTGGCATGTTCACCATTATTACGCCACAGAGTATTTTTATACGACAGATTCTTCTTGCATTGACCTGTAAGATCTGTTTGGCTGCGACTGTGCGCGCCGATCCCCAGCAGATTCCCCGCCGCGAGCGCCGCAAGCTCGAGGTCCGGAACCGGATTCTCGAGGCCAGCGTCGAGCTGGTCGAGGCGAACGGGGTCGAGGCCACCAGGGTCGTGGAGATCTGCGAGCGGGCGGACGTCGCCCACAAGACATTCTTCAACCACTTCGCCTCGAAGCAGCATCTGTTGAGCGAGATCGCCCGCCACGCGCTCAACGAGCTGCTCGCGGACATCGAGCAGGCCCGCAAGCAGCTCACCTCGACCCGCGGTCGGATCCAGCACTTCTTCGAGAACCTCGCCCACAACGTGGACGAGGCGGGTCCGATGCACCGCGAGCTGATCAACGAGATCGTGCGCATCATCCACGAGGAGGGCGACGAGCCCGATCAGGCGCGCAAGCTGCACGACGCCTTCGAGTCGATCATCCGCGAGGGCGCGGTGTCCGGCGATCTGACCGATCGCCACAGCTTCGAGACGCTGACCGAGATGCTGATGGGCGCCTTCTACGTGCTGATGTTCAACTGGGCCAATCTGAACGGCTACCCGATGCGCGAACGCGCGCTTGCGACCGCGAGGTTTCTGGCGGATTCCATGACAATTCCGAAGGAGGAGTGAGAACGATGACGCAAAAAATCGGTGGAGTGGGAACTGAACTCATCGCCAAGGATCCCGGAATCCCCAACGGCTGGTACGCCGTGGCCTGGAGCAAGGAGCTCGATCGGGGTGAGGTGCAGCGCCTCTACTGTTTCGAACACGAGCTGGTGCTCTTCCGCGCGCGCTCGGGCGAGCCGAAGGTGCTCTCCGCCTACTGCCCCCACCTGGGCATCCACATGGCCAAAGGTGGCCGGGTCATGGGCGAGACCGTTCGCTGCCCCCAACACGGCTGGCAGTTCGACGGAGACTCCGGGAAGTGCACGGAAATCCCCTACTGCGACGAGATTCCGAAGCGGGCCTGCGTGCGCAAGTGGGACGTCGTCGAGCGCAATCGCATGATCTTCGTCTGGCACCACGCAGAGGAGAAACCGCCCTCTTGGGAGGTTCCCGTCGTCTCCCAGCTCGAGGATCCGGAATGGTCCGAGCCGCGCACCTTCACTCTCGAGGTTCCGGTTCACATGCAGGACATGGCCGAGAACAATCTGGACCCGGTGCACTTTCAATACGTCCACGGGATGGACTCGGTCCCGGAGACCGAGTTCGAAATCTCTGAAGACGGCCGCTTCCTGAAGGCCATCGGTCACTCCGAAATGGTGACGCCGGTCGGCACCTTCCAGACGTCCCTGATTCGCGATACCTGGGGACTCGGCCTGTCGAGCGTCGAGACCACAGGCATTCCCGGGGTGGGGCTCTTCATGTTCTCGTCGACGACGCCCGTCGACAACCGCAACACGACCACGCGTTGGCTGCTCTTCGCGACGAAGAACGCCATCGACATCGCCGGTGAGGAGTGGTTCGAGGGCATCACGAAAGGGGTGATGGCCGACTGGGACGTCTGGACGAACAAGATCCACATCGAAAATCCCGTCTTCTGCAAGGCGGACGCCCCGCTGATCGCGTTTCGGAAGTGGGCGCGGCAGTTCTACTCGAACACGGACTAAAGGAGCGAAGCCATGGACCGCCATCTCGTCGTTTCTTCCGACTGTCATGCCGGGCTTCCGCCCGACCAATACCGGAGCTACGTCGATCCGAAGTACCGCGATGCCTTTGATCAGGCGCTTCCCATCCAGGTCAAGACGACGAAGACGATGGAGGAGAGCTTCCTGATCGCCGACGTCAATGCGGAATGGCGCAAAGGTCACGAGAAGGCGCTCACCGGCGCCTGGGACCACTCGGAACGCACGAAGGTGATGGACGGCGACGGAATCGCCCTGGAGATCATCTTCCCCGACGGCATCACGGAGCAGAATGCGCCGCCCTTTGGCGCGGGCTTCGCCATGCCGACCGGGGGGGGGGTGGTGCCGGAACTCCAGTGGGCGGGCTGCCACGCCCACAACCGCTGGGTGGCCGAACTGGTGGACATGGCCCCCGAGCGCAGGCTCGGTCTGGCGTGCATTCCCGCGCTGTGGGACGTGGAGCAGTCCGTGCGGGAGATCCGCCTCGCCCACGAGAACGGGCTCCGGGGGGTCATCTTTCCCCCCATGTGGGGAGAGCTCCCGGCCTATCACTTCACGAAGTACGACCCGCTCTGGGAGGTCTGTCAGGACCTCGACATGCCGGTTCACTTCCACATCGGCCCGTCGCCGATCGAAGAGTACTTCGGTCCGATCTCGGAGCTGCAGAGCGGGGAACGAACCGCCCCCACCGGGGCCATGGGTGCCTACCTGTCCGAGTGTGTCTGGTGGGTCAGCCGAACGGCCACCTTCATGATCTGGGGGGGGGTCTTCGAGCGCTACCCGCGGCTCAAGATGGCAATCGTCGAGGGCGCCATCGACTGGGTTCCGGACTACCTGCGCCTGATCGACGTGCGCTACGAGGTGACGCCCCAGGCCCAGAAGCTGGGCGATTACATTAGCCACCTATCGATGAAGCCGAGCGATTACTTCCGCCGCAACATCCGGCTCGGCGCCGCGTGCATGTCGCCCGGGGACGGCCAGCTCGGCGAGCTGATCGGTAGCGAGTGCATCATGTGGGGCAGCGACTACCCGCATCCCGAGGGGAGCTGGCCTCACACGGGCGACCAGATGCTGAAGGCGCTGGCCGGACTTTCCGACGACGAGGTCACCGCCCAACTCAGCGGCAATGCCGTGGAGTTCTACAGCCTGGACGCCGAGAAGCTCGCTCCCATCGCGGCACGCATCGGTCCGGAGAAGGCATCGTTCCGCTAGGACTCGGTGCGGCCCGTGTGGCTGGATCCCGACCCCACGTACCAGTTCGAGACAGGTGTGCCTCTTTTGGGAGAATGAGGCCCACTGGGACGGGCCGCAGCGGTGTGACTGCGGCCGGCCCGCCGCGAGCGAGCGGAAGTGGGTTGTCTGCCCGAGCCCGAAGTAGCGGCCCTCCCGACGCGCAAGTGCTACTAGAGAACCGACCGGTTGACGTTCGGCCGGGGTAAGATGAGCCCTCGCGGCTCCTGCTCGGAAGGAACTCCCCATGACCCTCGAAGAAATCGTCACTCCCCTCAAGACCCTCTGGAAGTTCGACTACGAGACTCACGTGCAGGCCCTGCGCGATCTCTACGAGATGGCGAAGAAGGAGCAGTGGAACGCCGCGAGCGACATTCCGTGGGATCTCGAAATCAACAAGGAGGGAGTCGGGGACATCCTGGATCCGGACGGAGAGCGCTTTCCGCGCTACGACTTCGTCAAGGCGCTTTCCGACGAGACGCGGGAGCAGTTCGCGGCACGCCGCTCCGCCTGGACGCTCTCCCAGTTCCTGCACGGCGAGCAGGGAGCGCTGCTCTGCTGCGGGCAGCTCGTCGAGGCCGTTCCGGACATCGACGGGAAGCTCTACGCCGCCACCCAGGTGATCGACGAGGCTCGCCACGTCGAGGTGTTCCATCGCTACATCACGCGGCTCGACCAGGTCTACTCGATCGAGCCTTCGCTGTACGCGGTCCTCAACGCAATCCTCGAGGCGGACCTGTGGCAGATGAAGTGCGTTGGGATGCAGGTCATCACCGAGAGCCTGGCCATGGGGACCTTCAAGACGATGAAGGAGAACACCCAGGACGACCTGCTGCGCAGCGTCGTGGAGCTGACTGCGCAGGACGAGGCGCGCCACGTCTCCTACGGGCTGATCTACATGAAGGAGGAGCTGCCCCGCATGTCCGATCCCGACCGCGAGCGCGTGGAGGACTTCGCGCTGGCGGCGGTTCGTCTGCTCACGACGGGTGGTGGAGGCGCAGCGGACTCCGCGGGTGGCGGCATCCTCTCGTCGCGCGAGGCGGTGTACACCGAGCTCGGGATCGACTACGACAAAGCCATGGCGGAGATCTCGGAGAAGGCAAACGATCCCGAGTTCGTCAACTCGGGACCCCGGATGTTCGAGGACCATGTGATCCCGCAGCTCCAGCGAGTCGGCCTCGTCACCGATCGCGTCGCTCCCGGCTATCGCGAACTGGGCTTCGACGTCTAGCAGGCCCGGCCGCGGGGCTTGCCGTGCGCCGTGCGGGTCGGGAGAGCGTATGGCCGGCCGCCGCCGCGATGGCCAGGGCCACGAGCGGGATCGCGGTCGGGGGGAGACCCGGCACGCTCGGGATCGAATTTCCGTAGGCTTCCAACTCGTGGAGGCCGATGCTGTAGTCGCAAGGGGGCTGGCTGCAGGTCTGCAGGACGACTTTCAGGAAACGCGCGGAATGAGGCGGATCTCCCGCCCCGCGCACCCATGCGCGCCACATCATGTGGTGCCCGCTCGCGGCCCCGATCAGTTGCTCGGTGGGCATGTCGTGGGTGCCATTGCCAAGAGGCGTCCAGTCGTTTCCGTGGGTTGATGCGTAGAGTTCCCAGCTGTAGGCGGGGGGCGCCGGCGGTGAATAGTTCGAGAAGGAGGATGGCGCCCACTCGAAGCTCGGTTGACTCGTCGCCGTGTCGTAGCTGCCGAAGTGCAGCTCGACCCGCTCGAGGGCATGCAATGAGCCGAGGTCGAGGATCTCCGCGTGGGGACTGCCATCGGCCGGGGCGAAGGAGCCCGCGTCCGCGTAGCAACCGTCCAGGAAGTCGGAACTCACCATTGGGACGATCAGGGGGACGCAGAGGCCGTCGGCCGATTGCCGGTGACCCGGCAGACAACTTCCGCAGGCCGCTCCGGCGGTGGTGCAGCCCGCCCGAGCCAGGGAGCCGCAGTTCTCCTGGCAGCCGCTTTCGAGGGTCGGCGCGTAGTAGGCCGCCGTGACGTCCCAGCGCGCTTCCACCTGGGTGCGGTTGTCGTGGAGTTCGGTGCCGATGGGCTCGCCATGGGCCGCGAGATCGTTGGAAGGCAGTTGGGCGACGGCGCCGTTCGGGCACGCGACGGCATGGGTTCCGTTCTGATTGTCGCGCAGTGTGCAGATCTGACCCAGCGTGTCGCCGGGCCCGGCATGCATGTACCAGAGGTCCGGAGAGGAGAATGCGTTGAGCTGATTTTCGGCGCACGGCTCGCAGGTGTACTGGCCGTTGCCGCTGGGGTCCGGGAAGGTCGAGTAGGCGAGCAGGGTTCGGAAATAGGGCTCTTCCTGCCAGTGCAGGTAGCCGTAGTTGCTGGCCGTGGGCGGGTCGGGGAGGATCAGGATTTCCGTGTTGTGCGAGCAGCCGAGGATGTGACCCAACTCGTGACCGAAGGTGAGCGTCCCGAGTGCAAAGGCCTCCGCGGTGATGAAGGCGTGCTTGCGATGGCCCGGCGAGTCCGAGTAGATCCCCCAGGCCTGACCTCCGTAGTTCGAAGTTCCCGTCAACAGGAATACGACGTCGGCCCCCTGCGCCTCGCGGCGTGCCGCCACCGCCAGGCTTTCGTGTAACCACTGCAGGTCCATGCGGATCTTTCCACGCTCTTCGAAGCAAATCTCTTGAATATCGGTGACTTCGTAGAAGAGGCTCTCGTGGAGGTTCGAATTCGCGAAGGCCTGGTTGGCTTCGGCGAGCTCGGCGGCGATGGCGGTCGCAACGGCGTCGTGCGTGCCCCCGAGCGCCTGCCTGGCGAGTGGGGTGTAGAGCACGAGCACGTCGATGGGTTCGCTGGCGAGGCTCGTCGAGGCGCAGGTCAGGACCAGTGCCCCGGCCAGAGCACGAACCCGCCAGGCATTCCTTCGCGCGGAGTGCATCCTCAGCCTTCTGCCTCCGCAGGACCCCGCACGGGGTCCGGAATGGTCGATTTCGCAGTCGTCGGGAAGGTACTCGCCGGCTGGAAATGAGTGGGAAGAAGCTCCCCGCCCCGAGGGCCCCAGTCCGGCCAGGATTCTCGGGGACTTTCCATGATCCACCTTATCGGACGGGGGAGGGGCAGCCTTCATTCGCGAGCACAGGAAGTTCAAGCTGCGTCTTCGCTGGGTCCGATTAGCAGAGATTCTGTCAAATGGAGACCGGGGAGGGGATCCGGCTCCAATTCTTCACCGATCGTGAGCATAGGGGGTCCCCAGCGGCGTTCTTGTCGGATCTCCCATTATCGGACGTAAATCCGATAAGGCAGCTTCATTTTTCTATACTCACTCTGGAGGTTCCATGCGGCTTCAGCTTAGAGGTGTGGGCAACATCGGAACTTTGGTCGTCATTCTTTGCATCGGATCGGGATTCTCGACCCCGGCTGCCGCTCAGTCCTACGTACCGGGAGAGATTCTCGTCAAGTTTCGCCCCGGAGTCAGTCAAGCCGCGGCCGACCAGTTCCGCGCTGCCCGCGGGATACAGCTGCTCGAAGCCATCCCGTCCTCGGGCGTACAACGAGTCGCGATCCCCGCGGGCAGCACTATCGCGGAGATGGTGGAGCAATGCGGAGCCGATCCCGACTGTGAATACGCAGAGCCGAACTACATCGGGCAGGGCGGCTTCGTCCCGAACGACACATCCTTCTCGCTGCAGTGGCATCACAACAACACTGGCCAGACCGGTGGGACCCCCGACGCCGATATCGACGGCACAGAGTGCTGGGACACTAGTCGCGGCAACGCCGCGATCCGCATCGCGGTGCTCGACACCGGCATCGATGGGGACCACCCGGAATTCGCGGGTCGGATCCTACCCGGCTACGACGCCGTCAACGAGGACAACGATCCCGAAGCCGATCACTCACACGGGCCGTATGTGACCGGGATTGCCGCCGCGAATGCCAATAACAGCTTTGCAGTCGCCGGCGTCGACCATTTTGTGAGCATTGTGCCCGTCAAGGTGCTCAACTCGAGCAACGCAGGAACCTCTTTCGACCTCGCACAGGGCTTGGATTTCGCCGACGATGAGGCCGAGGTGATCAGCATGAGTCTGATCAACTACCCGACCGGTTCGTTCACGATCAACAATGCACTCCAAGCGGCCCGCGATGCGGGCGCGATCCTGATCGCGTGCGCGGGAAACGGAGGCATCGGCGATGCGGACGTTTCGGGCCCCGGTGCATCGCCGCTGACGATCTCGGTGGGTGCCACCAATGACGACGACGAGCGGGCTTCGTTTTCCGGGACCGGCAGCGCGCTCGATATCGTCGCGCCGGGCAGTTCGGTCCGCACGATCGCCTACAACACCTCGGCCGATACGACGACTACGTTCAGCGGCTGCTCTGCGGCGACGCCGATCGTGGGAGGTATGGCGACGCTACTGCTCTCAGTCGACCCGACACTTACCCACGACGAGATCGCAACGATCCTCACCACGACCGCGGACGATCGAGTCGGACCGCCGGGTGAGGATACGCCGGGGCGCGACGATTTCTTCGGGTACGGTCGGGTGAACCTGAATGCAGCGTTAGCGGCGGTCAGTGTGCAGGTTCCCTCTGGCAGTCCACTTGCATTTGCGGTGTTGATCGCATGTCTGATCGGCATCGCGTGGTCGGTCGACGGGCGCACGCACCGAGAACGCATACCGTGAGCAACGCAACTCGAACGCGACCGAAGTTTCGCGTCGCGTGATTCCACGAATTCACACTCGATCTGATCCGGCGAATCGATGGCGAACGCGTAGAAGGGATACGGGCCGTCCGCGTTCGGGGGATCGAGGCAGGCGAATTCGTCGGGTGATTTCAGCTGCGTAGCTTCAGCGCCGGGGTCCTGGGGGTGGAGCGTTGACTCAGGCGCCGCGCACGAGATCGATGATCTTTTCGGCCCGATCGATGCGATCGTGGGTGCCTTCCTTGATGCGCTGGGTGCGGCTCTCGAGGTCGACCATGCGGCGGTTGATCCACGAGGCCGCGAGGTCGAAGCGTTTCGGTTCCGCCTCGGCCTGCTTCAGCAGCTCCGCGCCCACGATCACGCTGATCACCACTTCAGCGAGGGAGCGAGCCGACATCAGCGCGTAGGCGAAGTCGGACATCAGGGCGCTCGAGGCGTCGAGGATGAGTTGCATGCCGTGGCGTACCTTGTCGCCGTACTCGCGCAACTCAGCGCTCTCGAACGACGCGATCTCCGCCTCGAGGCTCTCGAAGACGGCCGCCAACGCGCCCTTGCCGATCTCCTTCAGGGCAAACGATACCTGGATCTCGGAGGTGCCCTCGTAGATCGTCGTGATGATGGCGTCGTTGTGGAGCTTCCCCACCTCGGACTCGGCCATGAAGCCGATGCCGCCGTGCACCTGGATCGCCATGCGGGTCACGTGGTCGGCGGTCTCGGTGGCCATGTACTTGGCCAGGGGCGTCAGCAGGCGGATCCGCGTGTCGTTCGTCTGGTGATGCGCCTCCATCTCGACCCGTTCGGCCTCGGAGAACTCGTCGGTCCCGGCCGAGCGCGCCAGTGCCTTCTCGAGAGCCCGGTTCACGTCGAACAGACGGCAGGCGCGGTAGAGAAGGGCACGGCTTGCCTCCACGTCGATCGTCATGCGCGCGAGCATGTTCTTCATCAGGGGCTGATCGGCGATCGGCACGCCGAATTGCACGCGCTCCCCGGCGTAGCGGATGGCCACCTCCAGGGCGGCTTCAGCGATGCCCACACCCTGGGCGGCGACGCCCAGGCGGGCCCGGTTCATCAGGGTGAGCATGGCCTTGAAGCCTTCTCCCGGGGTGCCCAGGAGGAAGCTCTCGGCGTCGTCGAAGCGAATCGCCGCCGTCGGCGACCCGTGGATGCCGAGCTTGTGCTCGAGGCGCTCCACGTGAAGCCCGTTCTTGCTGCCGTCGGGCAGCGTGCGGGGGCAGAGATAGAGGGAGAGCCCGCGGGTCGTGCCCTTCGACTCCTCGAAGGTGGCTTCGTCGCGGGCCAGTACCAGGTGGATCTCACAACCGCCGTTCGTGATGAAGATCTTCTCTCCATCGAGGAAGTAGCGACCATCCCGCTCGCTGGCGCGTGTCGTGATGGCGCCGAGGTCCGAGCCGGCCTGGGGCTCGGTGAGGTCCATCGCTCCCATCACCTCGCCCGAGGCGAAGCGCGGCAGATACTGCTCCTTGAGCTCTTCGCTCGCGTAGATCTGGATGTCTTCCGCGACGCCCGACTGCAAGCCGACGATGGTCATCAGTCCCGCATCGGCTCGGGCAATCATCTGGATGATGATGTTCTGGATGGTGTCGGGGAGTTCGAAGCCACCGTACTTCGATTCGACACCCAGGCTCACGAGACCCACCTCGGCGAGTTTCTCGTAGCCTTTCTGGATGTGCTCGGGGTAGACGACCTGGCCGTTTTCGAGCTCAGCGACCTGGTCCCAACACTCGCGGCTGGAACTCTCGATTTCGCTGCAGACTCCGGCGGCGGTCTCCAGGATCTCGACCAGGGCGTCGCGCTCGGCCGCGGTATCGACGTCCCGGCCCTGGCTCCAACGGTAGAAGCTGTCCCAATCGATCAACTGGTTCACGTAGAGGAGCACGCCGTCGTTCAGGTAACCGCTCATGGGAAATTCCTCGTGGGGTCCCCGACATTCCGTGAAATTGCATCGAAGCGCCCAGCAGAAACCCCTAGAGCATAGGGGAAAACCGGGCCTCTCTCTTCGTGTCCGGTTGCGAGGGAGCGCGATAAATCGGGCTGAATTCAGCTGCGGGGCAGACGCAATCGGACCGCTTGCCTCCGAGCGGCGGCGGGCCGCGGCCGCAGCGAAGCTGAGAAACGGTGCGCGCCCGCGGCGGGCGAGCGATTTACTCTGAACCCATCACTTGGCACGAACCCCAAGAATCGCCACCCTGCCGAAGCTGCCACCGAGCCCGGCTGCTCGACGCAATCGTCAGGTGGCGGAAAACGCCATGAATCTTTGGAAATACCTCGCCATCTGGCACGAGCCCCGTGCTTTCTGCAATCCGCTCAGCGAAGCCAAAGTGGATGAGTCGATCGAACTCTTGGCTCTGCCAGATGAGGTTCGGGTTCTCGACATTGCGTGTGAAAAAGTCGAGTCCCTGGTTCGGACCGCCAGGCGATGGAAGTGTGGCGGCGTGGGCGACAACGCCGCCCGCGTTCCCAGCCTGTCGCCCATTGGCTGCGGGCTCCTGATCGCGTTGCTACTCAGCGTCGGGCGGATTTGGTTGCGCCGGGCAACGGGTCGTGCGACCGGGCCTCCGCTGCGGGGAAGAGGGTGAGTCGACTGAATGAGTGCATCGCGTGGGGACGAGAGGAATACAAGCCGTCATACTCTGGGCGCGCACAGGAGCCATCCCATGCAGGAGTGGAAGTTTCCCGATGACCCGAGTCAGCTCACACCCGAGTTGCTGACGGCGGCGATGGCGGTGGATCGGCCGGGGCTCGTGGTGCGCGAGGTCGAGGTGGTCGAAACGATCGCCTGCGAGAGCGGGTTCGCCTCGACCGCCGACCGCGTCGTACTCGATCTCGCGTACGCTCCGGGTGCGGCCTCGGCGGATCTGCCGAAGCGGGTGATCCTGAAGACGATGCTCGTCGCGCCGCACGCGCCAGCCGTGATGTACGAGACCGAGGTGCGTTTCTACCGCGAGATCCGGCCCGGGGTTCCGTTCGAAGCGCCGCAGTTCTACGCGGGGCTCTTCGATGCGAAGACGGGGCAGTTTGGCATCGTGATGGAAGATCTGCGCGAATGCGATGCCGTCTTCGGCAACGTGACACTGTCGATTTCCCTCGCGCAGGTGCACTCGCTCATCCGCAATCTGGCAGCGCTGCACGCCAAGTACTGGGAGAGCCCGGCGCTGAAGCAGGAGCTCGGCTGGCTGGCGACGCCGGCCGGCGGCGGGATGAGCGATTTCTTTCAGCAGGTCCTGCCGCTGATCGAGGGCCATCTCCGGACCGACCCGTGGCGCAACGAGATCCTGGCGGCCATCGGCCGGCCCGTGAAGCAGCTCTTCGCGGACATGCTGGCAATCCAGGCAGGCCCGCTCGAGAGCGGGCCCCGCACCCTGCTGCACGGCGACACGCATCTCGGCAACACCTATCTGCTCACCGGTAACGAGACGGGCCTGCTCGATTTCCAGCTCGCGATGCAGGGCTGCTACAGCCGGGATCTCACCTACATCCTCACGACGGCGCTGACGATCGAGCAGCGACGTCGGCACGAGCGCGAACTCATCGCCTTCTACCTGCAGGAGCTGCGCCGGGGCGGTGTCGCGAACGTGCCGGACATGAACCAGGCCTGGCAGCTCCATCGACTCTCCGCCTACTGGGGGCTGGTGATCGGCTGGCTCACCTGTCCGACACCCAACTACGGCCGCGAGATCACCGAGGAGAATCTCCGGCGCCTGACGGCAGCCATGATCGACCTCGAGTCGGTTGCCGCATTCGGCTAGAAGCGCGCCGGCACGTCGCCGCGCCTGGCGTCGTCGGACGGCGCGTCGTGCCCCGCGTCTGGACCCGATCGCCTCCCCGGTCCCTATGGGACGGAATCTCTACTGATCGGACCCAGGGAAAACGCAGCTGGGCTTCCTCTGCTCTTCGCAAACTGCTCAGAGCAGTTCGTAGATATCGTAGACCACAGCGGTCCCGTCCAGCCCGCCGATTCCAACTGCCTGAATGTTGTTCAGCCATGCGTATCGCTCGTCCCCGGTCTCGAAGAGCGGGGCGCAGCGTGCCTTGAGTTGGCCCTCTACCACGACGCCGACGCCGTTGTAAGTCACGAGGATGTTGGCATCGTCGTCGGTCTGCAAAATCGCGCGCACATCGAGCTTGATGCTGCCATCCGCTCGCTGCGTGACCCAGTCACCTCCGGGTGCCACCACCTTTCCGTTCAGCCTTTCGCCTTCGAAGTGCCCGCCCTTTATCCCGACCACCATGCGGGTTCCCTGCGGCCCGGCGGGCAGCATGACGGGAGCACCCATGGTTTCGAGGGTGATCTTGTAGAGATGTCGGACAGGGAGTGAAGTTTCCGCCACGCGGCCTCCTCATGTGTTGAATGCCGGGTTGGTACGAGAGAGTAAAGAAAGGCGCGCCTCTGCGCCCCGGGGCTTTGCGGGCCAGCCTCTGAAACAATCAGGAGACTCGCGCCCGCACGCGGTGCTTCTCGCCTCTGTGGGTAGTTCACCGAACACCCGTTACCGGACGTACTGTCGGAGACGCGGTTTGAGTTTCCTGTCTGCGACCAGAGCGGTGCAACACCAGGCTGGTCACCGGTGCCTCGCATGAGCATCAGCGCAGGTGGCCGATGTTGAACCGCTTGGCGGTGAAGAAGCCGCCGAGCAGGAGGTCTCCGTCCTCGAGGAGACTCGTCATGCCGCCCCAGGTATTCCAGCGGATGCTGTCGTCGGGAAAGCGCCAGCGAGCTACCAGTTCGCCCGTGTCCCAATCGATGCCCTGGTACTCGTAGCGTCCATTTTCCTTGTGGGCGATGTAGGCGAGGCCCGTCTGGGGCGAGACGCCGGGTGGCATCCAATCCGTGTTGTCCACGTAGTCGAGCGTCCAGTCCAGGACGAAGCGGTCCTCGTCAGGAAGCCAGTCGAACTTGTGCATGCCCCGCGGTGCTTCGCGCGTGATGCCCGCGAGGAGCGCGTTGGGGAGGATGCTGAGCGGGAACGGAATCGGAGCGGACTCCGGGTAGGTCGAATCGATCACGATCACTCCGTAGCCATAGGCAACGGGCGAAGCTTCGATGGTCGTGCGCGCGTCGGGGATGCGGATCTGATCCGCGATGCGCCTCGAGCGGGTTTCGGGCTTCTGCTCGAAGGCGGCCGGGATCGCATCGCGCCAGAACGCGACGAGCTGTGCGCCGTCGGGGTGTCCGTCGGAGATGACGACGAGGTGGTCCTCGTCGTCGCCGAAGCCCATCAGTGTCGGAGTCGTGCCCGAGCCGTGCGACGCGGCACCCAGCTTCAACGCCTCGCCCTCTGGCATCACGTCGTAGGCGCTCTTCCAGCCACCGCGGGCCTCTTCGGCCGAGAGGCTCTCACCGTCCCACGCGAGGCCGTACATATGCTTCGAGGTCGTGACGTAGATGCGCTTCTCGTCGATGGCGATGCCGTTCTCGACGTGCTCGCCGGGAAAGAACATGTAGTCGCGCAGCGTCAGATCCCGGTCGAATACGAATACGCCTCCGGAGGCAGCGGCGACGAGGTGGCCGTCGTAGCTCATCGAGATGCTCTTGAGGTGCAGGTCCTCCGCCTGTTCGGCGACGCTGGCCGGCAACAGGTCGAGCACGTCGACATGCTTGACGGCCCGCAGCGGTGCATCGATCTGGTTGTCGTCGAAGGCCTTCAGCAGGTTCGTGCGGTTGTAGGTGGTGTAGAAGTATCCGTCCTTGTCGATCAGGCCGTAGGGCCCGTTGGCCATGCCCGTGAGATCGAGTTGGAGCACCATCCACAGGGAACGGAACAGCAGCCGCCAGTCCTGCTTCTTGCGACGGCTCTCATCGATCCCGGCCATTACACTTTCGATCTTCTCGGGTGTCACATCGGAGTGATCCGCATCGCCCGGGTAGGCCAGCACCGAGATCTGCTCGAACGCCTCGCCCGTGGCGCGAATCTTGACGAGGCCCGTAGCGGTCCCCGCAATCACCGTCGTCTCGCCACCCATCTTTTTGACGAGTGGCGACGACGACCAGGTGACGGGCACCGTCTTGACGTCGGCAGCCACGAGATCCTTGCCTCGCGTGGGCCCGTGCTCGGTCGAGACATCGGTCTGCGCCGGGTTGTGATGCGACATCGGGTAGGGGCCATCCGCGATCCACGGGTTGCGCGCGGGCGTTGCGAACTTGCTCGTCGCGTGCGCGGGTGTGACGGTACCCGGCGAAGCCTGCGACGCGGCGTCATCGTCCGTGCCGAACGCGGGGCTGGCCAGCGTGGCTGCACCGAGCGCAGCGAGCAGGGGGCGCAGCGATCGGTTTTTGCAACCCAGTCTCGGCCGAATTTCCATTTGCACTCCCGCTGGTGATCGGCTGGCGAGGTAAGGAGCGAGCCGTGCCCGAGCCCCTCGAGGAGATCCGAGGCAATACGAGAGATTCCCTTCTCTCTCCCTGGCGAATCCGAGGCCTGTTTCTTCCTATGCGTGAGGTACGTCCAGGAACCGATCGTAGCCGTCGCGCATGCCCCGGTGTGCAAGCACGCTGAATCGGAAGGCGCGCCGGATCAACGCCTGCTGCTCGCATGTCTGCCCGCACAGCTCGAGCACCGCCTGGGCGTTTGCACCGTGTTCCGGCTCCGCCTCGATATGGATGGACCAGAATTCCAGCGCGCCTGGATCGATGTGATAATGCTTGCGGAACGCATCGTAGAGGAGCTGACCCGCCTTCGCGCTTCCGGGCACTTCCATCTCGACGGCAAGCCCGAATCCTCCGAGTCCCTCGAGGAAGGAGCTGCGACAGTAGTAGCCGACGCACGCCGCCGCCCCGATGGTGCCGGGTGTGGGAAGGAAATCCAGAATTTCCTGGCGTGAGATGCCGAGGCCCTGCTCGCAGAACTTCAGATACAGCTCGTTGTGGTCCGCCTCCTGGAGGTAGCCCATCTCGCCCGCCAGATTGCGCCCGATGAGCTTGTACACGCGGCGATCGGGCAGCGTGGGGGTCGCAGCCAGCCACGCCGCGATGCTCGGGATCACCGGCTCGATGTAGTGATAGAAGTCCTTCGCAAACAGGACTACCTGATGGCGCTCGAGCTTGCCCAGGATGAGTTCCCCCAAGAAGTTGCTCGAAGCCTCCTGTTCGCGCTTGAACTCGATGCATTCCTCGACGAACTCCTGTGAAGAGAGCACACGCTCACCTACCAGTCCCATGGATCATTTCTCCTCGTCCTACTGCGATCACCGTAGTTATGGTAGATGACGAAGTCAAAGAGTTACCGGGAAATTTGGAGCATGGGAAGTTCAAGCTGCGTTTCCCCTGGGTCCGAGTCGTAGACATTCTGTCCAATAGGGACCGGGGAGGGGATCCGGCCCCAATGCGGCAACCGCTTCCGTCGGGAAAGCGGAATTCCGGCTCGATGAACACCAGCGTGACCCAGACCGGGTGTTCGACAGCCTCGACGGCCCGAGCGATGTGACAGAAGGATTCGTGGCCGCTGGCGAATGGGTGCCGCTCACGGTCAGCCATATCTCGGCGCTCATGAATCAGATCTGCGAGAGCACGGGAGAGAATACGGCAGCCGCCATTGAGTTCGCTGAAGCCCTCCGTCGAAGCCTTGCGCGAACAGGTGCGTCGATTCCAGATCCGGGGATTCAGGACGAAGGGAGAGTCGGGACGTCTTCGTCGATCTCCCCGAAACGTTGTGCCCAGATCAAGACGATGGTCACGATCAATGCAATGACGAGCAAGCTATTGTAGATGGCTGTCTTGATTCCGAGGTATTCGATGCCGTCCGCGTATATGAGAAGTGATGCATGGTAGGGCTCGGCAGCGAGGTTCTCCCGCAATACCGCCGTGCGAAGATCGTAGGAGCGAAACAGATTCGCCTCGAAGGAGAATCTCTGCAGCCCGCCGTCTGTGTGTTCGAGGTGCGGGTTGCTGTAGATCTTCCACTCCCGAGTGCTGGTATCTGTTTCGAGCAGCGATCTTCCACTCCCGTCCTCTAGGACGAGTTCAAGGTCGACGCCGAGATCCTCGTGGATCCTCTTCGCACCGATTCCGCGGTAGAAGTTCCCGGTCTCCTTGAAATCGGAAGGGAGTGAGAATTCGATCGCGAGATGGTACGGGCCTGGGAAAAGCCCGCCGAGTTCGATCGCAGTCCCCTGATTCTGTCGTGTCAGGTCGAGTGCCACGGAGAAAGGCACGCTCGTCTTCATTTTCCAGAGGAGCATTCCGTTGAGGGCGATGAGGGCCACGACGGAAGCGACAGCAGCACCCAAGAGAAAATGCCGCTTCGCGGCTGTCAGTCCATTCAAACCAGTGGCCTCCAGTTGCTCGCCGTCTTTCCCACGCAGCTTTGCCCAGACTCCTCACGAAGTCTTCCAACACCCTGGCTAGCGCTTGATGAAATCGAATTCAAAAGGGAGCAGTCGCTTCGTTCAGTTTTACTGGAGCTTCGCAGAGGTCGGGCCTGCCTATTCGAGGTGCGGTAGCTGCTCAACTACTGGTCACTCGTCTTCGAGCAGCTGTGCATGGAGGTGCTCACCTGTGCAAGAGCGATCTCATACCTGTGAATGAAATGACACAGCGCGGGCCGGGTCTTGCCCGCACAGCCGTCTGGCACGGAGATTGCGTCAATGCTGGGTGTTTCGTGGACATCTGGATCTCTTGATCGGCTGTCTGCCACCCTGTTGATTCGCGCCGCCGCGTGTGAGTCGTGGAGATTGATCGTGACAGATTCAGCCGACATTTTTGCGCTGATGAAGGTCGTCTACCTCAGCTATACGCTGATCGCGATTTCGTTCATCGGTTATTTCTCCTTGCGCGTGACCAGGGCTGGCCCAACCAACCCCGGTGCCAAGAAGGCCTTCTATACCTGGGTCACCTGTCTCGTTTGTCTCGGCGTGGGGATCCACGTGCTCACCTTCAATAAGGTCCCGTGGGTAAAGTGGGATCTGACCCGTGACAAGCAGCAAATCGATCAGGAATTCGAGATCGCGATGGCAGAGCACGAGTTCTTGCTCCCCTCTCCGAAGCTCGACATTGGGATCGGCAATATGGTGCGCTTCAACGTGACCTCGGCGGACCTTACCTACGGCTTCGGGGTGTTTCGCGAAGACGGTTCCATGATGTTTCAGATGCAGGTCGTGCCCGGGCACGACAACGATCTCGTCTGGCTCTTCGACAAACCGGGGACCTATACGATTCGCTCGACCGAGTATTCCGGGCCGAGGGGGGAAGGCCTCGTGATGGAGGACGTGGTGATCGTCTCCGGTCCCAAATACGAATCCCTGGTCGCAGTCGAATTCTAATCCTTTTGCACCGGCGCGATGCTTGTGCTCTCCAAGCCATCGAGGAGCTGACGTCATGCTGGATGCTTCGAGACTGACTCCCCTGCAGCGTGTCGCACTCAGGTTCGCTGTGATCTCCCTGCTCTTCTATGGGCTCTGCATCATGGAGGGGATGATCATGCGCGGGCATCAGATCGACTTCGATCTGATGGAGGCAGATCACTATTTTGCCCTGATGGGAGCCCATCCGATGGTGGGCATATTCGGCAGTAGCTTCATGCTGGTCTTCGGTGCTTTCTACTTTCTCGTGCCGACCTTGATGAAGAAGAGCCTGTACAGCCAGAAATTGGCAGAGATCAACTGGATGACCATGGCCGCCGGCGTGCTGACAGTCTGGCTGGCAGGGTTCCTCTTCCGCTATGGCGCCCTCTATACCAACTACTGGCCCCTGCCCGTAACGGAGTTCAAGCCCATTGCGCTCCTGGTCTTCGCCACGGGCAATATCATGATCATGACCGGTGTCGTGATCTTCTGTTACAACATTTTCGCAACGGTCTTTCATCGCCGTGATACCGAGGAGCCCGTCGGTCCGCTCCTGATGTCGGCTGTCGGCATCGATGGATTTGTGAACATCTACCGACGTTGGCGGGGCAAGAAGGTGGAAGAGCCGCTGATGCCCCTGCCCCTCGTGGCGATCTTTCGCGGAACCATCGATACCCTGCTGGATGCGGTCGTGCTCGGTGGAATCTCCATCGTCTTTCTGATTCACGCCGTCTACATCTTCACCGGGGAGCCGCTGCCGACGGACTGGTTCGACGCCCTTGTCTACAAGAATATCTACTGGTGGGGGCTGGACCTGATTGCCGACGGCCTGGTGCTGATCTACGTGGCGGGCACCTGGTATCTACTGGCCGGGCTGATCTCCGGTCGAAAGCTCTACATGGAGAATGTCGCGCGTGCCGCATTGCTCGTGGAGTTGGTGGTGTCCTGGAATGTTTGGGCTCATCATCTGCTCGCGGATCAAGCGCAGTGGAACTGGATGAAGATTCTGTCAGGGGAGATGGTCACGGCCTTCGAGCTGGTGACGTCTGGAATCGCCATCTTCGTGACGCTCAAGACACTGCACGACGCTCGGCCGCTGAAGATGACACCGCAGCTGAAGTTCCTCTTGGGTGGCATCCTCGGCTTCTCCCTGGGTGTGCCGGCTGGGGTCATTCAGGCAGATCTTGGCATGAACCGCATTCTGCATAACACGCAGTGGGTGATCGGAGCTCACGCCCATATGCAACTACTGGTCGGCCTGGGTATGACGCTCTACGCCGCGCTCTACGCGCTCTTCCCCATGCTCACCAACGACACCCAGCTAAAGAGCAAGTTTCTGACGAGTTTCCACTTCTGGGCCCATCTGATTGGTGGAATCGGGATGTCGGTCTGTATGGGTTTTGCGGGAATGGACGGCATGCTCCGCCGCACGATTTACGGGGCGGAGCATCCCTTCGAGTTGGAGATGATCGGCGCTGCTTTCTTTGGCAGCCTGATGGTCGTGGCGTACCTGGCCATGATGTACAACATCATCAACTCCATCGGGATCCGCGGCTTGGTTGGGATCTTCATCAATCTTCCGAGTGACCAGGGGCAGGAGGGGGACGAAGTTGTAGCAACGGCCTAGGGCCTCGCTATTGCTACCAGCGCTTTCGCTCGTCGAGGTTCAGGGGAATGTGCTGTGCCAGCTCTTCTTCGGAAGGCGGATACAGAATCTCGACTGCGATAGCTGCGAGAAGCCCGATACCGGCCAGGCACATCATGAGAAAGAGGGTCAGTTGAAGGGGTACCAGGACGAGCCACGCGAGCACAGCGCCGAGTATCAGCGCGGTCCTGAGGCGGAACGGAAGGGTGTAGGAGCGTTCTAGACTAGCCGCATCCATCTGGTCATTCCCCAACATGAAGTCTGCCTGGACTGTTGAACCAGTGCCAGCCCATAATCGATGGCCCACCGCGGGGCTTCCCGGGCCTCCCGTAGGGGCCTGGCAGAACGCCCATACTCGGACGTCGAGCCAGAATCCAGCTTGAATGCCCTGTCCGCGAGCCTCCCGTAGGGGCCTGGCAGAACGCCCATACTCGGACGTCGAGCCAGAATCCAGCTTGAATGCCCTGTCCGCGATTGGGGTCGCCGCCGCACCACTGTCGGACTCCTATTTACTTTGCATCCCGATATGAGATTCTTTCAGGGCCAGAACTCGGGGAGTGGGCCGGACGAATCGACTGCGATCATTGCGAGTAGATAGGTTCATCTGCATCGGCCTGATTCTAATCGGCCTTTTCGCCTCAGGGTTGAGTCCACGGGCCATCGCTTCGCAATTTCTCTCCCCCGCGCCCGATTGGCGAGCGAAAGTGGACGACTCGCTACTGGAGAGTTCGTCGAAGCCAGGGAGTATCGAGTTTCTTCTCTTCCTGCGCGAACAAGCGGATTCCTCGGATTTCAGCGATCGGAAAAAGGAAGGCCGCCAGTCGGGTCTCTCGCGTATCGAGAGAGGGGCTGCGGCCGTTGCTCGATTGCAGAAGCTGGCGACAGTCTCCCAGGCAAGTCTCGTGGACGCGCTCACACGCGTGCGGTCTCTCGCGCCGAAGAGCGGGCTCCCGGAGTTCCGAAGCTTCTGGGTGGCGAATATGATCTGGGTCCGCGGGAGCACGACGCTGATGCGAGAGCTGGCCCACGATCCAGCAGTTGCACGGGTCATGGCCAATCCCAGGGTGCAGTTTTCCTTGCCACCGCAGCCGTCAATTGATCACTTGCCGTCAGGGATTGCAGGCATCGAATCCAACCTGTCTCTCGTCGGAGCCCCCCAGGTCTGGAGCATGGGAATTACTGGACAGGGGGCAGTGATCGGAGGACAGGATACGGGCTACGAATGGGACCATCCTGCTCTCAAGAATCAGTATCGCGGCTGGGATGGATCCACGGCGGACCATGCCTACAACTGGCATGATGCAATCCATTCGGGCGGTGGGAGCTGCGGCGCGAACTCGATCACCCCCTGCGACGATGAAGACCACGGGACCCATACCATGGGCATCATGGTCGGTGATGACGGTGTCAGCAACCAGATCGGTATGGCGCCGGGCGCCCGCTGGATCGGCTGCAGAAACATGGATGTGGGCTTTGGGACTCCTGCGACCTACACCGAGTGCTTCCAGTGGTTCATGGCACCGACCGACGAGAACGGACTCAACCCGGATGCGAGCAAAGCTCCCCATGTCATCAACAACTCGTGGAGCTGTCCAGATTTCGAGGGATGCGTGGACCCGCTCATCCTGGAGACTGTCGTGAACAACGTGCGCAGCTCGGGAATTTTTGTTGCGGTCAGTGCAGCAAATGACGGACCCAGCTGCAGTAGCATCGTCGATCCGCCGGCAATTTACGAAGGGAGCTTCACTGTCGGTGCTACAAACAACTCGGACGTCATCGCCAACTTCAGCAGTCGCGGCCCCGTAACGGTGGGCGGCGATCCCGCCAAGCCCGACATCAGCGCTCCAGGTGTGAGCATTCGCTCGAGTGTCCGCGGCGGCGCGTATAAGGCGCTCAGTGGAACCAGCATGTCGGGGCCGCATGTAGCGGGTCTGGTCGCGTTGCTCATCTCGGCTTCCCCGGAACTTGCAGGCGATGTCGATTCTCTCGAGTCGATCATCGAGGCGAGCGCATTGCCACTCACCACCAGCGAGGGATGCGGGGGAGACGGCCCCGCGGACATTCCCAACCACACCTTTGGTCATGGGAGGATCGACGCCCTAGCAGCGGTGCTCTCCATCCCCGTGTCCGTACCGGGTCTCTCTTCAGCAGGTCTCGTCGTCTTGGCGGCGGGGCTCCTCTTCCCGGCGCTCCACTTCGCGCGGATTCCCGCGGTGGGCTCGCCCCGCAGCGGGGCTTCCCGTGGCAGTGGAAGCTGCGTTGTCCCTGGGTCCGGTCAGTAGAGATTCCGTCCAAGCGGTTCTGTCCAATAGGGACCGGGGAGGGGATCGGGCCCGAATACGGGGCCTCGGGCTGCGGGGCCAGCCCTTCATCCGGCCGCTTCTCGCGCCGCTCGGTCGCGAGCGGTGGCCGGGAGTGATGGGAGTCCCCCACAGGCCGCCACTGGGGGCACCCGTGGACTCGCGGGGCGAGTCGGTGCTTGCGTGTCACTCAGACTAGCGTATGGTACAGATGTCAGCGCGCGTCAGGTACAGGGCAGAAGTCTGCGGGTAAACAGCAGCTGGAGCCTCGTAAGGTACAGATGGCTGAAGCTGGATCTCATCGGAAAACCACACGAAATTCCAAGAAGGTACAGCACTCGGCTGCTGCCGGATCGGACCCCGAGCGGCCTCGAGCCCGCGGCGGCTCGGACGATACCCGGTACCTTTTTCAACGCGACCAGATCTGGTGGGTCAAGGTCGCCGTGCCGCGAACGCTGCGAGGCGTGTTGGGTTACGACCTGCGCCGGTCGCTGCAGACCCGGGATCTGGACGTCGCGAGAGCGGCGCGCGGGAAGGTCGTGGAGGGGCTGCGCGAGAAGATCGCGGAGGCCCGCGCGCAACACGAGGCCGAGAGCGCTGGCCGGAAGCCCAGACCGCGGCGCCGGGCCGCCCGGTTGGCGCATCGAGCGTCGGCTGAGCCGGCGGCAGCGTCCGAGGGCGGGCGGGAGCCGGGGCCCGGATTCGAGATCACCGCACGGCAGGACTTCTCGGACGTCACGTACCTGCTGGAAGTCCATCACCCGATGCTGGCCCGGGCGGCGGCGCCGGGGCAGTTCGTCATCGTCATCTCCCACGAGCGCGGCGAGCGCATCCCGTTGACCATCGCGGACTTCGACCGGAGCCGGGGGACGGTCACGCTCGTGGTGCAGGCGGTCGGCAAGACCACGAGGGAGATGCAGCAGCGCTGCCAGGTGGGGAGCCAGCTCTTCAGCATGGTGGGTCCCATGGGCATCCCCAGCCACATCGGCGGCGGCGGGAAGGTGGTGTGCGTGGGCGGTGGCCTGGGCGTGGCTCCGATCTACCCGCAGCTGCGGGCCTTCAAGGAGTGCGGCGCCTACGTCATCGGCATCGTCGGGTTCAGGACCCGGGAGCTGATCTTCTGGCAGGAGAAGTTCGAGGAATACTGCGACGAACTCATCATCTGCACGGATGACGGCTCGGTGGGCATCAAGGGGCTGGTCACCGATGGCATCGAGGCGGCCCTTTCGAAACACAGCGACATCACCAGGCTCGTCGCCATCGGTCCGCCCATCATGATGCGGGCCTGCGCCGAGGCGACCCGTCCCCACAAGATTCCGACCACCGTCAGCTTGAATCCCATCATGGTCGACGGGACGGGGATGTGCGGTGGCTGCCGTGTAAAGGTGGGCGGCAGCACGAAGTTCGTCTGCGTCGACGGTCCCGAGTTCGATGGGCACGGGGTCGACTTCGACGACCTGATGGGGCGACTGCGCCGCTTCTCGACCCAGGAGAAGCTGGCTCTGGAATCCTGGCTGGAGGCTCGCGGAGCCACGGCTGGAGGCTGAGGAAGCGATGTGAATGCGGGTTGGCACCACCCGTGTGCCGAGTCGGGGAAACGATAATGAAGAAGAAGACGATCCGGACCATCCCCCAGGAGCGGACCTCGATCCCCGTGCAGGCTCCCGCCGCGCGGGTGGAGAATTTCGAGGAAGTCGCGCTGGGTTACCGGCTGGAGCAGGCGTTGAACGAGGCCGAGCGCTGTCTCATGTGCTCAGACCCCGCCTGTATTCCCGCCTGTCCCGTCGCGATCGACATCCCCGGCTTCATCGAGAGGATCTCCGAGGAGGACTACCGCCGCGCCTACAACACCCTCACCGAGGCGAACCTGCTGCCGGCGATCTGCGGCCGGGTGTGCCCCCAGGAAGACCAGTGCGAGCGCGTCTGCCCCGTCGGCGACACGCTGGAGCCGGTCGCCATCGGCAGGCTCGAGCGTTGGGTCGGGGACCTGGCGCTCGCCAAGGGATGGACTACCACGCCGTACATCGAGCCCAACGGCTTCAAGGTCGGCATCGTGGGCTCCGGCCCCGCCGGCATCGCCTGCGCGGCGGACATGGCCAAGGCGGGTTGCGACG
The DNA here is from genome assembly GCA_002729515.1 of Deltaproteobacteria bacterium. GTDB lineage: Bacteria > Myxococcota_A > UBA9160 > UBA9160 > SMWR01. The sequence continues at coordinate 37,507 of PBYF01000040.1, forward strand.
TCACGATCTACGAGGCCCTGCACGCATCGGGTGGTGTACTCCGGTACGGCATCCCCGAGTTCCGGCTTCCAAACCACGTGATCGATTCCGAGATCGAGAACCTGACCCGCCTGGGCATCGCGATCGAGTGCAACACCCTGGTGGGACGTCTCTTCACGATCGAGCAGATGCTCGATGAGATGGGCTTCGACGCCGTCTTCATCGGGAGCGGTGCGGGCTATCCGAAGTTCATGGGAATCCCGGGAGAGTCGCTCCACGGCGTGCTCTCGGCCAACGAGCTCCTGACGCGCTGCAACCTGATGGGAGCGCTGGAATTTCCAAAGTACGACACACCGCTGGATCTGGGCGCCCGCGTGGCCGTCATCGGTGCGGGCAACACCGCGATGGATGCCATGAGGGTCGCTCTGAGATCGGGCGCGGAGAAGGCCCATTGCATCTACCGCCGCACCCGGGCAGAGAGTCCGGCGCGGGAGGAGGAGATCGGGCACGCCGAGGAGGAGGGGGTCGATTTCCACTGGCTGACCGCCCCCGTCGAGATCCTGGGCGACGACGCGGGAAATGTGCGCGCGATGGTCTGCCTGCGCATGGAGCTCGGCGAGCCGGACGAATCGGGCCGGCGGCGTCCGGTCCCGATCGAGGGCAGCGAGTACGAGTTCGAGACCGACACGGTCGTCTATGCGATCGGCACGAACGCGAACCCGGTGATCGGGCAGACGTCAAAGATCGCGCTCGACGATTGGGGCCACGTCCGGACGGACGAGAGCCTCGCAACCTCCATGGCGGGCGTGTACGCGGGAGGCGACATCGTGACCGGTGCCGCCACCGTGATCCTGGCCATGGGCGCGGGCCGCAAGGCGGCGTGCAGCATGAAGGCGTACCTGGGTATACGCGAGAGCGAGGACGTCTATCTCCCCGAGCGGAGCGGCAGCGAAGACAAGCTGTTCGGAATTCCCGTGGATGAGCACAACTTCTCGCGGGTGCGGTTGAGGTAGCTGCCGGGATGCAGCCGCCCGCGCCGCTCGACTCCGTGCGGACCGGGACGACGGGGAGCGGAGCAGAACCGAAGTAGCACCTGGAAGGAAGGCGCAGGACGGATCCGATGCCCAGCAAGAAGCGAAGGGGACGCTCGGCGGCGAGCAAGAGCTCCGCAGTGACCGTCGAGGAGCACGTCGTCGAGATCATCAGCGACTCCGGTGAAGGCGCGCAGAAGTGCGGTCAGTCGTTCGGGTCGATCGCCGCCAGGATGGGAAACGGTATCTGGACCGTCGAGGTCATCCCCGCCGAGATCCAGCCTCCCGCGCGCAGCGTCGAGGGGGCCAGCGGGAACCGCGTCCGCCTGGGGTCCCACGACGTCACCAACGGGGGCGATCAGGCCGACCTGGTGGTGGCCTTCAACGAGCAGGTGTTGCTGGGCAGACTCCGGGCCAAGGAGCTGAAGCCCGACTGCATCGTCCTGCTGGAGAGCAAGTGGCGCACCAGTGCGGATCCGGAGGTCGTGGCGTCGTACACCCGTGTCCACGACGAGCTGGTGGCGAGTGGATACCGCGTCTACGAGATCCCGATGGAAGTCGAGTGTCTCAAATGTGCCGCCGACACGCAGCGCGGCAAGAACATGTTCGTCCTGGGCGTGCTCTGCAACGTCTACAGCCTGGACATGGAGCTGGCGCGCGAGCAGGTGACTTTCACCTTCGCGAAGAAGACCCAGCGCGTGATCGCCACCAACCAGCGGCTGCTGGAGGCGGGCTGGGATTGGGCGGAGGCGAATCTCGACGTCCGGTTCAGGATTCCCGCCTCTCCCGTGAGCGAGTCACGGATCGTCGTCAACGGAAACACGTCCCTGGCCCTCGGGGTGATGGCGTCGGGCATGGAGATCTGCGCCATGTACCCCATCACGCCGGCCACGTCGGCTTCTCACTACCTGAGCGACGTCTTCGAGAAGGTGGGGGGCGTCGTGCACCAGGCGGAAGATGAGATCGCCGCCTGCTCCTTCGCCATCGGGGCGTCCTACGCGGGCAAGTGCGCCGTGACGATCACCTCCGGGCCCGGCTACTCGTTGAAGCAGGAGGCCATCGGAATGGCTGCGATGGCGGAGATCCCGCTGGTCGTGGTGAACGTCCAGCGCGGCGGTCCCGCCACGGGGCAGCCCACGAAGGCGGAGCAGGGGGATCTGCTGTCGGCCTGCTTCGGGACCCATGGAGACGCGCCGAAGGTGGTCATGGCGGTCACGGACATCGAGGACTGCTTCTATTCGGTCATCACCGCGCGCAAGATCGCCGAGACGTTCAACACGGTGGTCGTCCTGCTGTCGGACGCCAGCCTGGCGACCGCCCAGCAGCCCTTTCCGAGGCCGCAGTTCAGCGAGGCGTGGCTGGCACCTCCGGTGGACCAGAGCCCCGTTGCCGAGGGCGCCAAGCCCTACGACTGGGACCCCCGCACGGGCCTGTCCCGCAGGTTCGTCCCCGGTCAGCCGGGCGGCATGCACACCCTGACCGGGCTTGCCCACGACAGCATGAGCCATGTCGCCTACGACCCGCAGGTCAACCAGGAGGCGATCCGGCTGCGCAGCCTGAAGCTCGCGGCGTTCCAGAAGACACTCAAGACACCGAAGGTATTCGGGGACGAGGAAGGCGAGCTCCTGGTGGTGGGCTGGGGCAGCACCCGGGGAGCGATCGAGGAAGCCGTCGGGCGCGTGCGCCAAGACGGCCATCGGGTGTCCTCTCTGCACATCCGGTTCCTTCAGCCCATGGCTTCGGGCATCAAGGATGTGCTTCAGCGTTTCAAGCGGGTGGTGACGGTGGAGAACAACTGGTGCGACAGCCTGCAAGACGAGCTGATCGACCAGGAGAATCGCCGCTACTCGAATCTGGCGTGGATGCTGCGGGCGAGGTGCCTCGTCGACATCGACTGCTGGGGTGAGACCAGAGGCCAGCCCATCAAGCCGGGCAGCGTCGAGCGGGTCATCCGCGAGAGGCTGAACTAGGACGAGGTGAACGCAATGGCGCTTCCCGCCACACAGTTTTTGCTCAATTCCAGCGACGAGAGCTACTGCCTCGACGACTACGAGGGCGGTGTTCCCAGGTGGTGCACGGGATGCGGAGACCTTGCCATCCGCACGGCCGTGCAGCGCCTCTGTCGCGACGAGCAGTTGCCGCTGGAGAAGGTCGTCTTCGTGTCCGGGATCGGTTGCTCGAGCAGGTTCCCGCACTACATGAAGACCTACGGGTTTCACGGCCTCCACGGCCGGCCACTGCCGGTTGCGGAAGGCATCAAGATGAGGAGGCCCGACCTCCACGTCTTCGTGAACACCGGAGACGGCGATTGCTGCAGCATCGGTGCCGCCCACTGGATCCACGCCATTCGTTACAACATGAACATGACCGTACTGTTGCACGATAACCAGATCTACGGTCTGACGAAGAACCAGGTGTCTCCCACCTCGCCCAAGGGCCTCACGAGCAACACCACGCCGCGAGGCAATACCCTGGAGCCCCTCAACCCCCTGAGCGCGACACTCGGCGTGGCGAACTCTTCGTTCGTCGCGCAGGTGGTGGACTGGGCCCCCGATCTCCTGCTCGAGATCCTCTCGCAAGCCTTTCGCCACAGGGGCTTCTCGTTTGTTCGGGTGCTTCAGCGGTGTCCCGAGTTCCTGCCGACTCACTTCGATCCCTGGCTGCAGGATCCGGACGCGCTGCTCGTGCTGACGCACGAGGATACGATCCAGGAGACCCCGAACCTCGCGAAGACCTACCGGCACCGCGAGGAGCACGACCCCAGCAACTTGAACCGGGCCAGGGAGATCGCCTCCATGACCGAACGGATCCCGGTGGGCATTCTGCATCGCGACGAGAACGTGCCGTGTTACGAGGATCTCTCGGAGCCCCAGGGTGTCTTCACGCCCGAGGTCATCCGGGCCGGTCTGGAAGAGGAGTTCGACAAGTTCACGATCGCGCCGGCGGACTGAGCCGGCGCCGACGCTCACGCCCGCGGGCCGAGCGGAGGGTTTGACCGATGAGCGCGGATCTTCGAGAAATGGTCCGCTTCCACCGAACGCGGCAGGGAAGCGGCGACGAGCGGGTCGCGGGGACGCAGCCGGGACTTCGCTCGGCTCTTCTCGCCCCCTACAGGGACCTCTCGCAGCTTCGTTACGATTTTCCCCTGGTGCTCGTCGAGGGCGGTACCGAGGGCGAGTTCGTGCGCCCCCTGTCGGGCGTCGTGGGCAGCGTCCTTCAGGAGGTCGCTCCGCCGGGTATCAATGGGGAGCGCCTGAGGAAGCACGTCCTCCGGCTCGAGGCCACCATCCGCACTCTCATGGCGGACGGTGCCGAGGGCCTGCTCTCCGAGTTCTGGGAGCTGGCCGAACGGGAGCTGCTCTCCGGGAGCGACGAGGCGGTCAACGAGCGGCTCGAGGACAGCCCCGGCCGCGCCAAGGCCGCGCTGCGCGTCGACGGGGAGGTCGTCGACTGCGACGAGGACGTGGCCACCCGACTCCTCGAGCACACCTGGCGCGCGGTCCACGAGGAGCACCGTCGAAGGGCCCTGGAGGTGATCGACGCGCTCATCCTGAAGCTCTCCGACATTTTGCAGGCCAACTACCTGAGGTCGGAGGAAGGACGAGCGCCGGAGCAACTCCGGGGGGCGGTGGGGGGCCGCTACGCGGACGTCTTCGACTTCGCGGCGATGTCGCGCTTGCTGAAGGAGGCTTTGCCCGGGAGCGTGCTCCCCGAGAGCCGGCTTCGGCGCATCCGCTCCGCCCTCTCGACGCTCGAGTCACAGCGGTTCTTTGGGCGGGCGGGCGACGCGGCGGAAGAGCCGGACGGCGAGTGGCCGTACTCCTTTCTCTTCGAGAGCTGCACGCGCGCGCTGGAGGCCTTCCGCGAGCGGCTGCCGGAGATGCTCGAGCTCCTCAAGGCCATCTCCATCGCGGAGCTGGAGATCGAGAACCAGTACCGGGAGTCGAAGCACGATGTGTTCTTCGCGCGGTTCGACGAGAGTTCCCTGGTGCCAGCGGATCTGGAACTCTTCCCCTCGTATCTGGTCTGTCTGCGCGACAAGGACTGCGACGCGCGGGAGAGGGCGGAGATCTTCGAGGTGCTCTCCTCCGGCCTGCCGGTAAAGGTCCTGGTGGAGGCGAGCGACATCCTGGGGGATCCGTCGCTGGGGGACGGGCGGTTCTCGTTCGGCGTGAAGAGCCTGCAGCTGGCCAGCATGGCGGTCGGCCTGGGCAGCGCCTACGTCCTGCAGTCGGCCAGCTCGAACCTGTATCAGCTGAGAGACCGGATCGTCCGGGGACTGACCCGGCAGGGGCCGGCGCTGTTCAGCGTCTTCTCGGGCTCGGCCGAGAATGCCCCCGAGCTTCCGCCGTACCTGACGGCGGCCACCGCGATGTGGTCGCGCACCTTTCCCGCCTTCACGTACGACCCCGCGGCGGGTGAAGACTGGGCGTCGCGCTTCAGCATCGAGGACAACCCCCAGGCCGAGGTCGACTGGCCGGTCCAGCGTTTTTCTTACGGAGACGAAGATCTCCAGAGGGTTTCGGAGGACCTCGCATGCACCTTCGTCGACTTCGCGGCCGCTGACAGGCGCTACGCCCGGCACTTCTCGCGGGTTCCGCGCAGCAGTTGGAACGCGGGCATGGTTCCGGCGAGTGCGTATCTCGTGCGGGAGGCGCCGGCGCGCGACGAGGTTCCGTACATCCTGATGGTCGACGAGGACGACCTCCTGCACAGGGTCGTGGTCGACGACAAGCTGATCCGGGCCGCGCGCCACTGCTCCCGGATCTGGCGCAGCCTGCAGGAACTGGGGGGGATTCACAACTCCCACGCCCGGAGAACGCTCGAGCGGGAGCGAGAAGTCTGGGAGCAGGAGAAGGAGCGGGAGCTGGAGGAGCTGGGGCGCCAGCCCGCGCTTGAGGCCGGAGAGGCGGCTAGCGCGCAGGCAGAGGGGGAGGGCGCGGCGGCGGAGGTGGTGCTGGAGGAGGCGCCGGAGACGGAACAGCCGGCTGCGGGCGAGCTGTACATCGAGACGTCGCGCTGCACGACCTGCGACGAGTGCACCGAGAAAAACCCCAGGATGTTCGCGTACAACGAGGACAAGCAGGCGTACATCGCGGATCCCGACGCGGGGACCTACCGGCAGCTCGTGGAGGCGGCCGAGGCCTGCCAGGTCTGCATCATCCACCCGGGCCAGCCGAGGAATCCGGACGAATCGGGCCTGGCTGAGTTGATCCAGCGAGCCGAAGCTTTTAATTAGCCCGGTGAGCCAATGAATCGGTTATTCTATCGATGCATTGGAGGGGGCTCCGATGGCGGGCCGGACCGACGACGCGGGTGACGAAGTCTATTACGAGCGCCTGAAGCAGAGGCGTGTCGGCTTCGATGAGAACCTGCTTGGCGAGCCGCTCACCGCGCTCCCGGTGCGCGCGCCGCTAATCGTGTCGCCGGTGGCCACGGCGACGGAGGCCATGCGCGCCATGCAGGGCGGGCACCGCGGCTGCGTGCTCGTCACCGACGACGGCACCGGGACCAGCAAGCTCGTCGGCATCTTCACCGAGCGCGACGTATTGCTTCGCATCGTCGACAAGGGCCGCAACCCGAGATCGCTGTGCGTCAGGGAAGTGATGACGCAGGGCCCGAAGGCGCTGCCCGTGGGTGCCACCGTGGGCAATGCCCTCAAGATGATGTCGATTGGCTACCGCCACGTCCCCGTGCTCGACGACGAGTGTCGCGTCGCCTGCGTCGTCTCCGTCCGCGACATCGTGGATTTCCTGGTGGAGGCCTTCCCGCGCGAGGTACTCAACCTGCCCCTCGGCGACGGCCCGCCGCGAGCCCGCGAAGGGGCCTAGCTGCCTCTTCCGCGATCGTCCGTTCGAGAGCCCTGGGTCCGCGAGCAGACGCCTGAGGTGGCGCCCCAATACGGGAATGATGTCGCTCTGCCCCTGGGGGTCAGCTCCGAGGGCTCGATACCCAGTTCACCACAGATGCTGTCCGAGGTTCGCGCGAACACCGCCCGAGATCTCGCGGTACCCCTTACGGCTTTGCCGGAGGTCGGAGCGAGTTCCAGTAGGCGGAGGGGAAGCCCCGAGCGTCCGGCTCATCCACTGCCTTTGTAATCTGCGGCTCGCCGCCAGCACATCGCCACTCATAGACGGTGGTTCGGCCCGTCACGAACGCAGGGAGATAACTTGAATCGGGGTTCGACTTGCAAAAGTCGACCATGGGAGCTGAGGGTGTCCGGCTGGTATCGGCTCGCTGGTCACAGGGGATGTTCGCTCCGACGAAGCAGACCTCGACCGCGCCGCCCATACAACGCCAGAAGATTCCTCGCTCGATCTGTCGCTGCGGCACGTCACCGAGTAGAGCCTCGCGTTGCATACCCGCAACGATGACGGGGGGCACCTGGGGACCAGCCCAACGCGAATCGGGCTGGTCGATATTTTCCACCGCCTGGCAATAGTGGAACGGGTCGCGAAAACTCGAACCGTCGGCTGTCGGGTCCGGCGCCGGGTTTTCCCCCGGCCCACAAGCCAGACCGGCGGCGCCCAAGCCGATCGAGATCCACAGGGGAATCCGTGCCATGGTATTCCTCACGACCGAACGCTCATCAGAAGATGGTTCTCCGGCTCCAACATAGGGACCGGCGAGCGGATCAGGCGTTCGCAAGATCACCCCGTCCCATCCCGATCCGACCCACTGGCAGAAACCGGGGCGTCCCTCCGTTTCCACTGCGGGCGACGCATCTGATAGATCACGGCCGGGGCAATCAACGCCGCGGTGAGGCCAATACCCAAGAAGGTGACGAACGTTCTGGGGCTCATTTCCGTACTGGACAATTGAATCGGTGGAAAGAATCCCACGACGATCGCAAGAAGGGCCCCGGCAATCCCGAGGCCACAAGTTGCCCACAAGCCGGGGAGGCCGCCGGGGATTCGAAACGCACGAGCCTTCTCCGGCTGAGTTCTCCGAAGACGGATCACGGCAGCAAACATCATCAGATACATCAGCAGGTACATCTGGATCGTCAGCACGCTGATCATGAAGTAGGCAGCGGCTACCGTGGGTTGAAGTGTGAATGCCTGGCTGATCAGCGACACGATTGCGGCCTGAAGCACGAGAATTCGGGTTGGGACTTTTCTGGAATTCGTGCTGAAGAGCCACGGGGGAAGGGTTCCGTCCTCGGCCGAGGCGAGCAGGCCTTTGCTCGGCCCGACAATCCACGCACTCACACTGCCAAAAACGCCGACGGCCATCCCCAGTGCAATCAATCGGGCCAGACCATCCATCTCGTAGCGATGAAGCATGACCTTCAAGGCTTCGGTCACGCCACTCTGCAGATGATATTGGTCCGGGGCCAATGCCACCGCGATCGACAGGGCCCCGAAGATGAATATCGTCAAGATCACGAAAACGGCCACGAGAATCCCAAGGGGGTAACTCCGCTCCGGTGACCGCACTTCGCGTGCGTGGGCAGCCGTCATTTCTATTCCGGCGAAAGCCAGCAACACGCTCGCGGAAAAAGTGAGGTTCCCAAAGTTCGTCAGATCGGGAATCCAGCGGGCGCCGTTTTCCATCAGATGCGGAGGGTCTCCACGCAGCAGAAGCATCGCCGCCAAGACGATCAGAAAGACCCCCGGAATGATGACGCCGCAAAAGGCTCCGACGATGCTGATCCGGGCAGAGCCAGAAAGGCCGCGAAAATTGAGGAAGACCGCGCTCCAATACGCGACTAGGACGACGGTGATGATGAAGGCTTTGCTTTCCACCAACTCAGCGGCCCGCTCGGGCAAGATGGCAAAAGCCAAAGAAGCGGCCCCAAAGGTCAGAACCACCGGGAACCAGCAGAGGTTCTGGAACCATTGCAGGAAGACCGCGACGAAGCCCCACCGCCCACCGAATGCTTCGCGGATCCAAATATAGACCCCGCCTCGCTCGGGCCAGCCCGAAGCCAATTCGGCGGCGACCAGCGAGACCGGAAAGAAGAAGATCAGTGCGGCCAGTATGTAGAAAAAGATCGAGCCAACTCCGTAAGTCGCCATCTGCGGCAGATCGCGCAGGCTCGCAATCGCGACGATGTTGATCATCGCCACCCCGAAGACGCCCAGAACTCTCGCTTCAGCCTGCGGACCCCCCTTCATCGCACGAACACTCCTGTTTTCTGTTCACGTCCGAGTACGGATGCTATGGCAAGCTCCCGAGGGAGCAGTCTGGCGGGTCGATCTGTCACATTCTGTTAATTATACGAATCAGATTTGAATTACTCATACAAAAAACGTATCTAGCAGATTCGACTGCTTCACCGTGCACTGGAGAGGATCCACCGGCTTGGCACGAGTCGTAAAAGGGAAGAAGCACGCACCCTCCACACGGGTGTCGCCCTGCCAGGGGAGCGCAGTCGGTGCAGCAGCGGGCAGTTTGGGCACGCGGTCTTGATAGGCAGCCTGCTCATGCTGGCCGGGGGCGAGGCCTCGACGCAGGGTTCCGGGATCGACCTCTCGCCGGTGATCCTCGGGGAGGCGGAACTACCGAAGGGCCGGGAACTCTTCCCGGCGATTCTGCACGCCGCCATCGCGCCGGACTCGAGCGGGCAACACCGCTCGACTTCCGCACGGGTGAGCGTTGGGTCGAGAACGACGCGCCGGCGGACGAGGAGCTGAGCGACGACCGGCGCGAGCGGCTGCACGGACTCGGCAGCCTCCGCTAGTCCGCGTCCGACATGAGAAACTCGAACGGGCGTGGCCCCGCGCGCAGGCAGCGGAGCAGCTGCGGGTCGCGCCAGTCCCACAATCGCGATTCGTCCAGATCGATGGGCACGGGCTCCTCGTGCCAACCGCAGGGCGTGTAGAAGGCACCGATTACCTGGACGGCGAAGCTGAACGCGATGCAGACGGCAAAGCCGGTGCGAAGGAACGGACGCCGTGCGATCCGCGGCCAGAGCCACGCGAGCACGAGTGCAAAAGCGGTTTGCAGCTCGCAGAAATAGCGCGGACCGAAGCCCGAACCACCCCACCACAGCTGGTTCTGCGCCAGCGCGACAACGACGATGACGACCCACAACGAGAGATAGGGACTGAGCGGAAATTCTTTCGAGCGGAGGGATGCAGCGAGGCCGACGATCGCGAAGATCGCCCAGGGACTGTAGACCAGGAGTCCCTTGTTGGGGTTCAGGAGCAGATTGACGACGCCCGCCCCGATCGGATGGGTGAACGCGTTTTGTTGATTCAGCCCTCGCCACCCATGCCACGGGCTCGTCCAGATCGCTTCGTAACCACCGCGGATTTCTCCGAAAGTCGAAACGTTGTACCCCCCCTGCCACACGCCAACGAGGATGAGCGGCAGGCCGAAGTGCAGCACCCAGCGCCGGTGGCGAACGAGCACGAAGAGCCCCAGGCAGGCGCTCGGAATGAGGTTCAGGCTGCGGCAGGCCACGGCAAGAGCCAGGAACACCCCGGCGGCCAACGCCGTCCGCGCGCCCCCGTTGCGCTCCAGGCGCAGGACCAGTAGCAGGGCCGCCGAGAGGCAGAGCATTCCGGGGCCGTGCTGCCACAGGGCCTGGCTCGCCACCGTCCAGGCATTGCTCGCGGCGCCGTAGGTGATTGCCGCCACGAGCGCGGCCTCCACGCCCCCGATCCGGACGCCGGCGAGGAAAAGTAAGCCAGCGGAGAGTGCGACCATGAACGAGGCCGCCAGCTTGGCCACGAGCCGGTAGTCCGCAATATCGTCGAGCCAGCCAAGCCAGACGGGCAGCGCGTAGAACGGCACGGCGAGCACCGGGACGCCGATCGGATAGCTGCTCACCAGGTGGCCGTCGCGTTCCTGGACCGTTCCGAAGGCGACCAGGGCCCGACCGTGGGCATCACCGGCCAGCAGCTCGCGGAATTCGTCGAGGTCGGCGTTTCCCTCGACCAGGAGACTCACTGGAAGCAAAGTGGCAGGAAGCGGGTCGAGCACACCGATCTCGCGAAGGTTCAGGTTGTAGAGAACGAACAGCGAGATCACGAGCGTCACGAAGCAACGGCGGATGCGGACGAGGTCGGTAGGTGTCGCGTCGGTCATCGGTCCCCGATCCCCATGCTATCCTGAGTTGCAGATGGTGTCTCCGGTAGCACCGGTTTCTACTCAGGGCCCGCCGGCTTGCCGGGTGTGCGGCGCTCGCGAAGGTGTGCCCTGGAAGCCGCGCAACCTCGAGCGGGATCTCCTGCCCGCGGACCTGCGCATCACGGACGATCGTTATGGCGTCACCCTTGCCCTGTGGCGTTGTGGACGCTGTGAGTTCATCTACTCCGACTCTCGTGAAGTGGCGGAACTGGTCACGCTTTACTCCCGGCTCGACGATCCCGCCTACGAGGAAGGCGAGGTCAGTCGGACGTTGCAGATGCGCTGGCTCGTGTCGCGTGCACGGCGTGCATGCCCAGACGCCAGGAGCCTTCTGGACGTTGGCGCCGCCGCCGGCCTGTTCGTGGGAGAAGCGACCCGCGCTGGGTTTTGCGCCGAAGGAGTCGAGCCCAGTCGCTCGTTGGTTGCGGCGGGCCGCGGGGCAGGGCGCACGTTGCACGAGGGCGTGCTGCCCCATCCCGCTCTCGCCGGCCGACGCTTCGATGTCGTGGCCCTCGTCGACGTCATCGAGCACGTGGCCGATCCCCTCGCGCTGCTCCGCGCCGCACGCGAGCAGGTGGCTCCCGACGGTCTCGTCCTCCTGGTCACCCCGGACGTGGACAGCCGGGCTTCCCGGCTCCTGGGCAAGCGCTGGTGGCACCTGCGTCTGGCCCACGTGGGATACTTCAACCGCCGCTCTCTCGATGAGGCGGTTCGACTGTCTGGCTTCGAGACCGAAGAGGAATTTCGCGCGCGCTGGTTCTTCGAAGTGGGCTATCTCGCCGATCGCATGGTTCAGTACCTGCCGGTCTCCGGTTTGAACCGTGCGGTGCGTGCCACTCCCGGGCTGCGCGCCCTGTACGACGTGGTGATTCCGCTCAACCTGGGAGATTCGTTCGTCCGCATGCTGCGCCCCGCCGGAGCTGTGTCTGCATGAGCAGTGTGGCGCAGACGCCGACACTCGCGGGCCACTGGGAAATCCTGCGAGTCGACCATTGGTTCAAGAACGTATTCGCCGTACCCGGTGTCATCGTGGCGTTGACGGTGGTGCAGCACATCAACACGGAGGGGCTGTTCGCGCGACTCTTGCTGGCCTCGGTCTCCCTGTGCCTCGTCGCTTCCAGCAACTACGTGATCAACGAGTTGCTCGACGCACCGCACGATCGGTTGCATCCGACGAAGTCCTCACGGCCGGTTCCGTCCGGGCGCGTGCACGTGCCGCTTGCCTGGCTCCAGTGGCTCGTGGTCGGTGCGCTCGGGATCTGGATCGGCTCGCGGGTTTCGACCGGGTTCTTTGTCGCAGCGGCAGTACTCTGGGGAATGGGCTGCGTCTACAACGTGCGCCCTCTGCGTACCAAGGAAGTGCCGTATCTCGATGTGCTCACTGAATCGGTGAACAACCTGCTCCGGCTACTCGCGGGCTGGTTTGCCGTCGATCCCGGCGTCTATCCCCCGGGTTCGCTTCAGCTGAGCTACTGGATGGTGGGTGCGTATTTCATGGCGATAAAGCGCTACGCAGAGTTCCGATTCATCGGAGATGCGAGCCGTGCCGCCGCCTACCGGGCGTCCTTTGCCTACTACACCGAAGCGCGCCTGCTCACCTCGATCATGTTCTACGCAGCTTCCGCCATGCTTTTTTTCGGCATCTTCATCGCCCGGTATCGCATCGAATTGATCCTCGCGTTTCCGCTCGTCGCCCTCGTCATGGCCGTGTACTTCAACACGGGTCTCAAGCCCGACAGCGCGGCTCAGCACCCGGAGCGTCTCTACCACGAGCGGGCCCTCATGGCGGCGGTCGTGGTCTGCACGCTCGTGATGGCCCTGTGCTTCGTCGTCGACATCCCCGCCCTCGACCGCTTGCTCGAAATGTTCCCGCGTTCGGGCTACAGGCCCTTCTGACCGTGGATCTACACCCGATGTGTAACGGAGCCGATGCGCGCATCGCAAACGGCGAGGGGCTTGGGCCGGTTGGTTGGCCGTGTCTGCTCCTCGGCGTGAGGGCGCTTGCCAACGCGGTCTGGATGCTCGCGGTGCCGCTGAACTGATACCTACCGCACTGATCGCCTGAAGTCGCTCGGGGTCTGCCCGGACTGACGCTTGAAGGCTCTGGCGAAAGCTCGAACCTCCGAGTAGCCGAGAAGAAATGACACTTCTTCCAGGTTCAGTTTCTGGCTTGACAGCAGTTTCATCGCATGCGCCATTCGGGCCTCATTTACCATGTCAATCAGCCGAATGTTTCTCTTCTTCGCTTTCCGCTGAATCGATCGCACACTCAGCTGCAGTCGGTCTGCCAAGCCTTGAATACTGTAGTCCGCACTCCTGGCATTTTCTTCGATGGCTTTACGGATTCCTTTGAGAAAGCTGGGTTCCGCTTCGTTTCTCAGCACAGCACTGACTTCTTCGAGATATTGAACGAGAGAGTCCGACAGATCGCTGTCGATTTTGCCGATGGAGCTTGCGAGGAGATCTGTTCTGAACGTCAGTTCGGTTCTGCCCGTCTCGAACTCGATGGGAACACCAAAGAAGTCTTTGTATAACTTCAATGGCCCGTGCGCTGCGGCTGCAAATTGGACGCGCAAGAGTGCATCGCCTCCGAAATACTTTCGACCAAACGACGCCGTTGCTGCAGCGCCAACCTCGGCGCCGCAGCCGCCATCAATGCTGTCTGACGGATGAGAGAAATGAACTGAGGTCTCGTTGGACCCTTGTGATACTTCGAGGTGAAGCCGGTCTGCTAGTGTCTTGTGAAACCGTACAAAGAGATTCAGAACATTCTGTGGATCTTCAGAATACCGCCATACGTGCGCGAGGACGCCAAAGTAGGTATCCGGTACGGCTGACGCCATCTTCAAGGGAATCGCTTCGCCCGGCCTGATCGCGTCAATCAGCTGCCAGACATTGGCGACGATATGATCCGGAAGGCGATCGCCCACATCGAATAGGTCCTCCGATCTGAGGCCCGTGTTGGCGGTGATCTGCTCCATCGAAACGCCATGCGAAACGGCAAAGTGGACCGTTGCGGCGACTACCGAAGATCGCATCCCCCTTCCGCTGCTCTCGCCTTCGCCAGACTCGCGAAGAGGGGGTCTGTTGCCCTTCTTCATTGGTCTCCCAGTGGAGGGGGCCGGCTATTCCCTGCTGTTGATGAGAACTTCTGCGACGAACTCGGCACGTGAGTTCCCCGCCGGGAACGCGTGTCGCGAATTGTCCCCAAAGAGTCGTCTCAAGTCCTCGTTGTTTCCAGTCCTATCTGGCTAAATAGGATTCGGAGAAGTAGATCCGCCTAAGCCGGGACTTTCTTGGCCCGTCACGCGTATACGCCGCTGCTGCCGTGGTGGATGAGGCGCCGCTCTAATGCCTTTTTACGTGACCAGATTGCAGGTGCTACATGGCGGCATCATGCTCGCTTCTGTGCCCGACGTCGCCCCGATCAGTGATTCGGCAACTATAGACGTCGCAGTACAGGCGCTCAATGCAGTTCATCTCGAGATCGCCCCTGCGACGATCGCCTCGAGCCGGCAATTCGGAGACTGTGACGAGATTGTGGTCGAGAGCTCCATCCCGGAAGGGCACTCGAGTTTCGCGACATTTGCGTCCATCGGTGTCCCTGCTGTCTTGACTGCTGTGGCGGGCCCTCTCACTGTGACTGGCAGCTTGGGGGCGACAGACTCGACCGGTGTCAATCCTCCGGGCAGCAGAAATTCGATTGCGTTCCCGGTCCTGTCTCTGACTGAACTGGTCGATGCAAGTCCACGACTTGAGAACGACTCGGCCACTATTGACAGCATTGACGGCACTCCATTCGGGCATCCGGACGAGCACCTGAGCGTTGTCAGAAATTAAGTCGTGACGACACGGGAGCCCGGGACGGGCGCGCTGCTGATCCTCGGTCTAGCGGGATTGGGGATGAGGCGATGGCCGAGCCCTTCAGCGCTTACGGCGTGCTCGAGTCCAGGGAATCCAAGGATCAAGGCGATCGAGAGGGGATCTGGTGCCGCTGCGGTGAACAAGCGGGACGAGGCGATCAGCACCTACTCGGACACGGGCATGGCCTACATGGTTGGGCGATGGCGGCTGGAGCCGGAAGGGGTGCTCATGGTGGACATCCTGCCGCCGGCCGGAGACTTCGCGTACTGGGGGCTCGTGATCACGAATCCCTGGCTCGAATCCTACGATTACCGCTACACCCAGACGCACAGGAGCAGCGGCACGGCCCGCGCCACCGGCGACGGTTCCTGGACACTCGTCATCTCTCCGGGGGAGCCGGACCCCGGCCACGCGCAGGACTGGATCGATACGGGTGGCCGTCTCGAGGGGTACGCAATCCTGCGCTGGGTGCTCGTCCGCGATGCCCCCAACCCGAAATATGAGGTCGTTCCCGAAGCATAGGAAGTTCAACCTGTGTTTTCCCTGGGTTCGATGAGTAGAGATTGTGTCCAATAGAGGCGGGTGCGGGACGGCGCTCCAGAGTGCGTGGTGCGCAGCCGAGACACGCCAGCGGGCGCTTCTGCAGCCGTTTTCCGCTTTCGCTAGCATTCGTTTCCCATGAATTACCTCGACCTGGAACACCTGACTGCAATCGACCCGGTCGCCTACCAGACGCAACACCCCTTTCCGTACGTGAATCCGGAGGGGATCCTGCATCCGGAGGCCCACCTGAAGCTGGTGGAGAACCTGCCTCCCATCGAGCTATTCACGAAGATCGAGGGGAAAAAGCGGTCCTACGGCCAGAAGCCCCACAATCGTTATGTACTCGAGTACGAGGACGGCCTGCCGCTGCCCGCACCCTGGCAGGAGTTCATCAACGAACTCCGGGAGGGGACCTATCGCACGATCCTGTGTCGGCTGATGGGGGTTCCGGACCTCGAGCTGCGCTTCCACTGGCACTGGGCCACCCGGGGCGACTCCGTCTCTCCGCACTGCGACGCCAGGCGAAAGGTCGGCTCCCACATCTTCTATCTCAACACCGCGGACGAGTGGGACTCCGCCTGGGGTGGCGAGACCCTGGTGCTGGACGACGGCGGGAAGAACTTTTCCCACGGCTCTGCGCCCGAGTTCGAGGACTTCACGAGTGAGGTCCATGCCAAGGCCCTGGGCAACTGGAGCTTCATCTTCACCCGGCGGGGTGATTCCTGGCACGGTGTGAAGGAGATCACCTGCCCGGAAGGCCACTTCCGCAAGATCTTCATCGCCGTTTTCGACAAGCCCGGCCCCTTGCACCGGATCAGCCGTCTCTTCGGCTAAGTCGATGGAGATCGAGCCCGCAATGTCTGCCGCGATGACTCGGCGAGCGGTGCGCCATTGCGATAGATCCTGAGCAGCGTGCCGCGTTGGCGCTTGATCTCGAAAGCCGGTGTCAACCGGGTCTCGGCATGTCGCATCAGGGTCTGGTACATCGCCCGGCGAGTGATGAACATCAGGTATCGCGGCCGACTCGTGTCATTGAACTTCTCTGCTGTCAATGGCGACTCGATCTCTCGATCGAGGTAGTACTCGGCCACGTGAGCGGCGATTGGGACGAATACCACAGCGTTGGGCTCGGTGTGTTCGTTGATCCACTCCGACCCTTCCTTGAGTGCGTGACCCCAGTACTCCACTTCGACCCACTCATCGATTTGCTCTCCCCCGAAGGCGGACGCGATCTGATTCAGGTACGCCGATTGGTAGGGGTGGATCCGGATGCACTCCCAACCCGCCAGGGCGATGAGGCATCCGACGAGGACCCAGCCCGTGCGGTTCGCACCGCGGCGATCGAGACCGAGGGGTTGCCGGTCTTCGAGCCACTC
Source organism: Deltaproteobacteria bacterium (assembly GCA_002729515.1). Lineage (GTDB taxonomy): Bacteria > Myxococcota_A > UBA9160 > UBA9160 > SMWR01. The sequence goes on from PBYF01000040.1 coordinate 54,380, forward strand.
GACCAGCCAATCACCGCCGGCACCGATGAGTAGCGACAGACCCACCAGCACCATCAAGTAGTGCCGCATTCCGTCATAGCGAGCCGGGGCGATCAGATCTCCCGCCAACAACACACCGGTCCACAGTGCGCCGGTAAGGACGAGTTCGCGAGATTCGGACCGGCGCAGCTTGCCGAGAAGACCGGCAAGGACGGGGACTAGCACCAGCAGCAGGAGCGAGAGAGGCAGGCCGGCCAGGAGATGGAAGAGGCGGAAATGCCAGGGGAGCTCAGTCCACACCTGCAACTCACCCAGATAGAGCACTTGAAACGGTTCCTCGAACTGGCCGGCGATGATCTTTCCGGCCCTAGTGATCTGATCGAGCGAGGGGTCGAGCCACAACCACGGCCACAGCAGGATCGCTATCGCAGCCGCGACTGAACCGATGACGACGAGTTGTCCCATGCGCTGCCCCAGAAGGACAGGCCAACGAATGAACAACAGGAGGGTGAAAAGTGGGATCAGCGCCACAGAGAAGGTTCGGGTATTCAAGCTGATCCCGAGTACGACCGCCGCGAGTGCTGTTCGCAGAAAACCCGGCTTTCGCACCGCGCGCAACAACAGCAGGAAGGTCAGCGGGAAGGTCACCAGCGTTACAACGTCTTTGGGATTGTTTCTCGAGTGGGCGATGACAGCGGGCATTACGGCCATCGCTATCATGGCGAGAGCGGCCGCACGCCTGCTGCGACCGATCTCCCACGCGAGCAGGTACGTGCAAACGAGTCCGGCGGTGGCCAAGATGAGATTGAACGCGTGTTCCGCTGTGACCCGATCCAGGTCCAACGAAAGCATCGCCATGCCGCGAACAAAAGCTTCTCGGGACAGATCGAGGGTGAGGTAGTAGCCGGGGATCGCGTGAATCTGTGAGAACTGGTCCTGATCTCCAGTGAGTACGGCCCAGGCCTCTCGAGAGGCGCGAGTACTCTCTGGTTCATCGAAGGTCAGGCCATACGAGTCGAGCGTGATCAGGCCCAATGCGAAGAACACAGCACCAATCAGGACAGGGGGCCAGAGCGGTGCGAGGCGTCGAACGCTCACGAGTCGTGCAGGTTCTCCTGGCGCTATGTCCGTGCGGTACCACCGGAACGAACGGCTGTTTAGCGTGTGTACCTCAGAGCCTTCGGTGCCACCAGCACGGGGTGCTGGTGGCGGAGCAAAGGCATAAGTCGCACCCCTCCATTCCCTTCGGTGTCGCGATGTCAAGATAGCTCAGTACGGTGGGTGCAACGTCCAGGCAGGTCACATGCTTGGGTTGCCTAACCAGCGGAAAACTCGAAGGGTTTGGAGAGTGCGGTGCGAAAGGGGTGCGCATGGTCTCCTCGTAGAACTGGGTGTAGAGCAGCTTCTCGTGCTTCATGAACTCTTCACCGTAATCGGATATGAGCACGAGCAGGCTGTTCTCGAGAAGTCCTCGAGAGCCGAGCAGGGTCAGGCCCTCTCCAGTGCGATCGTCGGTGTATCGAATTCCCGCGGCGTATAGCGAGTGGATGTAGGCGATAGCGTCTTCCGCAACAGCCCTCGCTCCGCTGCCGACCTGAGCAATGAAGCCCCCCCCGCCCCAGAAAACTTTCCATTCATCATTTGTGCAATCATCTATTTGTCAATGCTTATGAAGCACACTTGGGCCGGATACCGATCGGAGCGGCCAGAGCAAAAGGAAGAAGCGTGAAGGAATCCAGGATCGGTACGTTTTCCGCTCTCTCAATCGGCATCGGTGGCATGGTCGGAGGAGGCATCTTCGCCGTCACCGGGCTCACTGTCGAATTGACAAGAGGTGCTGCTCCCCTGGCCTTCGTTGTCGCTGGCGTCGTGGCCCTGCTGACTGCTTTCTCCTACTGGAGACTCAGCCTCCGCTACCCGAGCGAGGGAGGAACCGTCGAGTTCCTCAACATTGCCTTTGGTACGGGCCTCTTCACCGGAGCCCTGAATATCCTGCTCTGCCTTTCCTATGTGATCTTGCTCGCCGTCTACGCCTACGCTTTCGGGGCTTACGGAGCAAGCTTCTTCTCAGAGGCCGATTACTCCTTCTGGAAGCACATGTTGCTCTCCCTCGTCATCGTCCTTCTGGCCGTGATCAATTGGTTCGGTGCGGATATCGCGATCCGATCGGAGAACTTCTTCAACGTCCTCAAACTCATTCTTCTGGGCATATTTGTGGTGATCGGCCTTTCCACGCCCATGGAGTGGTCACATCTGTCACCCGACACCTGGGTGGGGCCCTTTGAGTTGGTCGCCGGATCCATGGTGATCTTTCTCAACTACGAGGGGTTCGAACTGATCGCGAATGCGTCGAATTCGATGCGCAATCCCAGGAAGTCACTTCCGATTGCCTATCTGGGCGGTGTCAGCGCTGTCATTGTCATCTATGTCCTGATCGCCATCGTTGTGGTGGGACATCTGGATTTCAAGGTCATTGCCGCCGATTCCGATGCGACGCTTTCGCTCGCCGCACAATCATTCATGGGTTCTGGCGGCGCGGCCATGATCGCCATCGCGGCCATGCTGGCCACTTCGTCGGCCATCAACGCCACTTTCTACGGGTCGGGTCGGCTCACCTATCTGATCGCAAAAACAGGTGAGCTCCCCACCGAGCTCGAGCGGGATTTCCACGGGCAACCCCTCGAAGGCATGTTGATCTTTGCTGGGCTCACCCTGATCGTCGCCAACTCTGTTCCCCTGGCGGCGATCGCCACCATGGGGAGCGCAGGATTTCTCTTGATCTTTCTGGCCGTCAACGTCGCCAACTACAAGCAGCGCCATGAGACAGGAGGCGGTTGGTGGGTCTCGCTGCTCGGCGTCCTGGCCTGCCTCATCGCCCTGGGCGCTCTGGTTGGCCAGACGGTCACCACCGCAGGTCAGGCTTGGCAAGTCTTCGTACTGCTCGGCATGGTGGTGGTTTCGCTGGTCGTTGAGTGGGTCTACAGAGCGAAAACGGGTCGTGCGGTTACCCTGCGCCATTACACGCTGAAAAACCGTGGCCGACCCTCCCAAGAGACTTCGACTTCGTGATTTCTGGCCCGACGCTTTTCTCTCCCTTGCACCCCATCACCCGATGAACGAGCTGTGGGTCCCCATCACGGTCGCTGCGTCGATGGGCCGGCCCCCGAGCCCAGCGCCGCCGGACCGCGAGCGCCTGCGTCGGCTCGGCTATGCCGAGTAGCTGCGATCCGCATTGAGCGGCACCTGGGGCTTCCGGCTGCGCTCCCGTCAGCGTGCGGCGGGGGCTCCTGGCCCGAGACCGACGACGACGAACTCGTTGTGGGGGAAGAGGCCCCCCACGATGCGTGGAAACGGGAACGAATAGCTGCGCTCGTGCGCCAACCCGTGATGATCGAGCAGTGCCCGCAGCCGGGCGGGGTCCATGTACTCGACGTGAGTGGGGTCCGAGCGGAAACCCGCCTGCTGGGGCGTGATCAGCGCGACACGGCCACCCGGTCGCAGATAGCGCAGATGGTCCCCGACCAGGGCGGCCGCCTCGTCGAAGTGCATGTGCTCCACGACGTGTGCGAAGAGCAGGGCATCGAAGCTGCCGTCGCGGCAATACCCGGAGGTCGCAAACTCCTCCGGGGTGAAGGCGATGCAGCCGCGCTCCCGGGCGACCTCGATGGCGTGCGGGTTGTGATCGAGGCCAACGCCGTTGCACCCGAGGTGTGCCAGGTTGCGGCCAATGCCGCAGCCGATGTCCAGCGTGTAGCCGAGTTCCAGGCGCCGCACGTTCCAGCGATACGGGGCCTGCACGTCGAGCCAGCGTTTCCAGCCCGCTGCCGAGAGCGTTTCCAGCCGCTTGGCGTAGCCGGCCTCGCGCGTGTCCCGCAGATCTGCCACGTCCCGGAGTCTACGCCGCCCATCGCGATGCTTCCCCCCCCGGCCGCGGCACACAGGTTGCCGGCCGTGAGCAGCTTCGCGCGACTCGCGGCGCGGCATTTCCAGATCCTGCTCGGTGCGGCCGGCCTGGAGGCGCCTTCTGCCCCGCTCCTGTGGGCATACGTGCTAGCGAACTTCCTGGCGCTCGTGCTGCCCAGCGCGCTGCTCTCGGATATCTACCGCGTGGTGGATGCTCGACGCGATACGAGGCGCTCCCTCGATATCATCGCGATGGTCACAGCCGAGCGCATCGCGTCACGGGCCGACGAGTGCGGTTGGCACGAGGCCGCGCGGGTCTTCCGCGGCAAGCGCCGGCTACAGCGACTGACCTGGCCGGCTGGGGTAGTCCTGTTCGCAGAGCCTGGACGCGGGAGGGTCCCGGGCCAGACGGGTCGAGCGCGCGGGGCTGCGCGCGCTCCTTCGATCTCGGTGTACTCGGTCCATTCTGCCAGGCGCGCCGGCACTGGCAGTGGTACATCGCCGCCTGACGGAGGCGAGGTGTTGCCCTAGCTTTTGCAGGGTGCTGATCTCGCGCTGCGCCTCATGGGTCTGGCTCGGAATCCTGCTCGCGGCGGCTCCCGCAGCCGCGCAGGAGGAGGAGGGCTCGCTCGCGCGCCCCCAGCTGGCGCTGGAGTCGCGTCTGCGGGTGGTGTTCCAATATCCGGCGCCGGGTGCGCGGGTTTCCGCATCGCGCGGGTGCGGCACGTTCGTGGCCGGCCGTGCGAAAGTGCACCAGTTCGACATCGTGCTGGTACTGGATACGTCGGGCTCGACCGACCGCCCCTCCGGCGGTGACATCGATGGCGATGGAGAGGTCGGCCGCGCCTCGCTCGATGCAGCGGGGCTCCAGCGCACCAGCGACCGCGGCGATTCGGTGCTGGCGGCCGAGATCTCGGCGGCGCGCCAGCTGCTGGCAGAGCTCGACGCGGCGAGTACCCGCGTCGGCGTCGTGGCGTTTGCCGGCAGCGAGCCGGGGGCGCTCGACTGGCTGCTGCCGCGCACGCCCTCGGCGCGAACACTCCAGACGCTGACGACGCAGCACGAAGCGGTCGATGGCGCACTCGATGCACTGCTGGCCGAGGATCCGTCCGGCGGCACCGACATGGCCGGAGCCATCGATCGGGCGCTGGCAGTCTTTTCCGCTGCGGCCGACACGGCTGCAACCCCCGGCGATGTGCACCGCATGGTCCTGTTCTTCACGGATGGCTACCCGACGCTGCCCTTTGGGCACGGTGAGGAGGCGCGCAACGTGTCGGCGGTATTCGCGGCCGCCGAGCGAGCCCGCGAGGCCGGTGTCGAGCTGCACACGTTTGCGATCGGCAAGGAGGCGGTCGCCTGGCCGTTGGCCCTGCTCGAGGCCGCCGAGCGCACCGGAGGCGTCTTCACGCCGGTACGGCACCCCGCAGATTTGATCGACATGATCGCGCACGCTGGCGTTGGCGGGCTCGAGGGCGTCAGGTTGTACAACGCAACGACCGGGCAGGTGGCCATGCCGTTTCGCGTGGCTCCAGACGGCGCGTTTCACGGTTTCGTCGAGCTCGTGCCGGGCCTGAACCGCATTGCGGCGCTCGCGCGCACGACGCTGGGAGTGGAGGCCCGCCAAGAGCGGGTGCTGCAGCTCGAAGCGGACGCACCGTCGGCGCAGGTGCCCTATGAGCTGCTGCGGCGCCAGACGGCGCTGCTCGAGGATTGCCTGTTGCTGGCCAAGCGTCGCCGTTCGGCGGCCGAGGCGGCGCGCGCCGAGGAGCTGCGCCGTCAGCTCGTCGTGGAGATAGAGCGCGCGCGTGAACTCGCGCGGCAGAGAGCACGCGAGCAGCGCAAGCGCCTGCAGCTCGAGCTCCAGGCTCCGCGCTAGAAGCGGCTCAGGAAGCCGCCGGTGTCGCGGCTCTCGAGCAGCGCGACGATGGTCTCGTGGCCGTGGGCCCGTGCGAGTGCGAGGGCGTTCTCGCCGTCTCTATCTCGCAGGTCGGTGTCGGCACCCGCACGCAGCAGCCGCGCGACGACGTAGCGCTGTCCCGCCGCCGCGGCGGCCATCAACGCCGTGCACCGACCGTGCCCGCGCAGATCGATCTCGGCTCCGTGACGCAGCAGGATCTCGACCAGCTCGGCGGCCCCGCTGCGTGCGGCAATCATGAGCGCGGTATTCTGCTTGGTGTTGCGCGCGTCGATGTCTACACCCCATCGGAGCAGCATCGCGACGAGCGCCGGGTCGGCCCGGAGGGTGTGGTGCAGCAGGGGCTCGCGATCTGCACAGCGTGTCGTCGACGGTGTGCCGGCCTCCAGCAGGGCCTGCACGATGTCGCCGTGCCCGGCGTCGGCTGCCTCGCACAGCGCGGCGGCGCGGGAGTCACCGATTCCCACCGGCGGCGGTGTGCGCCGCAGCAGCGCGCGGATGCCTGCGGCGTTGCCACTGGTGGCGGCGAGGGACAATGCTCGGGCGTGCTGAGTGGCGTGCGTGCCGGGTGCGGAAGCCAGCCACTCGACGAGCTTGCCGTCGCCAGATCGTGCGGCGAGATCGAGCGCCGAATCTCCGTCCTCAGTCCGCTCCTCTGGATCGGCGCCGGCGTCGAGCAGCGCGACGGCAGCCGCTGCGTGGCCTCCCGCGACGGCGTGTAGCAGCGGAGTCCAGCCGGTGTCACCGCCCTCATCGGCGTTGGCGCCAGCCGCCAGGAGTGCTTCGACACAGGCCGTCCGGCCGCGGCTGGCCGCACGCGAGAGTGCGGTGTGGCCTTCGGGATCCCGCGCATCGATCGCCGTCTCTTGCACCAGGAGCGCACGCACCAGCTCGGGCTGGCCACGCGAAGCCGCGATCGCCAGCGGCGACCAGCCATTGTAGCTGCCCGGTGCCTCTGCGGCGTCCGCGTCCGGCTGGCTTTGCAGCCACCCGACCTCTTCGGCACGCGGATCGCGCGCGCTCTGCGCCGGCCGGGCACCGGCGCCGCGCAGCGCTGCGGCAATTGCCGTGTGCTCGAACGCCCGGGCCATGGCGAGGGGCGAGCGGCCGGTGGCGTCGGTCGCATTCGCGTCGGCACCGGCGCGCAGCAGCGCCGAAACGACGCGGCGGTGGCCGAGCTGCACCGCCAGCGTGAGCGCGGTAGCACCGTGGCGATCCGCCGAATTCGCGCCCGCACCTCGGGTCAGGAGCCACTCCACCGCGCCGACGTCACCATTGCGCGCCGCCAGCGTGAGTGGCGAGTCGCCTAGCCCGTCCAGTGCGTTGAGGTCGGCGCCCGAGCGCAGCAGCAGTGCCAGCACTTCGAAGCGCCCGCGGTCGAGCGCATCGGTCAGCGGCGTGCGTCCGGTGGCGTGCGGGTCGCCGGGCAGGGCGCCAGCGTCGAGTGCCCGTTGCGCGCCGAGGAGGTCGTCGAGTGCGATCGCCTGGTGCAGCCGCCGGGTGGGTGTGTGGGCACTCGCGCTGAACCGCATGGGAGCGAGCGAAGCGGCACCCGCGCCCGCGGCTTCGAGCTTCGCAGCGGCTCGCACGTGCCCGCGGCGCGCGGCTTCCCGGTACCAGTGCAGCGCCTGCTCCCGGTCTATCGGTACGCCCCAGGCGTTCTCGTGCATCGCAGCTAGATTGAACTGCGCATCGTGGTGGCCCTGTTGGGCGGCGATCTCGAGCCAGCGTACGGCCTCCGCGTCGTCGCGCGCCACGCCGCGCCCGGCGCGGTAGCTCGAGCCGAGGCGGTAGGCTGCCTCGGCAGAGTCGCGTTGCGCCAGATCGCGCCAGATGATGATTGCGTCCTCGAAGCGCCGCTCCAGGACCGCCTGCTCCGCGTCGTCCAGGCTGCCCGCTGCAAAGGCCAGGGCCGGCAGCACCAGCGCGCACAACAAGCCGATGGCGCCGGCATGCACCGCACCGCGTGTGCCGCTCATAGGGTCCCCCACTTCGTTTCCATGTCGACGCCTATGGCGCGCAGAAATGATGTCGGCAGGACGCCGCCGGCACACACGATGACGGCATCATTCGGGATCTCGACGACTTCGTCCTCGAGCCGCAATGAGACGGTCTTCTCGCCAATCGAGATGACCTCGGTCTGCAGGAGCATGTGCACGTCACCCCGTGTTGTGGCCTCGTTGATGGCCTCGCGATTCTTCTGCTTCGCGCGCGAGAACGTTTCGCCGCGGTACGACAGGCTCACCTGAGTGCCAGGCTCCTCACACAGCGCCACAGCGGCCTCGAGTGCGCTGTCTCCACCGCCGACCACGAGTACGTGCTTGCCGCGGTACTGTGTGGGATCGATGAGGCGGTACAAGACCTTCTCACTCTCCTCGCCGGGCACCTCGAGCTTGCGCGGTGTGCCGCGCCGGCCGATCGCGAGGAGCACGGTGCGCGCCTCGTACGTGCCGCGATTTGTCTCGATGCGGAAGTACTTGCCGGCCCGTACGATGCTGGTGACGCGCTCCTGGTATGTGATCTCGATGCCGGTCTGTGAGGCGACTCGGGTCCATAGCTCGAGCAGTGCCTCCTTTGTCGTCTTGCGCAGCTTCACCGCACCGACGAGGGGCAGTTCGACCGGCGCGGTCATCACGATCTTGCCGCGGGGATAGTGGGCGACGGTCCCTCCCAGCGTCTCCTGTTCGATGGTCCGCGCGCGCAGGCCGCGCTCGCGGGCCGCGAGCGAGGCCGCAAAGCCCGCCGGCCCGGCACCCACGATCAATACGTCGAGGCTGTCTCCGCTGGCCACCCCTGGGTGCTGCGCGATGGCCGCCAGCGCCTGCTTGCCCTGCTCGATGGCGTTGCGGATCAAACCCATGCCGCCGAGCTCGCCGGCGACGTAGATGCCCGGCACATTCGTCTGGAAGTCCTCGCCGAGCATCGGGATCTCGACACCGCGGGTCTCGCTGCCGAGTACCAGCGTGATCGCGTCCCGGGGGCAGGCTTTGCGGCATGCGCCGTGTCCGATGCAGTTGGCGGGTGTCGTGAGGACTGCCCGGCCATACAGGATGCCGAGCACGTCGCACTCGGGGCAGGCCTTGACGCAGGCGGCGCAGCCGAAGCAGCGGCCCGGATCGATCACGGGATGCAGGGATGCCGGCTCCATCAGCCCGTCGCTATGCGCCTCCTCGAGCAGGGCCAGGCTGGCGGCGTTGCGCCGGATGCGGCGCCGGGCGTAGGGCAGCATTACGCAGGCGAGTAGCACCAGGTAGATCAGGGCGGGTGTGGTTTCGGGTAGCGGCACGGTTCACTCCAGCTCAGAAATCATGTCGGATTCCAGCAGAGAAGAAGAAATCCATCTCGGACTTGCCGCCGCCCTGCGGGAGCTCCAGGTCGAGGCCCCCCTGTGCATCGAGGCGCAGTTTCCAGATGCCGAGATCGAGGCGCAGCGAGGGGCTCACGATCACGAGGTCCTGTGCCGCCCGTTGCATCCGGTAGTCGGCGCGCAGCTGCGGTGTGATGTAGAAGCGCTTCATGAGCGGATAGCGCGCGTTCAATGTGCCCGAGACGGTGTCGGAAAACCTGGTGTCGGCATAACGCAAGCCCACGGAGCCGACGTCGCCTTCGGTCAGAATGTCGTTCACGATGAGCTGCCCGCTGGAGTAGAACTCGAACCCCGTGCCCTCGATGGCAGTGACACCACCCGAGGCGGGCATCTCCGACAGGTGGCTCGTGCCGACATCGAAGGCCAGCTGGGAGTCCTCGGTCAGCAGTTGCGAGACCGAAAGACTCAGGTTCGCCGCACGTGCCGTGCGGTCCTTTGCGAGCGCTTCGATCTCGCTGCGCGAGAACGCAGTTCCGAGGCTGTCGAGGTCACTGAATGCCTGACCCTGAATGGCGTTGCGTGTCGTGAGTGTCGGCGTGTTGCGATAGTCTCCGAATAGCGTGATGTAGGTCGAGTCGAAGGGCTGCCATGTCGCAATGAACTGGGCTATGTTAAGGCTGAGGTGGTAGACGTCATAGTCGAGAAAGGCCGTGAGCGATCTGCCCACCTCGAAATATCGAAGCTCGGCGCCCACGGCGGCCCGGTCGAGGTAGTCGCCTGCGACCTGCGCGATGCCGTAGATCCCGACGTCGAGCCCCTCTAAGATCTGTATGATCTCGAGGTTTACTCCCCCGAAGTAGCGCTCGAATCCCCCGAAGCCGGCCCATGACGAATCCACCGGAAGTCCACCGATCACTCCAAGTGCCACGTCCTCGGATAGCGCGATATGTGCCTCAAAGCCGTCGTAGCGGCCGAGCACGCCGTCGCTGCTTCGGCTGCGGCGCCCGAACGAGCCGAGCAGGTCGTATTCATGCGATTCTGCCTCGACGAACAGCGAACTGATGCGCAGGTCGCTGCCGTCGCCCAGCACGAACGAGTTGCGGTAGCCGCCGACCACCTGGCTGCGGAGGGCCCAGTTGGCCAGACTGAGCCGCGTCTCGAAGTGCATATCCGTCAGGATGGAAGAATCGAGCGTCTCGATGCCGCCGGAGTCGACCTCGCGACCGTCGTAGCGGTAGCCGGTATACAGGCTGCCGAATACTTCGAGATCCCGGCGCCCGCCTTCCCGGCGCCTGGCCAGCGGCGCTCGCCGCGGGAGCGGCGCTTCGGATGCGGTGATCAACGCCTCGAGGCGCTGGCGCACGCGTTGGGTCCCCGCGTGATCGGGGTAGCGAACGAGGTAGCCCTCATACTCCGCTTTCGCGTGGGCGCGCTGGCCCTTGCGCTCACGTGTCAGGGCCAGCAGTTCGAGGGCATCCGGTGTGTCGGGCCCTTCGGGCAGCGCAATCAGCTTGGTGAATAGCGCGTTCGCACGGTCGAAGTCGCCCGCGGTGAGCGCATCGCGTCCCTCTTGCATGAGCTTTTTTCGCTCGTCCGATACGGCTGCCGCCGCGCCGAGGCCGGGAGCCCGCGGCCGCTCGTGCTTAGGCGGCGTCTGCGAGAGCGCCTCCGGAAGCCGCACCACGAGGCTCCGCTGGTCGCGCCCCTGCTCGACGCGATACGCGACGTCGCGGTCGAAGCGGACCTCGACGGTCGGGTTTGCCGAGGCCTCGACGTGCAGGACGACGGAGTCGATCGGCAGCGGCATGTCGTTCGGGATGCGCAACGATTCGCGGAAGGGTGCGAGGGTCTCGGGATCGGGCACAGCCAGGGGTGCGAGTTGGATCTCGAGCAGGTCCCCGCCGTCGTGAGGGCTGTGGCGCAGGTAGATCACCGGCAGGGTGAAGCGGATGCGCATGGCGGCGTCTCCGCCGGTGCGTTCGAGTGAGAAGCCCTCGAGCACGCGGGAGCGCACGGGTTGCGCACGCGTGCGGCGCACGGGAAACGAGGCCACTACCAGCACTCCGACAATGATGCACACAGCGCGGAACATTGGGGGCCCGTTCCAGGGCACCGCCGCTCGGTGGCCCGTGGAGTAATTCTGTCTCTGCTTCCTAAGTAACGGATGACGGGCAAATCTTTCCGTGATGGCGGTCACACATGCCGGTATGTCAGGGTGCTAAATATTCGGAGTATTAAATAAGGGCGGGAGGGGAGTACGCATTATAGTGCGCACGGTGTCACACCGAAGAAAGCAATGATGTCCGTCGCCGGTGCCGCGCATCGAAGTCGTGCCCTCGTTAGGCATCCCGTTCCGTGGATTGTCGGTGTGGCGTGGTGGGGCACTTTCGCGTGGGGCTGGAATGTTCGAGAAGAGCGCTACCTGAATGCGGAGTTCGGGCCGGGCTACGCGCTCGGCATCGTCGGTCTGACTTGCATGAGCCTGCTGCTGCTCTACTCCGTGCGCAAGCGGCTGCTCCTGGAGCAGCCGCTGGGGCCATTGCGGCGCTGGCTCTCGGTACATATGTTCCTGGGGCTGTTTGGCCCATTGTGCATCCTCTTCCACGCGAATTTTCGACTGGGATCGCTCAACAGCTCGGTCTCCCTGGTGAGCATGCTGCTGGTCGCAGCTAGCGGGGTGTTCGGTAGAATGTTGTACCCACACATCCACGTGGGGCTGATGGGCCAGAAAACGACGCTTCGCCAGGTTCGCGACGAAGTCGAGGTGGAGCGCCACGCCTTCGACGATGGGGCCGGAGAGGATTCTGAGCTTGCCGGTGAGCTGAGGGAACTCGAGCAGCTGGCGCTCCGAGATGGGGGGATTCTGCGTCTGGAGGGAGCCGCCCGCACCATGCTCCGGCGCCGCGGGGCGTTTCGCCGACGTGAGCGCGACGCGACGATCGTGCGCTTTGTCGATGCACTGCGGGGCGTCGTGCGGTTTCGCATCTACGAGCGATTGTTCGCGCTCTGGCACGCTGTCCATCTTCCGCTGTGCTTCCTGCTCTTCGGGGCCGCAGCTGTCCACGTGGTCGCGGTGCATCTCTACTGAGATGAAGCGTCTGTTGCGGTGCGGTGCGGCGGCGATTGTGTGTTGGATGAGCTCGGCGGACACGGCCGCTGCGATCGAACTCGAGAAGCTCTTGATGCCCGGTCCTGTCATCGAGGGCCACGCTCGCACTGAGAGCGAGTGTGGGGCCTGCCATTCGCGTCTGGGCGACCGCACCCAGAAATCCCTATGCCTCGAATGCCACGAAGAGGTTGCGGCGGATCTCGCGGACTCCCGGGGCTTCCACGGCCGGGCGCCGGGCCTGGCCGATACGCCCTGCCGCACGTGCCACACCGAGCACCGCGGTCGCGAGGCCGATGTCGCAGATTTCGACCCCGCGTCGTTCGATCACGACCTGACGGATCTTCCTCTGCGGGGTGCCCACGGGCGCACCGCCTGCGCGGCGTGCCACGAGCCGGAAAACAAGCCGCGGGATGCGCCGGCCGACTGTTGGGCGTGCCATGAGGATGATGACACGCACCGGGGGTCGCTCGGCGAGGCATGCGGCGACTGTCACTCCGAGGTATCCTGGGACGAGACTCGCTTCGATCACTCGGAGACGGAATTTCCGTTGGAGGGTGAACACGTCCGCGCGGACTGTGTCCTGTGTCACACCGGGGGCCAGTTCGAGAGCACCGCCAGCGACTGCAACTCCTGCCACCGCGTCGACGATATCCACCGCGGGCGCTTCGGTGCCGACTGCGGTGACTGTCACACACCGCAGGACTGGCTGGAGGTGCGCTTCGATCACGAACGCGAGACGGAGTTTGCGCTCGAGGACGCGCATGCGCCGCTCGAGTGTGAACGCTGTCATCCCGACGGGCTCGACGTCACGCTCGCCACCGAATGCGTCGCCTGCCACGAAGCAGACGATGTGCATCGCGGCCGCAACGGAACCGACTGTGAGCAGTGTCACCGCGAAACCCGCTGGGCGGATGAAAGCTTCGATCACGGGCAGATGACCGACTTCCCGCTGCTAGGGGCCCATTCTGACGTGAAGTGCGAACGCTGTCATACGGGCCCCAGGATCGAGCAGGAGCCGACTCGACCCTGCGCGGCGTGCCACGAGAGCGACGATGTGCATGCCGGACAGCTCGGCGAGGATTGCGGCGCGTGCCACGACGAATCTGCGTGGACCGGAAAGATCTTCTTCGAGCACGACGTCACCGCCTTCCCACTGCTCGGCCTGCATGCGGTGGTCTCTTGTGAGCAGTGCCACGCGACGGCCCGCTTCTCTGACACCCCGAGCAGCTGCTGGGATTGTCACGCGGATACGGACACGCACCTGCGTCGTCTCGGAACGGAGTGCGCGGAGTGTCACAACCCGAACGGCTGGGATCGCTGGCGCTTCGACCACGCCGAGCGTACCGAGTACCCGCTCACGGAGGCCCATGCGGAGCTCGAGTGTGAGGCCTGCCACCGGCTTCCCGTCGACGGGCCTGTCTCGGCGACATCGGAGTGCGCGAGCTGTCACGCGCGGGACGATCGGCACGCGGGTGCATTCGGCCGCGACTGCGAGCGCTGCCACTCGGCCACCTTCTGGGATGCGATCGATCTCCGGGAGCTGCACTGATGCGTCGCGCGCTGCTCGCGATCGCGCTGTGTGTGCTGCTGCCGCATCCGGTCGGTGCCGGAGACATGGACGATCTCGAACATATACGCACCGGGTTTCCCCTGACCGGCGCTCACGAGCGTGCGCCGTGCGAAGCGTGCCATGTGGGCGGCCTGTTCGAAGGAACTCCGCGCCAGTGCGGCATCTGCCACCTCCCCGGGAGCCGCTGGCAGGGAGAGGTGAAGCCCGGCGCCCACGTTCCCAGCTCGAACACGTGCGACGACTGCCACCTCACGGCGACCTGGGGATCGGCACGATTCGACCACGCGGGCGTCGTCGACCGCTGCGCGCATTGCCACAACGGCTCGATCGCATCGGGCAAGTCGGCCAACCACGTGCCCAGCTCCGACGATTGTGGGCAGTGCCACCGCACGATCTCGTGGGTACCGGCGACCTTCGATCACACGATGGTCACGGGCGCCTGCTCGAGCTGCCACAACAGCGTCCTTGCCACGGGCAAGCACGCGACTCACATCCCAACGACCGGCGATTGCGGTGCCTGCCACAACACACACAACTGGTCTGCGTCGACCGGCGGCTTCGATCACGCGGGCGTCGTGGCGGGCTGCTTCAATTGCCACAACGGCACTTCGGCCACCGGCAGGGGCGCCGGGCACCTGCCGAGCGGCAATACCTGCGAGGATTGCCATACGACGGCGTCGTGGGCGGTGACCGGCGGCTTCGATCACGCGGGTGTCGTGACGGGCTGCTTCAATTGCCACAACGGCACTTCGGCCACCGGCAAGGGTGCCGGGCACATCCAGAGCAGCAATACCTGCGACGATTGCCATACGACGGCGTCGTGGGCGGTGACCGGCGGCTTCGATCACGCGGGTGTCGTGACGGGCTGCTTCAATTGCCACAACGGCACTTC
>PBYF01000041.1 GCA_002729515.1 Deltaproteobacteria bacterium
CTTCCACAATGCCATCTACTTCCATCTGGCCGACCTGGATCTCTATCCAGACTCTCTTCAATCAACCCACACGAAAGCCTGAAGCGCCGAACTTCCTATCTGCCCGATGCTCCCCTGCCCTCCCGGCTCATTCCCATCCGCTCCCGGCTCGAACTGCGACCAGGGAGTCGTGGATCAGAGGGAGGTCCGAATCATCGAATCCCAAGGACGTGCTGGATGAGGCCGATCCCGGTATGGCAAAAGATGCGGGCGAGGATTATCTGGAGCATCGGCTCGTGGCCCGAACGACGAACCGATCGACGAATGATTTGAGATTCCTCCGGGCTGCTTCCCCAGAGAGCGCCTTGAACGCCGTAGGGAAGAGCCTCGCCATGGAATCCGGAGCGCATCCAGGCAGGGGATTTCGAACGCTCCCCTTCGCTCGATCAGCCTTCCTCGCGATCTCTTCCGGGCCGCAACGATTCCCGCTCCGCCAGATCTCCCTCATCCGCAGGGGCGGCCAAGAGCGATCGTTTCCAGAAGCGACGAGTCTGATCGGTCTGCCAGGCAATCAATATGATGACGATCGCGATCGCCACCAGGGCGAGGATCCCACGCTCTCCGCTGGCCTGCAGTGCCATGCCCAGAGCGATCAGCAAGCCGGCCGCTGCTGCCGAAGGAAGAAAGTCGCGGTAGGTGGCGGGTTCCACATCGACAAAGGCCTCCCAATTTGAAGGCATGAGTCGGGCGCGGCGGGCGATCCAATGACCAGTCCAGATCGCCAGGGCGAAAAGAAGCGCAACGGTATAGAGCCAGGGGGCCAGCGATTCGGGACCCATCAGCTCGATCATGGTGAATTCCAGGATTCCGATCGCGAAAGGGAGTACCGAATCATAGGCGGAAGGCAGCCAGGTCATGCGAATCACCAGGCTGATATAGAAGAGCCAGATCTCCAACAACCCCAAGAGGACTGCCACGACCTGCGCCCAACCCAACAAGGCATCCCATCCCCCTTCCCAGAGGTAGGGGCTGTCGCCCAGTCGCGTCCAGAGCAATTCCAGGGCGAGGGCCTGGACCATGCTGAGAACGGTGAGCAGGACGGAGGGGAATATCTCCATCGCACGCCTGCGAATCGATTCCATCACATCTCCTCTACGGCCGGGTCGGAAGGGTCGGTCTCAATCCCGGGGCTGGCACGATTTCAAGCTCGCTTCTACTTCATCGAGCCGCGCAAGACGCTCAATGAGCGGCGGATGCGAATAGGCGAGCCGGACATAGGCTGGATGGGGAGTCAGATTATCCAAATTGGTACGCGATAAGGTCTTCAGCGCCTGGACGAGGGGCCCTGCCTGGCCGGTGGTTTCGACCGCGTAGCGATCCGCCTGGAATTCATGCCGCCGGGAGAGCGCACTCATCAAAGCAGCGAGGATGATCGACACGGGGGAATAGNGGATCATGAAGATGACCATTCCAGCATAGACCGATGGCTGTGCAAAATGGAAGGCGTGAAAAAGCGTGGGGCTCTCGATCACCCAGGAGAGCAGAAAAAAGAGCACGCCGTAATGGAGCAGGCTGATGATGATATTCGTGCGAATATGCGCGAGCTTATAATGCCCAATCTCATGCGCCCGTACCGGGCCTCTTCCCCTCGCCCCCTCTATTTGACAGAATGCCTACTTATCGGACCCAAGGAAAACGCAGCTTGAACTTCCTATCTGCTCCGGGGCCGGTAGTTGAACGCGGGCTGAAAGCAGTCTTCGCATTGACCGGCCTGTTGCCAGTCTGCCGGGGTCCAGCCCGAAATCGTGGCGGCCCCGCCATTGAAGCTGATCTCGCCCTATCTGCCGGTTTCTTCGGGAAGCGGGCGCTGGCGCTGGTGTGGATCCGAACCCGAGCAACAAGCTGGGTTGCAGCGAGATCCAGGTCACCAGCGCGGCGGCGAAGCCCAAGATCGGGATGCAGCGCAGCCAACCGGGTCAACGCAAGATGCAGGGCAGATAGGAAGTTGAAGCTGCCTTTTCCCTGGGTCCAAGTAGTAGACATTCTGTCCAATAGGCACCGGGGAGGGGGTCGAGCCCCCATACGGGATCTGGTCGCTTGGCCCGGCTTCAATACCGGGGGGCGGGGATCTCGGCCCACGGACTTCTTCTGCCGTCTGGGAAGATGACCTGGATCTTGAGCCCGTACTGAAACACGACGCACTCGTCCACACTTACCTCCAGTTCCGACTCGCTAACGACGTGCACCGAATGGACATACTGGTTAAGCATTCGACTGGCCCAGGCGTTTCCTCCTAGAGCCATGACATGTACTCGGGTTACCCCGGCCGAAGGCTGGCGCGTGGAATCGGTTCCCACCTGGAAGGGTCCGCCGACCAGTCTCAGCGTCGTTGGTACATGGCAGCGCGCTCCGCGGGGGACCTGGACATCGGTCACAACCCCCCGCGCCGTTGCCGTTGGGTGGGCCACGTCTTTCACGGGCGTTTTACCCGGTTTGAACGGCGGCGCACCTCCGATCCGCTCTGCAATAGCCGGCACCGGGGTGATGCGGAGTTCCGCGAGCTGATTGCTGCGCAGGGTCTCGCCGGCGTAGATGGCAACCCAGTATTTACCGGGTCACATGGCACGCGGCACCCGGAACCGGACCGCGGTACCCCGCCAATCGAGGATGTGATCTCTGGGGATCTCCCCTGTTGAAGAAATCGAACCGGGCGTGCCGTACATAACGGTGTAGGGGCGGCTGCCCAGGCCGGTCCCCTGGATGGTGACTTCCGTTCCAGCGCTCGCAGATGAGGGGGAGTAACCCGTGATCCGAGGGTTGTACACCGCCTTTGCGGGAGTCGAGTCGAGAAGCAGGACGGCCAGGAGGACGAGGCACAGTCGCTGCGAAAGCCTTCTCTTTTCCGTAGTGGTCACGTCGATCTCCTCGGCGCCGATGGCGCAGCCTCGAACTGGCTCGAGACAAATTGGCGTGTCCTCAATGCCCCAAATTCCGCATACCCGTCAAGCAGCCGCTTCTGCGGCGCAGCTAGACTGGTCGCATCGGTTGCCTGGCCGCGGACAACATAGGAACTGGTACAACAATCGGGGCAGGTCAGCAGGTCACAACGGCACTCCGCGAGGCTGCCCCCACGGCGATCGCGCGCTACCGCGCATCGAGGCACGCTGAACCCGAAATGGTGCAGACTGAGAGAAACGCTCCCGAAGCCTCGCGTTTCGAGCGCCGCGCTTCCATTGCGTTTTCGGCCAGAGTGGAACCCCGGCCCAAAAGCGGCAAAAAAGTNTGAATGAAATCGGGAGCTTGTGGCGGGGCGGACGGGACTCGAACCCGCAACTTCCGGCGTGACAGGCCGGTGCTCTAACCAATTGAACTACCACCCCCCGAGACGGCTCGCGTACTGGGGAGTAGCAGAATCCGCGGGGCGCGAAAAGCTGCCCCGGGCCAGGACCCGGGCGCNCCGGGGCAGACTCCGCGTCGAGCGGCTGGAAAGCCCGCCCGAAGGGGTGCCGGCAGAGCGGCAGACCGGACCGGCAGAGCGGCAGACCGGACCGGCAGNNCGGGCAGANCGGACCGGCAGNNCGGGCANAGCGGCAGACCGGTCAGAGCGGGCCGGCCGGCGGCTTGCGGCAAGCGCGCGGTCTCTCTGCGGAAACGAGCACGCTCTCCCAGAACGCCGCCCCGCCCATGCCGGCGGTTGCCGCCGCGGCCTCGAGCCCCGTCACGCGAGCCACCCGAACAGACGCGGCAGCTTCAGCAGAAACCCGCTGTCTCCCTCGAGCTGCAGCTTGCCACCCATCAGCGCCTCGACCACGTCGAGGCGCCCCTCGATCAGGGCATCGGCATCCCTTTCGGTGAGCACGATGCGAGCGTCCGGTCGCTCGATCGAGCCGGGTCCGAGCAGTACCCCCGCGCTCCAGTCGCCTCCCGGAGCGCCGGTCACCCGCAGCTCGACGTGGGCGCCGACTCGTTCGAGGTGGCTCACCGGTCCGTCACGGAGCAGGAGCTTCTCGCGGTCCTTCAGCGCAGCGGCCAGGGCGACCGGATCGAAGAGCGCCGACACGCGCGCACTGAAGGCGCCGCCGCGGCCCTCCCAGAGTCCCCCGCGCCATTCCGCAACACCCTGCACGAGCGTGACCGGCACGCCCTTGCGGGCGCCGCCCGCAACCCGCGACGCGCCGTCTTCGATCGTCGGCAGCCACTCGCCGCCGCTCGCGACGCGCAACGCGCCGTCTTCGATCGTCAGCAGCCACTCGCCGCCGCCCTCGCCCCGCAATACCACGCCGAGCGAGAGATCTGCCTCGCGCAGGGCGGGCGTCAGCTCCGCCGCGGCGAAGCGTTGCGGGAGCCATTGTTCAAAGAACTCAGCCGGCGGCAGCGGCGAGGCCGGGAAGTCGGTCATGACCGCGGCTACGCTAGCCAGCGTCGCCGGAATGCGCGACGCCCGCGTGAGCGCGGCAGGGCTCGAACCTGCGACCTCCTGGGTGTAAACCAGGCGCTCTAGCCAGCTGAGCTACGCGCTCGCGGGCGCTCAGTTGACTCCGCTGGGGCCGGGTAGCTCCTGCACGGAGTCACTTCGCGGGACTTCGTAGATCTCGTCGAGCCGGTGATCCCCCTCGGCCAGATACGCAGCGAGGTCGCCGTGAGCCAGCGCCTTCGGCAGCACTCCGTCCATGTGGTCCACGCTAATGATGGTGAGGTCTCGCTTCACGTGGGCCGGGATCTCGGCCAGGTCCTTCTCGTTTTCCTTGGGGATGATGAGCGTATCGATCCCGCCGCGCAGGGCCGCGATCATCTTCTCCTTGAGCCCGCCGATGGGCAGCACCCGCCCGCGGAGGGTGATCTCGCCGGTCATCGCCACGTTGCTGCGCACGGGGATCCGGGTCAGCGCCGACGTGATCGCGGTAGCGATCGTGATGCCGGCCGACGGACCGTCCTTCGGCGTCGCGCCCTCGGGCACGTGCAGGTGAACGTCGACCTTCGAGTAGAAGTCGCGGGTCAGCCCGAATTGCTTGGCTCGGGAACGCACGTAGGACATGGCGGCGTTGGCGGATTCCTGCATCACGTCGCCCAGGCGCCCGGTGATCTGGAGCTTCCCCTTGCCGGGAGTCACCGAAACCTCGGTCTGGAGCAATTCGCCGCCCACCTCGGTGAAGGCCAGGCCGGTGCAGACACCGATCCGGTCCTCCTCTTCGGCCTTGCCGAAACGGAACTTCTGAACACCCAGGTACTTCTTGACCTTCGCCGGCGTGGCACGCGTCTTTTTGGCGGAGTCGCCGGCCTTCACCACGTCCCGTGCGACCTTCCGGCAGACCGACGCAATCTCCCGCTCGAGATTTCGCACGCCGGATTCCCGCGTGTAGTAGCGGATGATCTCGAGCAGCGCGGAATCGGTGAAGTCGATCAGATCCTCGTTCAGGCCGTTCTGCTCCCGGACCTTCGGGATCAGGAAGTTCCGGGCAATCTGGAGCTTTTCCGATTCGATGTAGCCCGGCAGCTGGATGATCTCCATGCGGTCCTGGAGCGGGCGCGGAATCTGGTGCAGCACGTTGGCCGTGCAGACGAACATGACCCGCGAGAGGTCGTAGTCGAGATCCATGTAGTGGTCGTTGAAGGTGTGGTTCTGCTCCGGGTCGAGAACCTCGAGCAGCGCCGACGACGGGTCGCCGCGGAAGTCCATCGACATCTTGTCGACCTCGTCGAGCAGGAAGACCGGGTTCCCGGACCCCGCCTTCTTGAGGCCCTGGAGAATCTTGCCCGGGAGCGCCCCGATGTAGGTACGCCGGTGCCCGCGGATCTCCGCTTCGTCGCGCACCCCGCCCAGCGACACGCGCACGAAGTCGCGGTCGGTGGCTCGGGCGATCGAGCGCCCGAGAGAAGTCTTGCCGACTCCGGGCGGCCCGACGAAGCAGAGAATGGGCCCCTTCATCTTCTCCACGAGGGTCTGAACCGCCAGGTATTCGACGATGCGCTCCTTCGGCTTTTCGAGTCCGAAGTGGTCTTCGTCCAGTACGCGTTCGGCCTCCACGAGGTCGTGGCGCTCCTCTTTGTACTCATCCCACGGCAGAGTGAGGAACCAATCGACGTAGTTGCGCACGACGGTCGCCTCGGCACTCATGGGCGACATCATCTTGAGCTTGCGGATCTCCTTCTCGCAGCGCTCGCGTGCTTCCTCGGGCACCAGCTTCTTCTTGAGCGCCTCTTCGAGCTCGTCGACTTCGTTCTTGAACTCGTCGCGCTCACCGAGCTCCTTCTGGATCGCCCGCATCTGCTCGTTCAGGTAGTACTCCTTCTGGGAGTGCTCCATCTGCTTCTTGACGCGACCGCGAATCTTGCGCTCCACCGAGAGCACCTCGGTCTCCGCCTGGATGCGGGCGTGCACCTCCTCGAGACGCTTGGCCGCAGAAAGCATCTCGAGCAAGTCCTGGCGTTCCTCGAATTTGAGGCTCAGGTGCCCCACCAGGCTATCCGCCAGTCGGCTCGGCGATTCGATCATATTGATCGTGTTGACCGTCTCCGGCGGGATCTTCTTGTTCAGCTTGACGAGGACCTCGAAGGCGGCGTGGACGCTGCGGACCAATGCCTGGGTCTCGACGCTCGTCTCCCCCTCCTCCTCGTCGATGACTTCGACCGAGCAGGAGAAGAACGGGTCGTCGCTCTCGAATTCGTTGATGCGGGCCCGAAGCTTGCCCTCCACCAGCACCTTCACGGTGCCATCGGGCAGGCGCAGCAGCTGGACGATGGTGGCAAGGGTGCCGACGTTGTGGATGCCCTCGGGGCCCGGTTCGTCCTCGCCCGCCTCGCGTTGGGTGCAGAGCAGGAGTTCGCGGTCACCGGCCATCGCGTTTTCGAGCGCCTGGATCGAACGCGCGCGGCCAACGAATAGAGGCACGACCATATGGGGAAATACGACGATGTCGCGCAGCGGCAGCAGCGGCAGGACACGCACGGGCCCGCCCCCTCCCCCTTCAGGCCCGCCCTCGCCGCGGAAGATTCCCACGGCTAGGCAGATTCCTGCTCTTGCTTCAAGACCATCAGCGGCTTGGCCCCCTGCTCGATCACTTCTTCGTTGATCACGACTTCCTCCACGTCGTCGCGCGACGGAATGTCGTACATCAATTCGAGCATCACGCCTTCGAGGATCGAGCGCAGGCCCCGGGCCCCCGACCGGCGGCGGTACGCCTGACGGGCCACAGCCTGAAGGGAACTTTCGGTGAAGCGCAGCAGCACGTTTTCGAACTCGAAGAGCTTCTGGTACTGCTTGACCAGCGCATTCTTGGGTTTCGTGAGGATGTCGATCAGGGCGTCCTCTCCCAGCGCATCGAGCGTCGCCACCACCGGCAGCCGTCCGACGAACTCGGGAATCAGCCCGAACGAGATCAGGTCTTCCGACTCGACCTTTCTCAGGTACTCGCCGGGAGCCTTGTTCACCCGCTTGTGCATATCTGCACCGAAACCCATCCCCTTGACGCCGATGCGCCGCTCGACGATCTGCTCGAGATCGCAGAAGGCGCCGCCGCAGATGAAGAGAATGTTCCCGGTGTCGACCTGGAGAAACTCCTGCTGCGGGTGCTTGCGCCCCCCCTTCGGCGGCACGCTCGCCGTCGTGCCCTCGATGATCTTGAGCAGCGCCTGCTGCACGCCTTCCCCGGATACGTCCCGGGTGATCGAGGGGTTCTCGCTCTTGCGGGCGATCTTGTCGATCTCGTCGATGTAGATGATGCCCCGCTGGGCCCGCTCCACGTCGTAGTTCGAAGCCTGCAGCAGGTTGAGGATGATGTTCTCGACGTCCTCACCCACATAACCGGCCTCGGTGAGTGTAGTGGCGTCGGCAATGGTGAAGGGCACGTCGAGGATGCGCGCCAGCGTCTGGGCCAGCAGCGTCTTGCCCGAACCGGTCGGGCCGAGCAACAGAATGTTGGCCTTCTGAAGGTCGACATCGCCGACGAGGGCTTGGCTCTCGATGCGCCGATAGTGGTTGTGCACGGCGACGGAAAGGGTCTTCTTGGCCTTCTCCTGACCGATCACGTATTCGTCCAGGGCGGCCTTGATCTCGCGCGGCTTCAGAATTTCCGCCGCCGGAGGCGTGCCGGCTTCCTCGCCATACTCCTCGGCGATGATGTCGTTGCAGAGTTCGATGCACTCGTCGCAGATGTAGACCGTCGGACCGGCGATCAGCTTCTTGACCTCTCGCTGGCTCTTGCCACAAAACGAACAGGAGAGATTGGCGTCGTCGTCCCGCTGCTTCACCCGTTCTCGCCTCCGTCTCCGGCGCCGTTTCCGGCGATGCGTATCTCGTGCTGCCGCACCACGCGATCGATCAGCCCGTACTCCCGGGCCTCGTCTCCAGACATGTGGTAGTCACGCTCGGTATCGCGCGCGATTTCCGCCACATCCCGCCCCGTATGCTCCGCCAGAATCTGGTTCATCTGGTCGCGAAGCTTCAGGATTTCCCTTGCGTGGATATCGATCTCGGTTGCCTGGCCCTGAATCCCGCCCATGGGCTGGTGGATCATGACCCGCGAGTTGGGCAGCGCCATGCGCTTGCCCGACGCCCCGGATGCCAGCAACCACGCCGCCATGGAAGCGGCCTGGCCCAGGCAGATCGTCCCGACGTCCGGCCGCACGTACCGCATGGTGTCGTACACGGCGAGGCCCGCCGTCACGGAGCCCCCCGGCGAATTGATGTAGATGTGGATGTCCTTCTCCGGATCCTCGGCCTCGAGAAACAGGAGCTGGGCGATGATGAGGTTGGCGACATCGTCGTCCACCGGGCTGCCCAGGAAAACGATCCGGTCGCGCAGCAGGCGGGAATAAATATCGAAACCGCGCTCGCCGCGCGGGCTTTGCTCGACGACATAGGGAATCAGCGGCATGACCGTCTCATTCTAGAAAGAATAACCGAAGCAACCCCAAGGTACTCGGTGTGCGCTGTCGCCACCCTCGATCTCTCGAAACCTCGCGGACCTGGGCGCGCGAGCTGGGGGGGTTGAGGAAAAAGCAGCACCGTGCGGGCCAAAGAACGTCCGGAGGCGTATTCCAGAGGCTAAGTATCCGTCGTTTCTTCGATTTTAGCCTGAGCGACGAGGAATTCAAGCGCCTGCTCATCGCGCAATTGGCGCCGCAGCGCGGGCTCGAAAGACTCGCCACCCAGGGCGGTGCGAAGCCGCTCGGGCGCTACTCCCTGCTGCCCGGCCAGCTCCTGAAGCCGCGCCTCCACGGCAGCGTCGGCGACCTCGAGAGCCTCGGCATCGGCAACGGCCTCGAGCAACAGGGCGTCGCGCACGTCGCGCTCGGCTTCGCCGCGCCATTCCTCGCGCCAGCGTCCGATCTGCTCGTGGAGTGCCTCGTGCGGCACCTGCCCGCCCAGCCGCCGGTGGGCGGATTCGAGCCGCTGCTGGAGCTGCTGCTCGATCATGCCGGGCGGAAGCTCGAAGCTCACGCGCTCGCCGAGCGCATCGAGAATGCTGCGCTGCACTGCGGTGCGCGCCTCGCGCTCTCGCACCCCGGTGAGATCGCTGCGAATGCGCTCCCGCAGCGCATCGAGCGAATCGAAGTCGCCGAGGTCCTTCGCGAACGCGTCGCCGAGCACCGGCACCTCGCGCCGCTTGACCGCGGCCACGTGGACGGCGAACACCGCCTCTTTCCCGGCGAGGCCCTCATTGCCGTAGTCCTCGGGGAACGTGATCGTCACCTCGCAGTCGTCGCCGGAGCAGGCACCGCGCAACTGTTCCTCGAAACCCGGCAGAAACTGGCCGGCACCAACCGTTAGCTCCACGCCCTGCCCGCTGCCGCCCTCGAACGGCTCGCCCTCGACACGCCCGACGAAGTCGATCACCGCTACGTGCGCATCGACAAGGGGAGTTGCTTCGGGCTCCTCGATCAGCTGTGCCTGCGAGTCGCGCAATCCCTCGAGTTCTCGCTCCACGTCCGCGTCGCCCACTTCCACCCGGGGCCGCCGTCCCGGCAGGTCGGACAACTCGGGCAACTCGATCGCCGGCTTCACCTCGATCCGCGCCGTGTAGCGGAAGGTGGTGTCGGGCTCGGGCGCACCCGCCTCGATGGCCGGTTCGGCCACGGCCTCGAGCCCGGCCTGTTCGACCGCTTGCACCAGCGTCTCGGAGACCAGGGTCTGCTCGATCTGCTCGGCCACCGAGCCGCCGTAGAGCTTCTCGAGTACCGAGCGCGGTGCCTTGCCCGGGCGGAAGCCCTTGACCCGGGCCTGGCGGGCCAGGTCCCGGTAGGCGCGGTCGAAGGCTCGCTTCACCCGCGAGGCGTCCACCTCCACCTCGAGCCGGTGGAGGACGGGGGTTTCCGCCTGAGCGTCGACGCGAATCTCCGGGCTGGCGTTCTCGTCCGTCATGGCTCTCGGGTGGTTGGGAGGCCGGAGACTAACGCCACCCGGGGCGCCAAGCACCACTCCCCAGGGGGGCTGGTGCGCCGGGTGGGAGTCGAACCCACATGACCGTGAGGCCGCCGGACCCTAAATCCGGTGCGTCTGCCAGTTCCGCCACCGGCGCGTGCGCCGAAACGTAGCAATCTCGCGGCGAGGCTCCGGTCGCCCGCGCTTGCCCGGCTGGCTTCGCCCCGGGCCAGGCGGGCACGAGAACCGCGTCAGTCCGGTGCCTTTGCGACCTCGGCGCGCCTCAGGTCCGCCAGGAAGATCGCTGAGAGGCCCTCGTAGATGGAAGTCTTCGAGATCAGCTTCGAGGACTCGTAGGCGATCGCCGACGTGAGAAAGAGCGGCATGGCCATGTCGCGGGCCGTGGTCATCTCGAGCAGGATGACGACCGACGTAATCGGGCTGCGGACCACACCCGTGAAGTACGCCGTCATGGCGATCATGCACAGCGCCCGCGGGTCGATGCCCGGAAACAACGGCGCGGTGAGCTGGCCCATGGCGGCTCCGACCGAAAACGAGGGGTCGAATAGGCCGCCGGGGATGCCGCTGACGAGGCTGATGAAATTACCCGCCGCCTTGACCCAGAGATAGCTGAAGGACATCTCGGTCTCGTTCTGCAGGATGGCCAGCGCCTGTTCGTAGCCGCTGCCATAGCTCGCACCGCCCGAGACGAGACCGAGCCCGGCCAGGCCCGCGCCGAGCCCCAAGGGCACGAGCACCCGGTGGTTCTTGAGCGTCCGGTTCACCCAGCGCGTGCCCGCCACCACGGCCCGCGAGAAGCAACCCCCGAGAAAGCCCGCCACCGCAGCGATCGGAATGATCACGAGCCACTGGACCGGCGAAGTCAGGCTCGGGTTGAGCCTGCCGTAGAAGACATAGTCGCCGATGTAGACCCAGCACGCCGTGCACGCCAGGGCCACTGCGACCATGATCAGGCCCACGTTCTTCTTGTCGAAGGAGCGCCCGATCTCTTCGATGGCAAAGACAGTGCCCGCAATGGGCGCGTTGAACGCCGCGGCGATGCCGGCACTCCCACCTGCCAGGATGAGACCCCGCTTAACCGCCCAACTCGGAAACGGGCGCCAGCAACCGATCAGGTAGACAAGACACGCCCCCACGTGCACCGACGGACCCTCCCGCCCGATCGTCGCGCCCGCGAAGATGCCGATCATGAGCAGCAGCGCCTTCCCCACAGCGATTCGCCAGGAGATCATGTGGCGGCGCAGCGGATCCTCCGCGTCCACGTCGAGCGCCGCCATCACCTGCGGAATTCCCGTCCCCTGGGTACCGGGGAAGAACCGGTCGCGAAGCGTCATGATGAGCCACATGCCCCCGATGGCCAGCCCCGCGGCGATGCCGGTTCCCACGCTGGGATCCATCTGGAAGCCCCAGAGGCTCTCGCCCTTCAGCAGGAAGGCCCGGAATGTGACGGAGAGCCGATCGGCGAGGTTGAAGAAGAGGGCCACGTACCCCGTGGCAACGGCCGCTACCACGAAGAGAGCGCGGCGCCTCCACGCGCCGGCAGAAAAAAGGCCGGTGCGCCAGGGGTGTGCTTCGATTTCCCGGTCGACGCTTTCGTCCATGGACTCTGTGTCTCCCGGGCGATGGAAGCACCGCGCAGGCGGCCGAATCCTACCACGACACCCGCACCGCGAACCCTTCGCCGCGTCCTACGCCGGCATGCTGCCGAATGACACCCGGGCCACAAACCCGGCGAACCCTTGGCCGCGTCCTACGCCGGCATGCTGCCGAATGACACCCGGGCCACAAACCCGGCGAACCCTTGGCCGCGTCCTACGCCGGCATGCTGCCGAATG
>PBYF01000042.1 GCA_002729515.1 Deltaproteobacteria bacterium
GGGCCTCTTCCCCTCGCCCCCTCTATTTGACAGAATGCCTACTTATCGGACCCAAGGAAAACGCAGCTTGAACTTCCTATCTGCGACGCTTCGGGAAACGGGCGTGCGTCGGCCGAGGCTCGGGTTGACGAACCCAAGTAGTTGAACCGGACCGACGGAGGTTGGTTCAATTGACCTCGGGCGCCGAATGACGGCATACTTTCGCGGCGGGATCGGATCCGGTCCGCCCTCTTGTCGGCCGGTCGACTCCTATCCATTGGACCCCTCGCAGGAGCCCGGTAGCATGCTGCGTTTCGCCCCCATCGATCTCGACACCCATGGCGACCTCTCGGTCCGCTTCAAACAAGAAGCCTTCCTGGTGAGTTCGGGTTCGATTGATCCGTTCTATGAGGTTTACGGAAACGACCCCGAGAATTACCTGGATTGGGTTCGCCACGGGCTCCAACACGACCCGGAGAGCCGCGTCCACGTCTGGTGCGGTGGATCGATCGTGGGCCAAGTCGAACTCAGTGAGAATTCGGATTATCCCGGCGCTGGATACGTGCATCTCTACTTCCTCGTTCCTGAGCTTCGGGGGCGAGGAAGCGGTGCTGAACTCGATGACTACGCCACTTTGTTCTTCAAGCACCGAGGAGTCCAGGCTGCGCGCCTCAGCGTGAGCCGGACTAACCCGGGAGCATTGGCGTTCTATGCAAGGCAAGGCTGGGTCCCCCTCGGCCCGCGCGACGATCACCCCGCGTCATTTCTATTCGAGAAGCAATTCGAAGGGTCGGAGGGATGACAGGCTGCCTGATATGAAATCTGGGTTGCCAGTGAGATATGTCACCAGATCGCTTGCGTTACCGTTCTGGCATCGTTACTCGGAGCTCGGCGCATCGGGTCCACGCGGTTCGGTGCAGCTGCACCCTGTGTCCTTCGGGTGGGACAGAACACTGTGAGCGACTTCATCAAGGGCAGCTGTCTCTGCGGGAGCATCGTCTACGAGATCCGCTCGAGTTCGATCGGAGTCGTTACCACCTGCTACTGCTCGCTCTGTCGCAAGAGCCACGGTGCCGAACGTCGCCTTCGCGCCTCGGCCCGCGCCGATGGGTTCCGGTGGATTTCCGGGGAGGATGATCTTCGACGCTATCGCTACTCGCCCGAGCGTGAAAAGGTGTTCTGCGGTACCTGCGGGACACCGTTGATCAACGAGTACATCGATCAGCCAGAACTCTTCGGCCTCGCAGTGGCGACACTGGATGACGACCCGGGCAAGCGGAACGTCCTGCACCTCTTTGCGGCCTCCAAACCGGATTGGATCGAGATCCGCGATGATCTATCTCAGGTACCCACGGTGCCGGAGATGGAGGGTGAGATCGTTCGGGTGGACTCGAGCCACGTGGTTCTCGAAGTCGGGCCGGGGCAGAAGCATCGCATTCGCATCCACCCCCAGACGACCAATATATGTGTTGGCGACCGGGTGAGAGCTTCCCTCGCACACGGCGAGCGCGGGTTCGACCTTTCGGTGCTTCCCGATGGGTAGGCTCGGCGAACGTCGGCGGAGTCGTTCAGAGCCGGTTCTTACCCCCAATCTGGGTGACGGAGCGATCGTGCAATGAATCAGAAATGCAAGATGGCATTCCTCGGGCTCATTCTGGTGCAGGCTCTGCACTCTNTCGAGGAGTACGCTTTCAGGTTCTACGAAGTATTTCCGCCGGCTCGGNTCCTCAACGANATCTGGCCAGGNNTCACCCAACCGGGGTTCATCATCTTCAANGCGGCTCTCGTGTCGTTCGGCCTGTGGTGCTTCTTTGCCCGCGTTGGTCCAGGGGCAGCCACTGCTCGCCCCTGGGCTTGGTTCTGGGTCGCGATCGAACTCTACAACGGCGTGGGTCATCCAATCTGGGCGTTGTTGATTGGGGCCTACAATCCGGGCCTCGCATCTGGCCGGCCCCTCCATACTGGTACCAGCCTCTGAGTTAGCCTTTTCGGAGGCTGATAGGAGGCAGGATGAAGCGCGCACGCTTCGCAGAGGAGCAGATCATCGGAATTTTGAAGGCGGCGGAAGCGGCCGGAAACATTCGCGAGGTCTGTCGCGAGCACAACATCACGGAGCAGACGTTCTATCGCTGGCGCCGGAAGTACGGCGGGATGGACGTTTCGGAGGCGCGAAAACTGCGTGACCTCGAGCGGGAGAACACGGAGCTGAAGAAGATGGTGGCGGATCTGTCGCTGGACAACCGGATGCTCAAGGAGATCAACTCGAAAAAATGGTGAGCCTGGCGGAACGGCGTCGCGCCGCAGATCACTTGGAGCGCACGCACGCCGTCAGCGAGCGGCGGGCCTGCAAGGTGATCGAGATCGCGCGCAGCACGAAGCGTCGCCCGTCAGGCCGTACCGAAGAGACCGAGTTGGTGGCAGAACTCCATCGGCTGTCGGAGCACTTTCCGCGCTTCGGCTATCGCAAGATCTTTCACCGTTTACAGATGGCGGGCTGCCGCGTCGGCCGCGAGCGGGTGCGGCTGTTGCGGCGTCGAGAGGGCCTGAGAGTGCCGAAGAAGGGCCCGAAGCGCCGTCGACGCGGAGTGAGTACGACCACTCCGACACAAGCTCTGTACCCGAATCACGTGTGGAGCTACGACTTCGTGGCCGACCAAACGATCGATGGGCGCACGCTTCGATTCCTGACCGTGATCGATGAGTACACGCGCCAGGCGCTGTGGATCGAGTGCGCGCGACATCTGACCTCGGTCGATGTGGTGCGCGTTCTCGATCAGCTGGTCGAGCTCCACGGAAAGCCCGGCGTGGTGAAGAGCGACAACGGCCCCGAGTTCGTGGCGAAGAAGGTTCGGGACTGGATTGAAGACCGGCAGATCGGCATCCGCTTCATCGAGCCCGGTAGCCCTTGGCAGAACGGACATAACGAATCTTTCAATGGCGTCTTCCGGGATGGATGCTTGAACCGCTGGCTCTTCGAGTCGGTTCGAGAAGCCCGCGAAACCACCGAGCATTGGCTCCAGGAGTACAACGTGGAGCGACCCCATGGGTCGCTGGGCGGGCGTCCGCCCGTATTGTTCTTCGAACAATGGGAAGAGCAGGAGAGGGAAGCAGCCTGATGGTCAGGCACGATCCCTAACCCAACGGCTGGTACCGGTTCTTTGGGCTTGCCACGCCCATCGGCGTCTTTGTCGAAGTGGGGGCTCCCGGCAATCCGTGTGAAACGCATTCGTCGAGCGGCTGCTTCGGCGCCGTGGCCAATCCCTTCCAGATTGCCAAATACGAGACGACCAACGCCCAGTACACCACGTTCCTGAACGCGGTGGCCGCGACGGACACCAACGGGCTCTACAACACGAGTATGGGCCTGACCGCGTATGGCGGTATCTAGCGCAACGGAAGTTCGGGGAGTTACACGTACAGTACCCGGTCGGGCCGTGCGAACAATCCGGTGAACTACGTGTCGTTCTACGATGCAATTCGCTTCGTGAATTGGCTGGAAAACGGCCAGCCGTTCGGGCTTCAGGGAACCACCACCACAGAGGACGGTTCCTACACGATTACGGCGGCCGGGATCACAGCCAATTCGATCACCCTCAACCCGGGGTCCAACATCTCGCTTCCGAGCGAGGACCAGTGGTACAAGGCGGCCTACTATGACGGGCTTTCTTCGAGCTACTTCAGCTATCCAACGAGTTCTGACTCGATAGTTAACTGTGCGACCCCCGGCTCGGATGCCAATACGGGGAACTGCAACTACATGGTCAACGACCTAACCGAAGTCGGAAGCTATACGGGCTCGATGAGTCCCTGGGGCACCTTCGACCAGGGCGGGAATGTCTGGGAGTGGAATGACACGGACGACGGCACGAATCGTGGCTTGCGGGGCGGGAGCTGGCACGGTAACGGGGTGCACAGCACCCGTGCGGCGAACCGCGGCACCCTGACCCCCACGCTGGAGCTCAGTACAGTGGGCTTTCGCGTCTTGGTCCCGGAGCCCAGTACAGGCCTGCTCGTGATGATCGGCATGCTGGGCCTGGCATGCCGCCGGCGAGGCCAAAAGGGACTTTGAACTTCCTTCCATAGGGTTGGAGCGCAAGACGCAGTTCCCCATTCGTCCCGAAGACAGTTCCCCATTCGTCTCGAAGATGCATGGGAGGTCCAAGCTGCATTTTCGCTAGGTCCGAGTAGTAGACATTCTGTCCCGAATCCGCCGCAGGGGACTGGGCTTCATCCCCCGCCCTGGGCCTTCGCTACCGCCCCGTTGGTGGCCGAGCGGGTGACGGTCAGACCCGCCGCGATCGCCATGCCGTGCTCGGCCAGGTCAGGTGTGTTGCACGCCTCCTTTTCGACTGACCCACCCATCCAGACCCCCGTGAAGCCAAATGCCACCAGCGCAAGACGTACTGCCGTAGGCGCTGCCAGCACGCCTTCGGGAGCGGGCATCGCGGGGGTGGTGAACGGGGGAATCGCGACCGCGAGCAACGTGCTAGAAACCGACCCGTGGAAGGCGATCCGCGACGGAGACGTGCTCGGCGACTGCAGCCTGTTGCCCGAACTCACGCCTGGCTGGGATGCCTGGCGGGAGTCCCACTGACGGAGGGCACGGCGATCGCGCACGCCTCGCGAAAGAGGAGAGGTACATGAATTTTGCACTGTCGGATCTACAACTGACGAGTCCGGCCTTCGCAGAGGCCGGGCGCATTCCGGCGAAGCACACGGGAGAGGGCGAAGACACGTCCCCGCCGCTCGACTGGAGCCCCGTTCCCGACGGTACCCGTTCCTTTGCGGTGATCTGTCACGATCCCGACGCACCGGTGGTGTCCTCCGGAGGCTACGGCTTCGTCCACTGGGTGCTCTACAACATCCCGGGCACGGCGACCGGCCTGACGGAAGGCGTCGCCGACCACGCGACGGGGCCTTCCGACTTCGGAAAGCCTGGCTATGGAGGGCCCATGCCGCCCAATGGCCACGGCACTCACCGCTACTTCTTCTGGGTGCTCGCGCTCGGGCGCGATCCGGACCTGGAGCCGGGGCTCACGCTCCACCAACTGCTCGAGACGATCGAGCAGGACGTGATCGGAATGAACCGGCTGATGGGCACCTACGAGCGCGCGTAGGGCCGGGAAGCAACCACGTGGCCGACCCGATCAACGGCGGGCGAGTGATCGCGAGGGTGCTCGCGGCTTCCGGCGTCCGCAACCTGTTCTGTCTGCAGGGTGGACACATCGACCCGATCCTCTACGGCTGCGAAGACGAGGGGATCCGGGTCATCGATACCCGCCACGAGCAGGCGGCGGCCCACATGGCCGAAGGCTGGGCGCGCGCCACCGGCGACACCGGCGTGTGCGCGGTGACCGCCGGTCCGGGACTGAGCGACGCCGTCACCGGACTGGCCAACGCCTACATGGAGGGGAGCCCGATGCTCTGCCTGGCGGGTGCCCGCCCCATTTCGCAGGCGGACACATGGCCGCTTCAGGACCTCGACCAGGTCGGGATCGTGTCGCCGACGACGAACTGGGCCCGATCCTGTGTCACCGCTTCGCGGATCGGCGAGTACACGACCCTCGCCCTGGCACAGGCACGCAACGGCCGGCCCGGCCCCGTGTACCTCGACGTCCCCGTCGACGTGCTGGGCAAAGACCTGCCAGACGACACGCCGGTCACGGCCTACACCCCACCGGCTCCACCCGCACCCGAGCCGGCGGCGCTCGAACGGGCATCCAGGCTGCTCCAGCGGGCGGAGCGTCCGATCGTGCTCGTGGGCAGCGGCGCCCACTGGTCGCGAGCGGGCAGCGCGCTGGCGCAGCTGTCGGAAACGGCCGGGCTGCCGATCCTGACCTTCAACCAGGGCCGTGGTGTGCTGCCCGACGAACACCCGTGGTCGTTCAGTCTGGCCCAGCTCTTCACCGAGGCCTTCGCCGCCGATGTGGTGGTCTGCCTCGGCCTGCGCCTCGGCTGGACGCTGATGGGGGGCAGGCTCTTTGGCGACACGCCGCTAATTCGGGTCGACCTCGATGCGGCGGAGACCAGCCGCAACCGACCCGGTGAGATCAACCTGGTCGCCGACGTGCGGGTGTTCTGCGAGCAGCTGGCCAACGGCTGGGAGGGCGGCATCTCGCCGGCTCGCAACAGATGGGCCGAGCGGCTGCGCGACGCGGCCGAGAGCAGTCGCGAGGCGATGCAGAAGATGCTGGCCAGACGCGACCCGCAGAAGCCGATCCACCCGCTCCAGCTCGTGACCACCGCGGTCGAGGCTGCGGGACCCGAGGCATCGTTCGTGGGCGACGGTGGGAATATCCTCACCTGGGCTTCCGCCGGCTTCCCCGCGCGGGCACCCGGTCGCATCCTCGCCACGGGCTCCTACCTCGGCTGTCTCGGAGTGGGCATCCCGTTCGCGCTCGCGGCCAAGCTGGCCCGGCCGGCGCATCCGGTCATCCTCGTCGAGGGCGACGGGGCGTTCGGGCTCAACGCCATGGAGTTCGACACGGCCCTGCGCCATGACATCCCGTTCGTCTGCCTCGTCGCCAACGACGCCTCCTGGGGGATGTCCCGCCACGGGCAACTCGACCATCACAGCGGCCGCACGGTCGCCACCGAGCTCGGCGTGCGCCCCTACCACGAGGTGGTGCGCGCCCTGGGCGGGCACGGGGAGCAGGTCGAAGCTGTCGGAGAGCTGCGTCCCGCGATCGACCGCGCCCTCGCGTCAGGGCTTCCGGCCTGCGTCAACGTGGTGATCGACCGCGACGTCGCCTCACCGTTCTCGGGGATGATGACCGGATCGGGGGAGTAGCGCAGCGCGCGCACCCTCCCCGGTCCCCATTGGACAGAATCTCTACTTGTCGGACCCAGGGAAAACGCAGCTTGAACCCGTATTGGGGAACCTAGCGAAAACGCAGCTTGCACTACCTATGCTCGAGGGCGTCCGGTTCGCCCCCGACGACGACCATCAGAGGACACCGAATGAGAACTCGAAAACCCCGGCCACGTCGATGCTGTCGGGAACTATACTCACGTCTTCACAACTGAATCATCGCCGGAGCCAGTATGCGCAGCGAACTATGTGATCTCTTTGGAATCGATGTCGCGGTCTTCGCCTTCACGCACTGTCGCGATGTCGTCGTCGAGGTGAGCAAGGCCGGTGGCTTTGGCGTGCTCGGGGCAGTGGGCTTCTCGCCCCGGCAGCTGGAGATCGAGTTGCAGTGGATCGATGAGAGAATCGGCGATCGGCCCTATGGAGTCGACACCGTCATCCCGAGCAAGTACCAGGGCCAGGGGGAGAAGGACGCGGAGAAGCTCGAAGCGGCCCTGCGCGCAGCGGTTCCCCAGGAACACTACGACTTCTCGGCCAGGGTACTGGCGGAGCACGGGGTTCCGGAGTTTCCCGAAGAAGAGAAGGGGAACGATCTACTCGGCTGGACCCATGCCACCGCGCTGCCGCAGGTCGAGGTCGCGTTGGCGCACGAGAAGGTGAAGCTGCTCGCCAACGCGCTCGGCACCCCGCCGCCCGATGTCATCGAAGCCTGCCACGCCTCCGGGTGCCAGGTCGCAGCCCTCTGCGGAAGCCCACATCAGGCGGTTCGCCACAAGGAGGCCGGTGTCGACATCGTCATCGCCCAGGGGCACGAGGGCGGCGGACACACGGGGGAGATCGCCAGCATGGTGCTGTGGCCGGAGGTGGTCCGCGCGGTTGCGCCGACACCCGTGCTGGCCGCGGGCGGTATCGGATCCGGAGAACAGATCGCGGCCGCATTGGCGCTCGGAGCGGCGGGTACCTGGAGTGGATCGCTCTGGCTCACCGTCAAGGAGGCCGCGGGCGCAATGTCGCAGAAGGAGTCCTACCTGGCGGCCACCAGCCGCGACACCGTGCGCACGCGCTCCATTTCCGGCAAGCCGGCGCGCCTTCTGCGAAATGCCTGGACCGAGGCCTGGGAACAGCCCGACGCCCCCGAACCTCTCCCCATGCCTCTCCAGGGAATAGTGTCCATCGACATGATTCGGCGGACGATGCGCTACCCCGACCAGGCGCAGGAGGTCGCCTTCAATCCGGCGGGTCAGGTGATCGGAATGATCAATCAAGTGCGATCGGTGCGCTCCGTGATGTCCGACCTCATCGACGGGTATGGCGAGGCCGTGGAGCGCCTTCAGAAGATGACGCCCTAGCTTCCGGGTCTTCCAATCGGAGTCGATCGCTGCCAGGAGTTCACCGTCGTGCCGAGACATCACTTGCCCGGCCGGGGGCTCTTGCTCGAAGATATCTTGAGTGACCTGTCCCCGGCAGCGTCCCAGCAGCTCCTCCGACGGATAAATTCTTCCCGACGACCGACTCATCCGCTGGGAAGCTACGAGCTGCTGGGGAACTCGTCCGTTGGGAAGCTACGAGCTGCTGGGGAACTCGTCCGTTGGGAAGCTACGAGCTGCTGGGGAATAGGCTGTAGCCCGGAGTGCTAGCATGCCGCCTTCAATGGAAAAACCGATCCAGACGGTGACTGCGGAACGGATCCGGGACGCCGCCGCGGCGCTCTTTGCCGGGCGCGGCTGCAACGGGGCCTCCCTGGGGCAACGTGACCGACCGCGTCGGCGAGCTGTTCCCAGAGCTCACCTCCGTTGCGGGCCGTCGAGATCAACGTCTAGCAAGAGCATGGAGCACTACCCGTGATCGGCGGCGACCACAGACCGTTGGGCATGATTCCTGCGATCGACCTCTTGCGGGCCGTCCGCGACATCGACGAGGGCTGAGGAACATCACTGGCCTGGCCTTGGGCCAGCACCGAGAAGACAGAACGGGGAGAAGACCATGACCGTCGCAGATATCGATGCCGGCCTCACGGATGAAATGAAGGAGGTGCGCGACAACGTGCACCGCTTCTCGGCCGACGTCCTGCGCCCTGCATCCATTGAGCTCGACTCCATGCACGACCCCGCTGAAACGATCGCAGACGGCTCCGTGTACTGGGATGTGGTCAAGAAGTACGAACAGCTGGGCATCGGTGATCCGAGCCACTATGGAGACGACTTGACACCCACCGAGCGGGCGCTGCTGCATTCGGTCGTGCTCGAGGAACTCGCGTGGGGTGATGTCGGCTTGTGCATCTCTCTCGAACTGAGAGACACCATTGCGCCCTGGGCGCAGGGTTTCGGAAAGACGGCAGCCTACGAGTACTTTGCCGAGCGCAAGGACATCGGCTGCCTGGCGCTCACCGAGCCCGACCACGGCAGCGATCACGTGGCTTTCACCGAGGAGATCTTCAGCGACCCCAGCGTGCGACCCGGCTGCAGGGCCCGCCGCGAAGGCGACGAGTGGGTGATCAACGGCCAGAAGGCAGCCTGGGTCTCGAACGGCCCCGTCACGACGGCGGCGGCGCTATTCTGCACCCTCGAGGATTCCAAGGACGGGATCAAGGGAGGGGTGGCTTTCCTGGTTCCCATGGAACTTCCCGGGGTAAGCCGGGGCAAGCCGCTCGACAAGATCGGCCAGCGCACCCTGCCCCAAGGCGAGCTCTTCTTCGAGGATGTCCGGGTTCCCGACGACTTCATGCTGATCGAGGGTCCGGACGCCTACCCGATGGTCTGGGAGATGGTCCTGACCCTGGCGAACAACGCCATGGGGCAGCAGTTCGTCGGAGTCGCCCGGGCGGCGTACGACTACGCCCTCGCCTACGCGAAGGAGCGCGTCCAGGGGGGCGTCCCGATCATCCAGCACCAGAGTGTCAAGGCGCGGCTATTCAGCATGTTCAACAAAGTAGAAGCCGCGCGTTCCCTCGCACGCAGGGTTGCGATCGCGCACGCCAACGGTGGAGTGCCCTTCCAGTACGCTGCAGCCTCGAAGATCTTCTGCACCCAGACCGCGTTCGAGGTAGCGAGTGACGCGGTCCAGATCTACGGCGGCAACGGCCTGTGCAGGGAGTATCCGATCGAGAAGATCTTTCGCGATGCACGCGCCTCGCTCATCGAGGATGGCGAGAACGAGGTACTTGGACTGATGGCCGCAGCGCGCCTATGAGCACTTGGCTGGAGATTCGCTCCAGCGGCCAGAGAAAGGACGAAAGAGAAGCAGATGGAACTCAGAGAAATCATCGGAAATCGCCGTTCGACCCGCTATCTCGACCCCGACAGGCCTGTCGAAATCGAAAAGATTCAACGCATGCTCGAGGCGGCACGGATCGCCTCGCACTTCGGTAACAACAACTCCGTCCAGGCGCTGGTGGTCCACCGCGAGACCGCCACGAATGAACAGGTCGCGTCCCTGCACTCGCCGGTCGGTGGGTTTCAGATGGAACTCGCTCCGGTGGTGATCCTCTGGTACATCGAGTGCGACGCCATGGATGAAGCCAGCGCTCGCCTGCGGGAACTCGTCGACTGCGGAGCGCTGGGCTACGGACCCAACAAGAACAAGGAACTCGAAGAGACACTGGTTCCCCTCTTCGATCGCATCGGCGAGGCCCTCAAGGGGCCGGGAATGCCCGACATGGACTGCGGCCAGGCCGTGGCACAAGCGACCCTGCTGGCCTTCGAGCAGGGCCTCGGCACCTGCTGCCAGGGCTCTGGCGACTGGGCCAAGGTCGAGGCGGCTTTTGGGTTCCCTGAGAGTTGCCGAATCGTCGTGGCCCAGACCGTGGGCTATCCCGTCGAGAACCCGGACTGCGGCGGACAGCGTCCGAGGCTTCCCTTCGAGCAGCTCTTTCAGCTCAACTCGATCGACAACCCCTTCCCGCGTTCCCAGGAGGTGATGAGCGAGCTCTCCCAGGAAAAGCTCCTGCAACCTGCAGCTCCCCTGCCCGGCCGCGAGGAACAGATCGAGGGAATTCGGGAGAAGTACAAGCTGCCTGGATCGGGAATGATCTAATGCCTCGTGACGGCGCGCCTCTCGCCGTCACACTCGACACCACTGGCAACAAGACAGGGAGAAGACGATGCGACTAAATGCAGTCATCGCCGGCGTGGGCATGACCCGCTTCGGCAAGCACTTGGACAAGAGCCTCAAACAGCTGGGCGGCGAGCCCGTACTCGAAGCCGTAAAGGACGCCGGCATTGAGCTGTCCGACATCGAGGCCGCATACGTGGGCAACTGCGCGGCGGGTACGGTGACGGGACAGGAGTCCATTCGAGGCCAGGTGATCCTCAGCTCGATCGGTCTCGGCAAGATCCCGATCATCAACATCGAAAATGCCTGCGGCAGCAGTAGCACCGCACTCAACCAGGCCTGCATGATGGTGTCCGCCGGCTACTACGATGTCGCCCTGGTCGTCGGCGTGGAGAAGCTCTACCACGAGAACAAGGCCATCACCTATTCAGCCTTTTCCGGTGCGGTCGATATCGAGGAACGGGACAAGTTCATC
Source organism: Deltaproteobacteria bacterium (assembly GCA_002729515.1). Lineage (GTDB taxonomy): Bacteria > Myxococcota_A > UBA9160 > UBA9160 > SMWR01. The sequence continues at coordinate 11,316 of PBYF01000042.1, forward strand.
GCCGAGGTGACCGCCGGGCAGTCGGAGGGCTCTGGACAGACGCGCTCCGTGTTTGCGGACTTCTACGGCGTGATGGCGCGCGACCACATGAGGGACTACGGCTCCACGCCGGAACACTTCGCGATGGTGTCGGCAAAGAACTCGTTCCACGGCAGCCTGAATCCCAAGGCGCAATTCACCGAGGCCCTGACGGTCGAGGAAGTGCTCGCCCAGCCGATGATCACGGAACCGCTCACACGGCCCATGATCTGCCCGGTGGCAGACGGCGGTGCTGCAGCGATCATCGTGAGTGAACGCAAGGCGCGGCAACTGGGAATCGAAAGACCCGTGCGGCTCGTATCGAGCGTCGTGCATTCCTACTTCGAGCACCCTCCGGGCGCCGAAGAGAACGTGAGCAGCCTCTGCATCGACGAGGCCTACTATGAGGCGGGCGTCGGACCCGAGGACCTCGACGTGCTGGAGCTACACGATTCGTCGGCTCCGTGCGAGATCCTCTACTACGAGGGCCTTCACCTGTGCCCCCCCGGCGATAGCGTAAAGATGCTCGCAGACGGCGAAACGAAGCTCGGCGGCCGCCTTCCCGTGAACACGTCGGGGGGCCTGCTGCGCAAGGGGCATCCTGTCGGAGCCACAGGGGTCTCGCAGATCCTCGAACTCACCTACCAGTTGCAGGGACGTGCCGGCAAACGGCAGGTCGAGGGAGCGAACGTCGCGCTGGCCCACAACGGTGGAGGGACCATCGGAGGAGAGGTCGCCGCGATGAATATCAATATTCTCGTCTGCTAGCGATATCCGCCTCTCTCGCAGAGCGGCGGCCCGGAGGCCGACGATGCGGCAGCTGAACCCGTTCATCCTCGCGGATCTGATCCGGATCCGTGCCGAGGAGAAGCCCGACCTCGACGTGCTCACCTTCGAGCACTTGAGCCTGGACGATTGCGCGACCCCCGACGAGGTGCGGACCTACGCGGACCTGGCCGACAACGCCAATCGCATCGCCGCCAACCTGGTAGCACGCGGCATGCAGAAGGGTGATCGCTTCGCGATCATGATGCGAAACCACCCTGAATTCGTCGAAGCCATGATCGCGGCATCGATCGCCGGCTGCATCTTCGTCCCGATCGACCCCCGGACCCGGGGCGACAAGCTCGGCTTCCTACTGCGCAACTCGGGCTCGCGCGGGGTGTTTTGCACCAATGACAGCGCCGGAAAGATCGCGGACGTTCGCGATCAGGCGCCCGATCTCGAGTGGCTCTTGGCCATCGAGAGCGGGGAGGAGGACGCGCCACCGCTCGCGGACATGCCGGGCGTCACGCGCCTCACCGAGGTACTCGACACACCGGCCGACAGCATCGATGCGCGCGTGGGAGACGTCGGGCAGCCGCTTCAGATCATCTACACATCCGGCACCACAGGCGATCCCAAGGGCATCGTGGGCGACCACATGCGCTTCGGAGGCACGGGCATGCTGGGCGGAATCTTCGGCTACCGGGAAGACGAGAGGCCGTACACCGGACTGTCGTTCACACACAACAATGCTCAGGCGACCGCCATCGCCCCGTCGCTGATGTCGGGGTATCGGGCGGTGCTCAGCCGCCGTTTCACGAAAAGCCGGCTCTGGGAGGTCTGCCGGCGCTACGACTGCACGACCTTCTCCCTGGTAGGTGGCATGGCAACGGGGATCTACAGCGAACCGCCGAGAAGGGACGACACCGACAATCCGGTCCGTCTGGTGGTGAGTGGCGGTATGCCCGCGGCGATCTGGGAGTCCTTCGAGAAGCGCTTCGACCTTCACATCTTCGAATTCTACGGTGCCAGCGACGGGGGAGGCATGGCGTACAAGCCCGCTGGCGTGGGACCAGTGGGATCCTTTGGCAAGCCCATGGACAGTGTCGCGATGAAGATCCTCGACGAGGCCGGCAACGAGTGCCCCCCCGGAGAGATCGGCGAGATCTGCTGCCGTCCCGCCACGGGCGAGGACGCGACCGTGGAGTATCACGAGAACCCAGAGGCCTCGCAGAAGAAGATCTGCGACGGCTGGAACCGCAGCGGAGACATGGGGCACCGCGACGAAGAGGGCTGGCTCTATTTCGACTACCGCGCGGGCGCGGGCATCCGTCACAACGGCGACTTCGTGAGCACCAGCCAGGTCGAGAAGGTGATCGCCGAGGATCCGCAGGTCTCGGATGTCTTCGTCTACGGCGTGCCAGCTGCATCCGGAGCGCCGGGCGAAAAGGACGTCGTCGCCGCAATCGTCGCCAGCCGGGTGCAGAGCTTCGACCCGGCGGCCCTCTTCGAGCATTGTCGCCAAGGCCTCGAGCCGAACTTCGTTCCCAGCTATCTCCAGGTCCTCGACGAGATCCCGAAGACCGCCTCGGAGAAGCCCCAGGAACGCTTCCTGCAGGAACGTTTCTCGCCGGACGCAAGCGGTGTCTTCACGAGAAATTGACCCCAGCGTGCGCGCTGTCCGGACCTTCGCGTTCCCGCTGCTTCGCAAGTGCAGAATCTGACCGCTCCGGCCGGGCCGGGCGCCGAAGGAGATCGAGCGATGGGTGGCGAATCCGAGCCTGACGTCGGTGCTGCAAGCGCGCGACGCTTCGAAATCGAAGGCAAGACCCTCGGCTTCCCGACCCTGTTTCAGGATGGCTCTTCGGCGATCGGGATCTTCGCGGTTCCGGCGTCCGGCGCCCAGGCGCTGATCCGCGAGACCGGCTTCGAGGTGGCGGAGCTGTGGCCGGGACGGGCCGACGACGAGCCCGAACGGGTCGCCGCACTGTCTGCCGCAATCCACAGCGTGCTTGGTAGCGGGACGGCGGCACCCATCGTTGTCCCCGAAACCGAGGCACCTTCTGCCTCCCCCGACCTCGAAGCCCGGCTGAGGGAACTTGGCTACCTCGAATAGGCAATCGGAAGATCGGGAAGAGGCGGCAAGCGGGCCGGTTTCAGTTCCCCAGGTAGCCGAGTGCACGCAGGGTCCGCTCGATTTCTGCAGGAAGGGCTCCTGCCTCGTCTGCGTCTACCAGGGTACAGTCCCCATATAGAGTTCCGCGGGGGACCGCCGGGGGGGCTCGCTGGCATCACCGGCGCCGGCTGAGCCTCCCTTTGTCTCAGAGGGGCCCTGCAGCATTTGTCTCAGAGGGGTCCTGCAGCAAAAACGAAGCTCGAACTTCCTATGCTCGAGCAGTCCCCGAGAGGTCCGAGGCGGACCGGGGTCCGGCGGCGAAGTCCGCCGTGATCGACGCGATGTCTCGGGTGCCCATGTGGCGCATGACGGTTTCGAACTCTCTGCGCAGGACGGTCAGCACGCCCGCCACACCCTCTTCGCCGAATGCGGACAGTCCCCATAGATAGGGTCGGCCGATGCAGACGGCCGAGGCCCCGAGCGCGAGCGCCGTGAACACGTCGGTTCCGCGCCGAAACCCGCTGTCGATCAGGACGGGGATGTGTCCGTCGACCGCGCGCACGATCTCGGGCAGCACCTCGATCGTCGACAGCGAGTTGTCGATCTGCCGCGCCCCGTGATTGGACACGATGATTCCGTCGACACCGTGCTCGACGGCCAGGGCCGCGTCTTCATGGGTCAGGATGCCCTTCAGCACGACCTTCATCGAGGTTGCGTCGCGGATCCGGTCGACGATGTCCCAATCGAGTGTCAACAGATCGGAGGCGAGTTCGACTGGGTCTCGACCGAACCAGGTCAGCACCTTCCCGACGCGTACGAGTTCTCCGCTGCCGTGACAGCCCTCGCACGTCGGGTTCTCGCGTGTGCGGAACATACCCCCAGGGCCGCGGAAATGACGCAGGCGATCCTGGCTCCCGAAGCCGACGTAGTCGACGGTGATCACGACCACCGGGCAGCCGGCATCCTCTGCCCTTCGGAGCTGCCAGCGGGTGAGCGGCCAGAAGCGTGGTGCGACGATCATGGCCCAGACCGGTCCGCCTCTCGCGTCTACGACCTCGTCCAACGACTTCGACGACGCGGTGGAGAGAATCTGAAGCCAGTCGGCGTCCCTGGCCGCGCGTGCCACTGCGACTTCTGCGTCTGGATGAAACGCGCTCTGCATACCGGCGGGGGCGAGGACGATGGGAGAGGCGAGCTTGGCGCCGAGAACCTCGATCGATGTATCCAGATCCGTGACGTCGATCATCCGCCTCGGGCGAAGTCCAAAGCGCCCAAAGCCGGCGCGGTTGGCGTGGAGCCCACGCTCGTGATCGACGCCGGTCGCCAGGTACGCGTAGTGCCCGGGCGACAGCTTCTGCCTGGCGACGGCCTGGAAGTCGAATACGTTGATGGCCCCTTCCGGCGAGGTGATCAGCTCGCCGACAGGAGACAGGTCGGGCTCGCATTGTGCGATGGCTTCGAGGAGTTCTTCTGCTGCTGCCATCGGGCGCGCGGCGAGGAGCAGCGGGCTGCCCAGGAGAAACCGAAGGAGAGTTCGACGGCTCTGCAATATGGCCGGGCCAGATCTCATGAAAACGAAATTATATTCGGTTTCTCCCCCTGTCAAGGCAAAAGCGACGAATGCTTCGCTTTCGGGGCCCACGCGCTATTCTCCTGGGATGAGTACGTCCCGCGGGAGAGCCTCGCGCCACAAGAAGACCTTCCCGGTCCCCCCGGCTCCTCGGGAGTTCCAGCAGGCACGGTCCCGAGCCACCTACGAGCGAATCCTGGCGGCTGCTCTCGAGCTCTATGCAGAGCAGGGTTTTCACGCCACCCAGACGCCGGACATCGCCGAGCGAGCCGGAATGAGCGTGGGCGGCTTATACCGCTACTTCCGCGACAAGCACCAGATCTTTCGCGAGTTGGTGCACCGCGGTCTCGAGCAGAATCGCCAAGCGCAAGACCGGATGCTGGCGGCTGCGGAAGCGGGGCTTGTCGCAGGCGAGACCGATCTGCACCGAGCGATCGAGGGCGTCGTCGATTGGACCTGGAAGGCGCTTCATCCGACGCCACCGGACCTGCTGCGCACCCTGGCGGCCATGGCCTATTTGGACCCCGCGTTCGCCGAGCTGACGGAGCAATACGATCGCTACGAACGCAAGGCGCTCTCACGGCTGCTCGCCAAGCTGACATCGCGCAAGCGAGTGCCGTCGCCGCTTGCAGCAGCCCGCCTTCTCGATCTCGTCGTCCCGAACGTCGGCATCTGGACGGCGCTCCACCCCGACGAGGCCCGCGGGGTGAAGGAGGCCACCGTCGAGATGATCTATCGCTACCTGGCCGATCCCCCGGAGTAGCGCCCTTCGCACTTGTTCCTGGCAAAGACCCTCCGCGCCGCTTCGGAATCGCGAGATCGACCTTCTATCTCTGGCGAGACCGATACCGGGAACTCGGCGAAGCCGGGCTCGCACGTCGCAAATGCGACTTCCGCCTGCAGGCCCCAATCCGCCCTCATCTCCCCCCCTACTTGACATCATGCTTCTTCTCGGATGTAAAAAGGGGGCTTTGAATTTCCTATCTGTATCCGATCGGAGGCTGGTTTCTCATGAGTATCGACGGCGCCCTGAGCGTGGCGCATATGTGTGCGGGGATCTTGCTCTTCTTTCTGGCACTGGGCTCTGTCGCACTCGCCGTCCTGATTGCGGTGAAGCCGGGCCCAGACCACGCCAATGAACGGCTTCGCACGAGGGCCAATACCTTCTCACTGGTCGAGAATGTCGTTCTGGGTTTCGTGGTCCTGACGGGGGTAGTCGCCGCATGGATAGGCCCCTGGTCGTTCTCAGAGTTGTGGCTGTGGAGCAGTCTGGTGGCTGCTGCGTTCTACAGCTTTGCTCTCGTTTTTGTCACGAAGCCGGCGCGCATGGCGGTGGCGGAGGGCAGCAGTGCAGGGAAAGTGGGCATGCAGGTAAATCTGCAGATGGTCCATGTCCTGCTGCTTCTCGTCGTGCTCGCTTCGATGCTAGCCAAGCCGGCCTAGCCCGGAAGATTCTCGAAGGGAGCATCGGAAGAACAGGCTCGGCCCTCGCCCACCTCCATTGGACAGAATGCCTACTCATCGGACCCAGGAAAAACGCAGCCCGAACTTCCTATGCTCCAATTTTCTGATCGCGATCCGGTTGATGAAACAGCAGAACGACCACCACGGATGTGAGCGACAGGGCCACCAATAATACGAATGCATAATGAAAATGCCCGGTGAGACTCACCACCCAGCCCGTCACCACAGGAGCCAAGAAGCCCGAAAGGGCAAAAAGAGTATCCATGATCCCCAAGGATGTTCCGGCTCGAGATTTTGCCATGTCGACATTGGTGGCGTAATAGGTCGAATTGGCCGACATGCTGAAACCGACGGCAAGCGAGATTCCCACCATTCTGATGTGTATATCGGAGAACACGAGGATCGGAATGACGCTGCATGCGGTCAGGACCTGAGAGATCCAGATGGGATAGCTTCGTGCCAGCCGCAGACGATTGGTCTTCCTGAAGATGTAGTCCGAGAGATAACCTGTCCCCCAAAGGAATAGGGCGGCGAGCAACCATGGGAGGATTGAAAACCAGCCGATCTGCTGGAGATCCATGTCGTATTCCTGATGCAGATAGCGAGGCATCCATGTCATGAAAAAGAACAGGTAATATCCGAAGACAAAAAACGCCCAGTTGTTTGCGAGCAGCGTTCGATTGAGCAGCAAAAATCGCCAAACCTGGCGAGGTGACATGTCTTCCTGCTCGTTGTCGGGATGCTTTTTCTCCTCATCGTCCTCTGAAGAGGTGATGACTTTGAGTTCTTCGGGGCTCACAAATCGCGATTGTTCAGGTTTGTCGCGAAAGAGAATCCACCAGACGGGAATCCACAAAACCACCGCGCCACTCATGAGCACAAAAGTCAGCTTCCACGAAAAATAGAAGAGCAATTCACTCACGATGGGACCCCCCACTGCCAGGGCAATGGGGACGGCCACGAGGGCGTTGGACAGGGCAACCGCACGTTCCTTGGGCGGGAGCCAATCGGCGACTGATCGTGTGAGGGCGGGGAAGTTGGGGCCCTCTCCCAATCCCAGTAGGACCCGCAGGGTGTAGAGCATGAAGAATCCGGAAACGATTCCCATCAGTCCCATGGAGAGTGACCAGGCAACGGCTGCGATGGTCAAGATGGTGCGAGCACCGTAACGGTCGACCGCAATGCCACCCAGAAAGGTGGTGAACCAATATCCCATCCCGAAAGCACCGAGGACGAGGCCGACTTGCTCGTTCGTCAGATCGAAGTCGGAGGCAATATCGTCAATGGCGTAGGAAATTGCGGCGCGATCAATATAGTTGATCGCAGTGATGAAGAAGAGTAAGGCGACGACGACCCATCGAAAATGTTCGTGTTTCATGTTCCAGCTTCACGCGTCGAAGGCGGCAAAGGTATTCTGCACGCCATATCGGTCTGCGATCGTCCGCAGGGAGCATAGGAAGTTCGAGCGGCGTTTTCCCTGGCTCCGGCCCGTAGAGATTCTGTCCAATGGGGTCCCGGGGGGGGATCCGGCCTCAATACGGGGCTATGCTCACGAGCGATCAATCAGTCGAGACTGGCTTCATTGCTGGAGATACTGTCATGTCGCAGGATCTGAAAACGGCAATCGTCGAGTTGGATCGAGACGCAGTTCCCGCCCTCGTAACCCAGAGGCTCGAAGCCGGAGACGACCCGCTCGAGATTCTCGGAGATTGCCGCGCCGGGATGACGCTCGTCGGAGAGCGTTTTGAAGAGGGCGAGTACTTCCTGGCCGAGTTGCTCATTTCGGCCGAGCTCTTCAAGGAGGCCGTCGCGCTGCTCGATCCCCATCTCGAAGAAGCCGGCAGCCGCGAGACTGCGGGCGTGGTCGTGCTGGCGACCATGCGAGGGGACATTCACGATCTCGGAAAGAACATCTTTGCCACCCTGCTGCGCGCGCATGCGTTCGAGGTGCACGACCTCGGTGTGAACGTCGAGCCCACGCATCTGGTCGACGAGGTGCAGGAACTCAAACCCGACTTCGTCGGCTTTTCGTCCCTGATCACGACTGCATTCGACAGCACCCGGCAGGCAATCGAAATGCTCGAAGACAAGGGACTGCGCGCAGGAGTCAAGATCATGCTGGGCGGCGGTGTCACCACACCCGGGCTGGCAAAGCACCTGCGCGCCGACTTCCAGACATCAGATGCTTCCACCGGCGTAACGTATTGCCTCGAAGAAGCTGCCGCAGCGGGGACGTAAGGGCCATGGCAAACGAATCGATGACTTCCGACGAACGAGTCTGGGCTGCAGTCCGGCTCGAACAATCCGATCGCACGCCCGTCATTCCGACCCTTCTGCCCGAACCGGCCGCGGGACTGGCCGGCGTTTCTCAGGCCGAGGTCGCGAACGACAATTCCGCCGCTGTCGGGGCGACCTTTCATGTATTCGATGAGTACGGCGGCTGGGACAATATCTACCCGGGTGCGTATCTCCCGAGCCAGCTTCAACTGTCGGGCGTGTTTCCAATGAAGATGCGAATTCCGGGACGAAACCTGGCGGACGACATCCCGTACCAGCTCGACGAAGTCGAGGTCATGAAGCTCGAAGACTACGACAAGATTGCCGACCAGGGTTTCGAGCGCTTCTTTCACGACGAGTATCTCGGCCGCCTTACGGATATGACACCCGATGAGATGGAGAGCGAAAGAAGCAATATGTTCGCCGGCGGGACGCTCTTCCTGTCCGAGTGCGCCAAGCGCGACATCAAGCCTTTCTTCCTCTCGAATTGCTTGCATCCCTTCTTCAAGCTGTCTCTGATGCGCTCGATGGTTCCCTTTACTCAGGATCTATTCTATGAGCCGGAACCCGTGTTGCGGGCCCTGCGACGCATGACCGACGACATCATTCCCCGGGTCGTCGAGATGGCGAAAGGTGTCGACATCCGGATCTCGATGGTTACCGAAGAGCGGGCTTCGGGATTCTTCTACTCCCCGAAGATCTTCGAGCGCTTCTGGTGGCCCTTCACTGCTGAGATCGTCGACGCTTGCTGGTCCGAAGACATCGTGTCGCTATTTCATCTCGATACGAGCTTCGACAAGAATATGAAGTACTTCCGACAGCTGCCCCGGGGTTCGGCAATTCTCGAGTTGGATAGCACTACGGATATCTTCGCCGCCAAGGAGGTCCTGCGCGACCACCTCTGCCTGAAAGGTGATGTTCCGGCGGCATTGCTCGCGACAGGGACCCCCGAAGAAGTGGAGAGCTATTGCCAGCGCTTGCTCCGGGAGGTCGGGGGAGACGGTGGCTTCATTCTCGGGACCGGCTGTAGCGTCCCCCCCAATGCGAAACCGGAAAACTTCCGGGCGATGATCGAAACCGGAAAGCAATAGCCCCGTATCCGGGCCGGATCCCCTCCCCGCTCCCCATTGGACAGAATCTCTGTTTCCCCTGGAAACCGGCGTTTCGCCCCGTGCGGTCGAGATGCCGCGCGCACGGGATGCGCTCCGGGAGCGGGGAGTACGGCTCACCTGATGCGGGACCGACGGGAGTGATGCGAACCCCGGTATGATGGCGGTACGGTTCGAGTTCGCCGCGACCCGCCGCTCGGGAGACGCCGGGCGCGCGACCGAATGCAACGAATGCGGGCAGGCGACGCGGAACCAGGCAGATCGGAGGAGGAGCCATCGTGAGGGTCGAGTTCACGCCGGAGCAGCTCGCGCTGCAAAAGCTGCTGCGCGCCTACTTCGAAGATCTGATGACGCCCGAGCTGCAGGTGGAACTCGCCGCAGGAGCCGGCGAGGGCGGGGGACCGGAGTTTCGAAAGGCCCTGCGCAGGCTCGGTGCCGACGGCTGGATCAGCCTCGGCTGGCCGAAGGAACTCGGCGGTCAGGGGGCAACGCCGATGGAGCAGTACATCTTCACCGAGGAGGTGATGCGAACGGGATTTCCCTATCCGTTCCTCACCACCGATGCGATCGGCCCGGTCCTGGCGGAGTACGCAGACGAAGAGATCAAGGAGACGGTCGTCAAGCAGATCCTGCGCGGCGAACTGGTCATCGCCATCGGCTACTCGGAGCCCAGTGCCGGTACGGACCTGGCCTCGCTCACCACCCGCGCGGAGAAGGTCGGTGACGAGTGGGTGATCAATGGACAGAAGGCCTTCACCAGCCTGGCGGACTTCTCGGACTACATCTGGCTGGCCGTTCGCACCGACCCGAACTCGAAGAAGCACCGCGGGCTCTCGTTGCTCCTCGTCCCCACCGATGCGAAGGGCTTCTCGGTCACTCCCATCTGGACTCTCGGCGTGCGAACGAACGCCACCTTCTACGACGATGTACACGTACCCGAGAACCATCTGATCGGTGGCGAGGGCAACGGCTGGGGCTTGATCACAGGACAGCTCAACCGCGAGCGCCTCTCGCTCGTCAACCACGGGTCGGCCGACATGCTGTACCAGGAGGTCGCGCGCTGGGCGGGCGAGACGAAGTGCGGCGACGGAAGCCGTGTCATCGACAGGCCCTGGGTGCAGAGCAACCTCGCCCGCGCGAAGTCCGGGCTCGAGGCACTGAAGCTCCTGTGCTGGAAGCAGGCCTGGCAGATGGCGGAGGGCACGCTGCAGATGGCGGACGCCTCGGCGGCCAAGGTCTGCGGCACCGAGTTCTTCATCGAGCTGTACCGCATGCTGCTCGAGATCCTGGGCCAGGCCGGCACCCTCAAGCGGGATTCACCCGGTGCGATCCTGAAGGGCAAGATCGAGTTCCGCTATCGCGTGGGCTCCATCCTGACCTTCGGCGGCGGCACCAACGAGGTGCAGCGCGACATCATTGCCGCAGCCGGACTGCATATGCCGCGCTCGCGCTGAAGTCCCCGACACGCAACCCGGGTGCCGCACAACGCCCCGCCGCCGTGACATAGGAGCCGGACATGGATTTCGCCCTCTCCGAAGAGCAGACCGAGCTGCAGCAGCTGGCCCGCCAGATCCTCGAGGACCAGACGGGCAACGAGCAGCTGCGCGAGATCGAGGCGCGGGAAGAGCGCTTCGACGAGAAACTGTGGAGCGACCTCGGCGAAGCCGGACTGCTCGGCATCGGCATCGGCGAGGCCTGCGGCGGCCTGGGGCTCGGCTTCGAGAGCCTCTGCCTGCTGGCCGAGGAGGTGGGTCGAACGGTGGCGCCGCTCCCCGTCGTCCCGGCCCTCGTCTCGGCCGCCCTGCCCATCGAGCGCTTCGGCAGCGACGAGCAGAAGCAACGCCTGCTGCCGGGAGTGGCGGCCGGCGAGTCGCTCGTCACCGCCGCGCTGATCGAGGCCGGTGCCGAGGACCCCTCGGCACCGCAGGCAACGGCCAAGCAGGACGGCGACGCCTGGCTGCTGAGCGGCGAGAAGAGCTGCGTGCCGTTCGCGAACCGGGCCGAGCGCGTGCTGCTCGCAGCTCGGGTGGAGGGTGGCGTCGCGCTCTACCTGCTCGACCCCAGGTCCGAGGGCGTGGCGCTGCAGCGCCAGGAGGCGACGGCCGGCGAGCCACAATTCGAGCTGCTTCTGTCGAGTGCGCGCGTCGAGGCCCGGGATCTGCTGGCTGGCCCGGACGAGGCGCCCGCCGTGATCGACTGGATCGTCGAGCGAAGCACCGCAGCCGTCTGCGCCATGGCGCTCGGCGTCGCCGAGCGCTCGACCTGGATGACTGCCGAGTACACGGCCGAGCGCGAGCAGTTCGGCGTCAAGATCGCAACGTTCCAGGCCGTCGGTCAACGCGCCGCCAACTGCTACATCGATGTCCAATGCCTGCGGCTTCTCACCCAGCAGGCCGCCTCGCTGCTGCACGGTGAGCGCGACGCTTCGGACGAGGTGACGATCGCGAAGATCTGGGCCGGCGACGTCCTGCACCGTGTGAGCCACGCGGCACAGCACCTGCACGGAGGCATCGGTGTCGATCGCGACTACCTGCTCTTCCGCTACTGCCTCTGGGCGAAGCAACTCGAGCTGACCCTGGGATCCTCGGCGGAGCGGCTCGCGCAACTCGGCGAACGCATCGCCGCGGAGTATCGCGCCTAGGCGGGCAGAAACAGCGCGTTGCCGAGGGTATCCGGACGCACGCCACCGCCGTGAACAGGAATTTTCACCCGACCTCGCTTCGGCCCCTGTGGCCTGTCTTGCGCACCCACCCTCCGTCTTCCTCCAGCCGGACGGAGAGGCTTTCGGAAGCTTGTCGGGCGGAATCGAATCAGGGGTAGTAGAGGCGCTTCGCCTCCGCGCGCAAGAACTCGCGGTGATCGGGGTGGGCGACGGCGATGAGTTCCTCGGCGCGCTCGCGCACGCTATGACCCAGCAGCCTCGCCACACCGTGCTCGGTCACGACCGTGTCGGCGAACTCGCGGGGAATCGAGACGATCTGGCCCTCGGGAAACTGCGCGACGATGGTGGAGACGCTGCCTCCGCGGGCCGTCGAGGGAAGCACCGTCACCGCGCGCCCCCGCTTCGACAGGAACGCACCCATGTGGAAGGCCAGCTGACCTCCCGTACCGCTGTAGACGAAGGGGCCGAGGGCGTAGACACCGATCTGTCCGGAGAGGTCGACGGTCAGCGCACCGTTCAGCGTCAGCATGTTCGTGTGGCGTGCGATCACCAGTGGATCGTTGGTGTGCTCGTAGGAGCGCAGCTCGAAGAACGGATTGCGCTCGATGTGTTCGAGATCCTCGGAGCTGTTGCCCATGAAGCACGCCACGAACTTATTGGGCGCCACCTCCGTGCGGCTGCAGTTGATGATGCCGCGGCGGGCGAGGCCGATCGTTCCGGGGACCGTCAGCTCGCTGAAAAAGCCGAGGTCGTTGCAATCGTCGAAGGTGCCGAGCAGCGCGAGTGCCCCCGTGTGCTTGCCGAGCCCGAGCTGGATCGTGTCGCCGTCTTTCACCAGCGTCTTCACGTTTGCCGCGATCTGGTGGTCCACCTCGGGGAAGCTCGCGGGATCGGGATCGGGGGAGGCCAGACGCGGGCGGTCGCCCTCGACGATGGCATCCACCTGGGAAACGTGGATCCACGTATCGCCACAGGTTCGGGGCAGCCCATCGCTCGTCTCGACCAGCACACGTTTCGCGCGGCGCACACTGCTGACCGCATCCCAACAGGAGTTGCCCACACACATCCAGCCCGCCCCGTCCGGGGGCGTCACCATCAGCAGCAGGTCGTCGATCGGCCGCCCCTCTTCGTCGCTGCGGGTATCCGCGGCCTTGTGCTGGTTGATCATGTAGAACGGGTGGTAGTCGACCAGACGATCGGCCAGAGCCTGGCGGTTGTCCGGAGCCAGCGCGTACTGGACCTGCAGGTCCCACGCCTCGCGCGCGTCCTCGCGAAACCAGCCCATGTCGGGAATGTGGACGCTGCGGATCGTGACGTTTCGCAGCTCGCGCTCGCGTGTCACCAGCAGCGTGAGAATGGCCGGCGGTTGGTGACCGCTGGGCATCCACACGAGATCACCGGACTCGACGAGACCCGCCGCCTGCCCGGCCGACATGGTCTTGCGTTCGATCTCGCGCTTCGGGTCGATACCCAGATCGAGTTGTCCCATGGAAACGTTTCCCCTCGTGGCACGTGTCGGAACGGAGCATAGGAAGTTCGAGCTACATTTTCCCCGGGTCCGAGCAGTAGAGATTCTTCCAATAGGGACCGGGGCGGGGATCAGGCCCCCATACGGGCTCCGGAGTGAAGGCTCCCGCGAGCCGTGTAGCCGCGCCGCTCGAACTCGACGATGTCACCCGGCACGCTGCCTTCGTCGAGGCGTCGCGGGATGTCTCGGGCCATGCTCGCTCCTCCTCGGCCGGCGGCTTGGAATCGGGCGATGCCGGCGGCCTGGAATCGGGCGATGCCGGCGGCCTGGAATCGGGCGA
>PBYF01000043.1 GCA_002729515.1 Deltaproteobacteria bacterium
AACTGAGCTGTTTTGCCCCACCATGCAACTGAGCTGTTTTGCCCCACCATGCAGGGCTGGATCGGCAGAAGTTTCTCAAACGCCAGAACGCCTGCGGGCCAGGAGTGCCCCGGACCCGAGCCCACTTCGGCCTCGATGCCAACGACAGCGTCGCGCAGGACGCGCGGCAGCGGTTTCCCACTGGTCGTGGCTCCGCAGCCGGGCGAATAGCAACTCCATTTGCCTGCACAGCGCAACCGGCAGCTGCCGCGGGTTTGCGACGCTGCCCTCGTGAGCGGGGGGAGGGGCAGTATGGGTCGTTCCGGGGCGTAGGAGGACGCCGCCGGCAGTCCTATAGCTGCGATAGCCGGTTTTCACGGGCACGCCTCGTGCATTTGCCACGCGGGGTGAGGGAAAGACGGCAGGGTGAACCCGACACGATTGGAGTCCTGGTCGGGCTCTTCGGCGACCATCCCGTCTGGCGGTCGGCCGCGGCTTACCTGGAGGAGGGCGCGACGATCGATGTTTATATCACGACGCACCCCGGCGAGGCCTGGCACCTGGAGCGGTGCGGAGACGAGACCAGGTTGCTTCCCGGCACCGCGCCTGCCCCGGACCTGGTCTTCCGCTTCAGCCCCGGAGCAGTCGAGGCGCTCGCGGCGGTGGAAGACGGCATCGGGGGCTTCACCGCCGAGTTCTTCCACCTGATCATGGATGGTGATTCCGAGCGGTGGATCGAGATCCGAGTCGCGGCACCGTTCTCGGTCTTGATCCGCCGCGGCTATCTCTCGCTGCTCGCCGCGGGCGGCCTGCGCGTGCTTTCCGCCGGTGCCGTACACGGCGTGCGCAACCTGCGCGATCTGCGCCGATTGGTCGAGCGGGAGCGCAAGCGTCCACGCGAGGCCTGGGAAGGCCCGCCACTGTTTCCGAGCCTTGGCATCGAGTCGAACCAGCCGGGGCTCTGGATGCGGGTGCGGCGGATCACCCGTGCAATCAGCCGACAGCACGAGCGCATTCGGGTGTTTTTCGGAGAGCTCGACACGGCGATGAACGAGAGGAATGCGGCGGGCGCTACGGCTGCCCTACAGCGGTATCGCGCTGCACTCGTCGCGCACTTCGCCGTGGAGGAGGGGTCGCTTTTCGCCGCGCTCGACGGCCTGGCTCCTGGCTTTTCCGACGAGATCGACGAGTTGGAGGCAGAGCACCTGATGATCGAGCGTACGCTGGACGACTTGATCCGCGCGGGGGGGAGTGCCGATGGCGCGGACTGGAAGGTCACGCTCGACGGGCTTCGACGAGCCATCGTGCGTCACGAGGGCCGCGAGGAAGTGCTGGCCCGCACCGCAGCGCGCGAGGACTTCTAGCGGGCTGCTGGAGAACGATGCGCACGGCGCAACGTTGCGCGCTCGCCTGGAGGGCAGAGGATCCGGTCTACCCGTCGGGCGGTTTGCCGGAGCCTGCACTCCGGTCCCAAGCGACGCTTGCGGATCCCCGAGCCTTGACGCGACGCCCGATAAGACGATGCTGTGCCGATGGCTTCTTCGGACCTTCAGGACCGGCTCACCTTCCTGAACCTGAAGGACACGGACCTGGTGTTGCTCCGCGAGTTGCGGCCGAGCGTCGAGGAGCAGGCCGATGAACTGGTGGCGGCTTTCTATCGGCATCTGCTCGCGTTTCCCGCCACCCGGCGCTACCTCAGGGATCCCGAGGTCAAGGAGCGGCTCCTCGGTTTACAGCGCCAGTACCTGCTGAGCCTCACTCCGCCCGCTCTCGACACCGCTTACTTCGAAGAGCGCCGCCGGATTGGAGAGGCCCACGAACGCGTAGGACTCGAGCTGCGTTGGTATATCGGTGCCTATTCCCTCTACCTGTCACTGCTGACTCCGCTGATCCAGCGGGTGTACGCGCACGACGCGGCGAAGGCGCAGGGCTGCATTGGCGCGATCCAGAAGGTGCTGTTCCTCGACGCGCAGATCGCGATGGACGCCTACGTAGAGCGTCACGGCCGTGAACTCGAGTACCTGATGCAGGAGCTTTCAACCGAGGGACGGCGCCTCGCGCGCAACTACGAGGACCAGAAGGCGGAGCTGCGGTCGACCGAGGATCGCGCGCGTGCTGCCGAGGCGCTTGCGTCGGTAGGGACACTCGTAGCCGGGCTTGCCCATGAGATCGGCACACCGATGGGCGTGATTCAGGGTCACGCCAAGCTGCTCGAGGGAGCCGTTTCGGGTGAGTCCGCCGAGTGGCGTCTGCAGACGATCCAGGAGCAGATCGGCCGGATTTCCAAGATCATCGAGACGCTCCTCAACATGGCGCGGCCGCGGCGAACCCGGCGGCTTCCTGTCGACCTGACGCCGCTGCTCGACAATTCGCTCTCATTCCTTCGCGAGAAGCTCGGGCGGCGGGGCATCGAAGTGGAGAAGAACCTGGGCTCGGCGCCGTGCATCAGCGGCGATGCAGAGCGCCTCCAGCAGCTATTCCTGAATCTGCTGTTCAACGCCGCGGACGCCATGCCCGAGGGCGGCAGGCTCCGGGTCGAACTGTCGGGCAGCGAGGACGGCTGGGTGGAGATCCGGGTCGCCGACACCGGCGTCGGAATCTCGTCGGACGTGCTGGGCGAGATCTTCGAGCCCTTCTTCACCACGAAGGCGGCGGGCGCGGGCTACGGCCTGGGCCTGGTGGTGGCGGAGGGGGTTGTGACGGATCACAGGGGAACGATCGAAGTCGAGAGCAGCGAGGGGAAGGGGACGACCTTCACGATGCGCTTCCCTGTGCCCGAGGCCGGCGATGGAGGATCGAGCTGAGTAGCATCAGGAGCTGACCTATTTTGGGTCATCTGTGGCAGTTTGTCCCAACTTGGGGTCACCAGAGAGCGCCTGCGTTCCTTCGGGTGGCACGAGAGGTGCGAACAATCCCGGTATGACCCCGAATGCACGACCCCTTCTGGTGGTGGATGACGATGACGCGATGCGGCAGATGCTCGCCTCGTTCTTCCGCGACAATGGGCACTTGGTGGAGGAGGCGGCCTCGGCCGACATCGCGCTGGAGCGGGCGCGGGACGTCGAGTTCGACGCGGTGCTTAGCGACGTGCGGATGCCTGGCCGCAGCGGCGTCGAACTCGTGGGCGAACTGCGTCGAATCCGGCCGGGCACGCCGGTGGTGCTGATGACCGCCTTTGGGAGCATCGATTCCGCCGTCGATGCCATGCGGGCCGGCGCCTTCGACTACATCACGAAGCCCTTCGAGCCCGAGGCCGTCCGACTCGCCGTCGAGCGGGCGCTCGCGTACCGGAGTCTCGAGGAGGAAAATCGTCGGCTGCGCCGGGCCGTGGAGAAGACGGCAAAGCTTGGAGATCTGATCGGTGAGAGCCCGGCCATGGGCGAGATCATCGCGCTCCTCAAGAAGGTCGGGCTGGGGCGCAGCAGCGTGCTCATCACCGGGGAAAGCGGGACTGGAAAGGAGGTGGTGGCGCGCACGCTCCACTACCACGGCTCGCGGTCGCGCAAGCCCTTCATCCCGATCAACTGCACGGCGCTTCCCGAGGGCCTGCTCGAAAGCGAACTCTTCGGGCACGCGCGCGGCGCCTTTACCGGTGCGCACGTGTCGAAGGTCGGCCTCTTCGAGAAGGCCGACGGCGGTACGCTCTTTCTCGACGAGATCGGGGACATGGGCGCCGGGCTCCAGGCCAAGCTGCTGCGCGTTCTCCAGGACGGCGAGATCCGGCCCGTCGGCGCCAACCACTCCGTGAAGGTCGACGTCCGCATCGTGGCGGCGACGAATCAGGATCTCGATGCCGAGTTGGCCGCCGGGAATTTCCGCGAGGATCTCTACTACCGGCTCAACGTCATTCCGATCCACATTCCACCGCTCCGGGAGCGCCCCGAGGATATCTCTGCGCTGGTTTTTGCTTTTCTGCACAAGCACTCGAGCGGCCGGAACGCGACGATTTCGCGCGACGCGATACAGTGGCTCGAGCGCCAGCCGTGGAAGGGCAACGCCCGCGAGCTCGAGAATGTGATCGAGCGGGCGCTCGCGTTGACAGACACGGATGAGATTGGCGTGGCAGACCTGCCCACGGCCGGAAGCGGGCCAGACCCCACCAGCGTCGCGAACCTCGAGGCGCTGCTGCAGAAGGTCGGGCAAGCGCAGTTCACGCTGCTCGAACTCGAAAACCGCTATACGGCGCAGGTGCTCGAGATGACCGGTGGCAACAAGGTGCAGGCGGCGCGCATCCTCGGTATCGATCGCAAGACGCTCTACCGCCGCACGCAGCGGCGCTCCAAGGGCGACGAATCTCCTAGCTGAACCAGCGCGCGAGGCGGGTGCCGAAGAAGATCTTGACGGCCTTCTGCATGCCGTCTTCGCCCTTGCGCGTGTAGGGGTAGCCGCCCTGGACCTTGCCCTTGCCCTTGCGATCGGCGGTGAGGGGCATGATGTGGCAGTAGCTGCGCAGTCCGATGGGCCCGTTCACCTGGCCGAGCCCGCTGGCCTTGACGCCGCCAAAGGGCGCCTCGTGGATGCCGTACGTGATGGCCATGTCGTTCACGCAGGCGCCGCCGGTATCGAGGCGCTCGGCCAGGCGCAGGCCCTTTTCCGTGTCCGTCGTCCAGACGTTTCCGTTCAGGCCGTACTCCGAATCGTTGGCACGAGAAATTGCCTCTTCCTCGTCTGCAACTTTCATGATCGAGACGATGGGGCCAAAGGTTTCCCGGGTCATCAGGTCCATGTCGTGGGTCACGTCGGTCACGACCGTGGGTTCGAAGTAGAGACCTTTGAGATTGGGATTGCGGCGACCGCCCACCAGGACGTTCGCGCCCTTGGCCCGGGCGTCGTCCATATGCGACTCGATGATCTTCATCTGTTCGTCCCAGAAGACGGCCCCGACGTCCGATTCGCCCACGTCGCTCTGGCGCAGTTCGCGGGTGCGGGCCGTGACTTTTTCGACGAACTCGTCGTAGACGTCGCCGACCACGTAGATCCGCTCGGTGCCGCAGCAGTAATGACCCGTGTTCATGCACGAACCGTTTACCGCGCCCTGCGCGGCGCGGTCGAGATCCGCGTCGGCGCAGACGATCATGGCGTCCTTTCCGCCGAGTTCCAGCGTGAACGGGATCAGCCGTTGGGCGCAGGCGGCGCCCACCTTGCGGCCGGTGGCGACGCTTCCGGTAAACGAGATCTTGTCGACGTCGGCTTCGACGAGCGCGGCGCCCGTCTCGCCGTCGCCCTGCACGACCTGGTAGAGGTCGGGCGGGAATCCGGCAGCCTCGGTCATCTCTTTCACGAGCAGCGCCGAGAAGGGGGTCACCTCCGACGGCTTCTGCACGATGGCGTTACCCGCCATCAATGCCTGGGCCATGGGCACCAGGCTAAGCGCGACCGGGCCGTTCCAGGGCGTGATCAGGCCCACGACACCCAGCGGTTTGTAGATGATGCGCAGCTTTTTCATGAAGCCCATCACGCCGTGAATGCGGGGTTTTTCGGACCGCAGGAATTTTTTCGCGTTCTTGGCGTAGAACGTGAGGGCGTCGCAGGGTGCGAAGACCTCCATGGCGATGGCGTCGTTGCGGGCCTTTCCGGTCTCGCGAATTACGAGTTCGATGATGTCGTCCTGCCGGGCCACGACCTGCTGGCAGAGGGCGTAGAGGTATTTCGCGCGCGCGTCGAAGTCGAGCTGCGCCCAGCCGGCCTGGGCTTTGCGCGCGCGCTCGACGGCACCGCGCACGTCGTCGGGCGTGGCGCAGTCGAACTCGCCGATCGGCTCGAGCGTGGCGGGGGAAAGTGCGCGCAGGCGGCGGCGCGGGCCGCTGCTCTCGGCAGCTTCTACGATGGCCATGGGGGTCTCCTCTGGGCGGCACCCGGAAAGCCGGGCTATTTGCCGATGAAGTTGGGCTTGCGCTTTTCCTTGAAGGCGCGGGGTCCCTCGCGGGCGTCCTTCGACTGCATCACCGCGGCCGAGACCTCATTTTCGACCTGGTAGGCCTGGTCGAGGGGCAGGCCGCTCGAGCGCAGGACCCCTTCCTTGATCTTGCGGATGGCGAGCGGGCCGTTGGCGGCGAGTCGCTCCGCGAACTCGAGCGCCCGGGGGAGCAAGCGTTCGCGGGGCACCACGGCGTTGACGAAGCCCATCTCGAGCGCATCCTGGGCCGTGAACGGGTCCCCCAGCATCAGGATCTCCATCGCCTTCGCGTAGGGAACCTGGCGCGGGAGCCGCGTCAGCGAGCCGCCGCCCGGCAAGAGGCCCACCTTCGCTTCGGGAGTGCCAAAGGTCGCGTGCTCGGCCGCTACGCGCAGGTCGCAGGCGTTGGTGATCTCGGTTCCACCGCCGAGAGCGCGTCCGTTGACGGCGGCGATGACCGGCTTGTAGAGCTCGAAGCCGCGCAGGATTCCATCGCCGAACTGCTGCAGGTTGCCCATCAGGCGCTGGTCCCACTCGCTCTCGGGCTGACGGGCGCCCGTCATGAGCGGCATGGTGAGCTTGAGGTCTCCCCCGGCGCTGAAGTCCTCGTCGCCGGTGCCCGTGAGAATTGCCACGCGCAATGCGTCGGTGTCGCGGTATTCGTACCAGGCCTGCGCCAGCCGCACGATCATCTCGGGCGAGAGCGCATTGCGCACCTCGGGCCGGTTCATCGTGAGGATCAGGACGCCGTCGCGTCGCTCGGTGAGAAGGTGCGGGGTGGTGTCGGGCATCGGGTCTCAGCGGGGGATGGTCTGGCCGCCGTTCGGGCGCCAGATCTGGCCGGTGCAGAAGTGCAACGTGCCGGATGCGAGGTAGAGGATCTGCCGGGCCTGGTCAATGGCGCCGCCGGCCGGCACCCGGCGGCCGCCGGTCGACACCTCGTCGTAGCGCGGGACGCTCACGGCGGTGATTGTATTCCGAACCGGCCCGGGTAGGGGATCCCGTATGATGGCCCCGTGACGGCTTCCCCCGACGAGCGCCTCGCCGACGCCAGCGCCTGGCGGGAGCTCTGCGCGGCGATCGAGCGCCTCTCGGATCGCATCGGGGCCGAGGCTGCACCCGATTCGCCCCGCGACCGCGCCGAGGGCTACCGCTACCTGCTGCGTTTCCTGGCCTCGGGGATCGCGAATTGCGCCACCCACGACGACCCGGACTACCCGGTCTTCGGGCGCATGATCGAGTACGCGCGGCCCTGGGGCCTCGACAACCCGGATTGCTTGTATTTGTACGCACCCCTGCGCGGCGGCGCCGTGTACCGCGTCTGGGGACGTCGGGGCAGTGCCCGCCACCTCGATTTCCAGGTGAACTGGGGCCATTTCGCGAACGGCAGCATCGCGGAGTGGGGGACACTCGGCTCGCTCGACGGCTTCGCGCTCGAGACCGCCGCCGACGGGAGCTTCGAGCTGTGGATCGGCGGCGACGAGCGGCCGGGCAACTGGATTCCGAGCGCGGAGAACGCGGAGTTTCTCCTGGTGCGCCAACTCTTCCAGGACTGGGACGCGGAGTTCCCGGCGGATCTCTTGATCGAGCGCGAGGGCGCAGACTGGCCCATTCCCCCGCCCCGGCCCGACTGGGTCGAGAACCGGATCGGCAAGCTCGCCCGCTGGCTCGACAAGGGCGGCGCGCTCTGGGAGCAGATGAGCCGCGGCTACCTGTCGATGGATGCGAATAGCATGGTCTTCTACATGCCCGAAGATGCGGGGGCACGCGCCGGCGCCGGCAGTCAAGTCTACGGGATGGGGAACTTTCACTGCGCTCCGGACGAAGCCGTCATCGTCGAGTTCCGCCCGCCGGAATGCCACTACTGGGGTGTGTCGCTCGCGAACTGGTGGTGGGAATGCGTCGAGTACGCGAGCCGCCAGTGCTCGCTAAACGGGGTCCAGGCCTGTCTCGACGCGGACGGGGTCTTCCGCGGGGTGATCGCCCACACCGATCCGGGCGTCGCGAATTGGCTCGATCCGGCCGGTAATGCGAAGGGGAGCCTGACGGCACGCTTCGTTCGCGCTGCCGCGAAACCCGAGGCGGCGATTCGCCGGGTGCCTCTTGTCGAATTGCGCGACGCGCTGCCGCCGGACACGCCGACGGTCGGCGCCCGAGAACGGGCCGGAACGCTCGCCCACCGCCGGCGCGCCGTCTGGTCGCGCTACCGCAGGTAGGAGTTCTCGTGGACCGGTTCGTCGTCGGCACCGGGCGCTGCGGCTCGACGCTGCTTTCACAGATGCTCGGCGAGAGCCCCGAGGTGACGAGCATCTTCGAGTTCTTCAACGGCCTCGACATGACGCGCCGCTTCTCGGAGGAGCCCGTTTCGGGCGAGGAGTTCGCGGACCTCGTCTCGCAGCCCCACCCATTCGTGACGATGGTGCTCTCGCGGGGCTACGCGGTGCCGGAGATCGTGTACCCGTTCGGTCCGGAATCGCGCTACCAGCGCAGCGATGGGCTCCCGTGGCTGCTGGTCTCCGCGCTCTCGCGGCTCTCCGACGCACCGGACGCGTTCTTCGACGCGGCGCTCGCTTTCGCGCGCAGTCAACCGACCCGCCCGTTGCGCGAGCACTACCGCGCGTTCTTCGACTGGCTCACCGAACGCACCGGAGGGCGCGTGTGGATCGAGCGCTCGGGTTCTTCGATCGACTACGTGGCACAACTCAAGGCGCTCTTCCCGGCCGCGCGCTTCGTCCACATCCACCGGGACGGGCGCGAAGCCGCACTTTCGATTCGGGAACACCACGCCTTCCGGCTGGCGGTGACGCTCTCGACGGCTCACCTGCGCGGCGAAGAGCCTCCCTCCCTCGACGAGCTTCGGGGCCTCGAGTCGGCCGACGGCGACGACGCCATCGGCCGCCAGCTGAAGCTTCGCCCCGACGCCGCCCACTTCGGCGCGTGGTGGACCCGGCAGATCGAGCAGGGCATGGCGGCGTTGGCGGAGATCGACCCCGGCAATCAACTGGAGGTGCGGTTCGAGGCTCTGCTCGAGCGCCCCGACGCGGAGCTGCGGCGCATCGCCGCCTTTTTCGAGCTCGATCCCAGCGCCGGAGGCTGGATCGACCGGGCCCGGGCACTGATTTCTGGCCGTCCGGAGCCGCGACGTGAGAAGCTACCCCCGGACGAGCGGGCCCGGCTCGAAGCCGCCTGCCGGCCCGGAATGGAGCGGCTCGTCCGTACCAAAAACGCAGAAGGAGTCCAAGCATGAGCGACGTATTGACCAAGGCCGGGATGGGCATTGCCGAAGGGCTGCCGCTGAACGCCTCTGAGGGCGGGATCGAGGAGCTGCGCGGTGACGTTCAGCGCTTGATGGACATGGAGGCGGTGCGGCAGCTGAAGCACGCCTACTTCCGCTGCATCGACACGGCGAACTTCGCCGAGCTGGCGACGCTATTCCACGAAGACGTGTCGGTCGACTTCGTCGGCGGCACCTACGAGTGGAAGCTCGAGGGCCGCGACGAGTACCTGGAGTCGATCCAGAAGTCGTTCACCAGCCAGGCGGTCGGGCACCACAACGGGCACCACCCCGAAATCCAGATGCTGAGCGAGACCGAGGCCACGGGGATCTGGTACCTGACGGACAATATGTGGATCCTGAACGGAAACTTCTTCACCACGGGAACCGCGATCTACTGGGACCGCTACGTCAAGCTCGACGGTCGCTGGGTGATCAAGGATACGAAGTACCGCCGCATCTACGAGATCAACCGCAAGCTCGAGGAAAATCCCCCGTTCGCATCGCACTACCTGGGGACGCATGGAACGCCGGCCGAGTCCGCAGCGTGAGGCGAGCTTCACCGGTCGCATTGGCAGTCTTGTTGCTCACCGCTGCGCCCGCGGCGTTCGCAGAGCTGCCGGGTCCCTTCGTTGCGTGCGAGGCCGTGGGGCCGGCGCGGCCCGTCTGCGGCTTCCAGAATCCGGAAGACCTGGCACCGCTTCCCGGGGACGAAGCCCTGCTGGTGAGCGAGTACGGCGCCATCGAAGGCGGGAAGCCCGGCGACCTGGCGCTCCTCGTGCTCGCGACCGACGAGCGCAGCGTGCTCTTCCGGGGCGGTGACGCAAAGGGCGCTCCGCAGCCGGGCTGGGGCGACCCGACTTGCCCGGGGCCGCCGCCGGCCGCATTCAGCCCCCACGGCATCGACCTGGCCAAGCGGCGTGACGGCAAGCTGCAGCTGCTGGTGGTGCAGCACGGCGGGCGCGAATCGATCGAGTTCTTCGAAGTGACGGGCNCCGGTTCCGACTGGAGCNTCGCCTGGCGCGGCTGCGTGCTGGCGCCTGTTGATGCGTCGTTGAACGAGGTGGTGGCGCTTCCCGACGGTGGCTTCCTGACGAGCAAGATGATGTCGCTCTCGGGGAACTTCGAGCAGCTCACCGAAGCCGCCGGCGAGCCCAGTGGCGAACTCTACGAATGGTCGGCGAAAGCGGGCTTCAAAAAAGTCCCGGGCACGCGGGGGGCGCTGCCCAACGGTGTCGAGGTGTCGCCCGACGGCCGCACGATCTTCATGAACGTCTCGATGGGAAACGAGCTGCGCCGGGTGGACCGCGCGAGCGGGAAGATCGAGGGGCGCGCCGAAGTGCCCGCGCCCGACAACGTGACCTGGAGCCCGGATGGCAAGCGCCTGCTGGTGGCGTCGCTGCGCTCGCTCGATCCGAAGGACTTCGCCNTCTGCCGGAANCTCGAGCGNGGCGCGTGTCCGCTGCCCTTNGCNATCGTCGCCGTCGATCCCGTGGCGCTCACCACCGAGGACATCTACGTCGGCAACGGCCCGCCCATGGGCGGCGGCACCGTCGGCCTCCAGGTNGGCGACGAGCTCTTCATCGGCTCCTTCGCCGGCGACCGCGTGCTGCGGGTGAAGCTGTCGGAGCCCTAGGCGTTGCGGCGCAGGCCGCCCAGCTATTTGCCCTTGTACAGCCAGCCGTCTTCGGCCATGCANGCNCGTTGNCGNTCGCCGCGCGTGNNGTNCATTCCGNCCGCCGNGAGTGCTCGACCNCGGCANATCTCTGCNGNGCGNGNTCGCTCCGTCGCCCCAGGGTCCGAGCCTTTCCCCACCCACTCGAAGCGCTCCGGGGGTATCCACGCCTGCGCGCAAGCCGTCAGCAGCGCGAAAGCGAATACGCACAATCGTCGCATCACGCTCCTCCCATACTGTCCAACTCGGTTTTACACCGCGGACGGGGTGGACTGCAAGCTCGCTCTCCAGCTTCCCCGAGCGCACCTTGCGGCTTCGCCCACCGAAAAACCTCTTCGAACCGCTCGAACTCCCGTCTGAAGTTCCAGCTCGAACGAGTTGCAAGCTTGCACGCGGCCGCGGAAAGCGCGCACAATCCATTCCACTTTGGTGCGCATGATGTCCGGCACGACTCGTTCGAGGCTCCGTCCGCGATTCCTGGGCCTCGTTTCAGCTCTCGTATCCGTCAGCGTATTGTCCGCACCCGCTGCTTGGGGCCGAATCACCGTCATCGGGATCGATGGCGGCTCGTGGAACGTGATCGACGCGATGTGGCAGGCGCGGGAACTGCCCAACCTTGCGGCGCTAGCGAAGCGGGGCGTGACCGCCGATTTCACCACCGTGAAGCCGCTCAATTCGCCGACCGTCTGGACGAGCATCGCCACCGGGCGAAAACCGCGTGCTCACGGTGTGACCGACTTCCAGGCGACCCGCATCACGATCCGGGTTCCGACGCTCTTCGAGCGCCTCGCGCTGCTCGGTTTTCGCGTCGGGCTCTACGGCTACCTGGTCACCTGGCCGCCCGCGGCGCTTCCAGATGGGTTCGTGATCCCCGGCTGGCTGCGCCACGACGATCGNGTCAGCCCGCCGGACGCCTGGGATCAGATTGATCTTTCGCCCTGGGTCATGGCGTACGAAGACGATCTCGAGCGCGAGGACCTGCTGCGCCTCTCGCAGGTCGAATTTGCGCGCAAGGCAGCCCGCTGGAACCAATTGGCCGCGGCCTTCGATCTCGATGTCGGAGCCGTGGTCTTCGACAGCGTGGACACCGTCTCGCATCGTTTCTGGAACGCCGCCTTTCCCGAGGACTTCCGGCCCAAGCACCGCCTGCCCGAGCCCGCACCGAAAGAGCACCGGACCGCCATTCACGAGGCGGTTCGGCGCATGGACCTCGCCGTCGGGGAGATCACTTCCGCGCTGGGCCCCGAGGACCCGGTCATCATCGTTTCGGACCACGGCTTTCAGGCGGCCGGCGGTGGCGCATCGAACGTCTGGGTGCCGCAGCTCTCGGCCGCGCTGGCGCGTGCCGATCTCGATCCGGCGCGGGACGGGTTCCACGTAATCACGCGTTTCGGCATCGTCATCATCGAGGTCCACGAGGGGCCCTTCGAAGAGCGGGAGAAAACCCTCGAGCGCCTCGTCGCAGAACTCGCGAGCTGGCGCAGCAGTGACGGTGAGCGCCTGTTCGATACGAATGTGATCGAAGCGGCAGCGCGCCCGGCGGGTCAGCGCATGTCGGTATTCCGGAGACTGAAGCAGTGGGGCATCAAGTTCGTGATGCAGCACCTCTACAAGATGAACGCCGACCGGCCGGGGCACGCGTACATCTTCGCGCGGCCTCGGGACGATGTTCTGTCGGACCTTTGGCCCAACGGGCGAATCGAAGCCGGCGGCAAGCAGTTGGAGATAGACGAAGCGTATTACCGCGACTCCTTTTCCGGGGAGCACGATCCGGTCGGGATCTTCATCGCTGCGGGAGGCCCGATTGCCCGAAGGGCGCAGCGCGCACGCCTGTCCGTCGTGGATGTCGCTCCGCTGATCTTCTATCTCGCGGGTGCGGCGATTCCGGACGACCTGGAAGGGAAATTGCCGAGCCGGATACTAGACGCGGAATACCTCGCGACGCATCCGCCGCGGAAAGTGGCGGCCGACACCTTGGCTGAATTTCCGCCCATTCTAGAAGCGGTCGATCCGGTCGANGANCGNGAGCTCNTGGAGAAGCTCCGAAGACTCGGCTACGTCCGATAGGAGCCCTAGGCGTTGCGGNGCAGGCCGCGCCGGAGCGCGCCCATCATTTCCTCGGTCGAGCGCTTCGACACTTCCGCGGCTGCGACGACGCTCGAGCCGTGGAAGGTGCCGGGGAACTGGTGCAGCTCGACGGGCACGCCGTGCTCGAGTAGCCGCAGCGCGTAGAGGATGCCCTCGTCGCGCAGCGGGTCGAATTCCATGGTCGAGACGTAGGCGGCGGGCAGACCGGATAGATCCTCTGCCCGGGCGGGCGCGGCGTAGGGCGAGACCTCGCCCGGCGCGTCGCCCAGGTAGTAACGCCAGCTCACCTCGGCGTTCGGCCGGTTCCAGAGCGGCGTGTCCACGAACTCGCGCATCGACGCCGTCTCGAGCCGGTCGTCGAGCTCGGGAATGCCGAGGCATTGGAAGCAGAGCGCGGGTCCGCCGCGGTCGCGGGCCAGCAGGGCGACGGCGGCTGCGAGTCCGCCGCCCGCACTCTGGCCCATCACACCGATGTGGCCGGGGTCGATGCCGAGCGCTTTTGCTTCGGTCGCCGTCCACACGAGCGCCGCGAAGCAGTCCTCGACACCGGCGGGAAAGGGGGGCTCCGGCGCCAGTCGGTAGTCCACCGAGACGACCACTGCGTCGGCAGCCTTTGCGGCGCCGGCGGCGCCCAGCTGTTCGCCGTCGAGCGTGCCGAGGCAGAAGCCGCCGCCGTGGATGTAGAGGACGCCGGGCCGGACGCCGTCGCCGTCCGTCGGCGTGTAGATGCGGATCGGGACGTCCGGTGCGCCGTCGGGGCCCGGGATGCTCCGGTCCTCGCAGCGGACGCCGAGTGCCGCGACGTCTTCGTCGCTGGCTGGCGGGATCAGGTTCGACAGCTCCGCGCGAGCGCGGTCCATGTCGCTCCAGTCCATGTTCGTCGGGAGCGCTTTCACCATGTCGACGAGCTCGGGGTCGTAGGCGCGCTGGGTCATGGGCTTCACCTCGAATTCCAGAAGAAAAGAAGGCGCACAGGATACACTGCTGACTCGCGCGGCGGGGCGCGTGGTGGGAGAGGGGGGACATGGACGCGCGCGGTCGCCGCTACGTCGCGGTCGCATTGACGACCCAGGCCGTGGCGGTCGGCACGACCCTCGGTAGCTTCAGCCTCTTCGTTCAGCCCCTGCAGGAGGCGTTCGGTGCGGCGCGCTGGCACATCAGCCTGGCGCCGGCGTTGATCGTCATGGCACTCGCCGTCGGCGGCATGGTCCTGGGCCCCTTGCTCGACCGGGGCGCGATCCGGCCCGTGATGCTCGGCGGGTCGATCTGGCTCTCGCTGAGCCTGCTGGTCGCCTCCCAGGCGACGAGCCTGGCGGTGTTGGCGGTTTGTTGTTTCACGGCGGGGTTGGCGGTGCCCGCCCTCGGGCCGATGGGGGGCTCGACGCTCGTGGGCCGCGTTTTCGTCGCAGAGCGCGGCCGGGCGCTAGGCATCGTGAACCTCGGCGGGCCGATCGGGATCGCTGCCTTCGCCGCACTCTCGGGCCTCGTGCTCGAGTTCTTGAATTGGCACGGAACCCTGGCGCTTTTCGGTGTGCTCGCCGCGGCGATCCCGATTCCACTCGTGCTGCGCTTCATCCCCCGGCACGTCGAAGCGGTGGCGCACGACACGCCGGAAGGCGACGCCGGCTGGTCGATGGGGCGCCTGGTGCGGACGCCAGCCTTCGTGCTGGTGGCGGTGGCTTTCGCCGTGGGCGTGGGGATCGCCGCGGGCTGGAATAGCCAGGTGGCGGTCTTCCTGTACGGACACGGTCTCTCGCTGCGCGGTGCCGCCAGCGTCGTGGCGCTCGCGGGCGGCTTTGCCATCGCCGGAACAGTCGGTGTCGGAATCCTCGCGGACCGCATTCGCGGCGAGTTTCTCCTGGCGTTGCTGATCGGCATCCAGCTCGCGAGTTGCCTCGTCTTCGTCGCGGGCGCGCCGGTCGAGGTGGTAGTGCCCGCGGTCTTGTTCTTCGGCATGACCACAGGCGGCTTCATCCCGGTCTACACGATGATCGTGGCGCGGCGCTTCGGGCCGGAATCGATCGGGCGCGCAATGGGGCTCACCAATCTTTTCATGCTGCCGGTGAGCGCCGCGTCCGGGCCCGCGGCGGCGGCGGTATTCGACGCCACGGGAAGTTACGCGGCCGCATTGTTCGCCTTCGTTGGGATCTTCGTCCTGGCGCTGCTGGGGTTGCGGCGTGCCTCTAAGCTGGCGGACTGACGCAGCGCGCGCTCGGTCCCGACCGGGAATCCGGTGCGGTGTGGACGGTGCGCCTAGCGCCTCGCCAGTAGCCCCTGCAGGATGAGTTCGGAGATCGTGTCCGCGGTCTCCTTCGGGGATGCCCGGGCGATTGCCGCGACGTCGGGCCGCGCGAACTCGCCGCCCAGGCTCCCGAGCACGTGGGCGACGGCGGCGGTATCCACCGAAGCGATCTGCCCGTCGGCGACCGCGCGATCCAGCAGGTTCTGTGTCACCGCGATCAGGTAGGCCTCGTGGGCGGAGACCAGGCGCCCGGCACCCGCGACCCGCACGAGGTCGGCCGTCATGGCCACCGCTTCCGGTTGGACCGCCTCGTTGGCCGCCTGCAGGTAGGTGCGCAGGGCGTCGAGCGGCGGCATCGAAGCGTCGAGAGCCTCGATCGCGCGGCGGCCGATGCGGTGGAGTCTTCGATCGACCACGCTGAGGAGCAGCTCGTCCTTGCTGGGCGCGATGCCGTAGAGCGTGCGCAGCGAGCAGCCGAGGAGCGTCGCGATCTCGGCCATGGTGAGATCCGCAAGACCCTCGCGGAGGAGTTCCTCTTCCAGTTCGTCGAGTAGCTCGAGCTGCCGGGCGCTGAGCTGTCGCTCGGCTTCGCGGGAGAGCAGCGGCTTGGGTGCGCGCACGCCGGGGAAGCGCATGCGCCGGGTTTCTTCCGGAGCGGGTGTCACGACGACAGGTTCTCCGGCATGTCGACGACGCGCGCGCGCAGCCATTCGCCGAGGCTCTTGGCCTGCCCGTCCTGGCGGGTCGAGGCGGCAACGCCTTCTTCCAGGAGGCCGTGGAGGACGAAATTGAGCGAGCGAATTGCGGGAAGCCGGTGGCGGTCGATTCCCAGCTCTGCCGCTTCCGGCAGCAGGGCGCGCAATTTTTCGGTGCTGAGGAAGGCGTCGAGCCACGTCCACGCCGCGTCGTTGCGCGCGAAGACCCCGAGGTTGGCGTTGCCCCCCTTGTCGCCCGAGCGGGCGCCGACGACGGTGCCGAGGGCTGCGCGCGTCGTATTTCCGGCCGGTGCCTGGGCGGCCGGCTCCGGCGGCAGGCTCACGGCGGAGGGGCCGTCGGGAATGATCGAGGAGACTGTACGCGTCTCGCCGCCTAGCATCACCACTTCCTGGGGCACGCTGGCCGCTGGGATATTCGCCGGCTCGTAGACGCCAAAGGGTCTGCCGCCGCCCGGCCCGCCGCCGACGCTCGTGAAGCCCGGAATCGAGGCCAGGGCCAGCTCGATCATGGCGTTCGATACGGCGCGCCCGACCTTCGTTTCGTCCGTGTCCTTGAGAGAGATCTTGAAGAAGGCGGTCGCTTCCTCGTTTGATTCCGGGTCCACTTTGTCCGTGCGTACGATGCGGGTCTTCACCGAGGCGAAGTCGTCCCGGCCGAACGGGCACGCTTCCCAGAACGCTTCTTCCACGAGCCGGGCCTTCGCCTCGATGTCGAGGCCCGTCAGGCATACGTTCAGGTCCTGTCGGAAGCCACCCGGTCGGTTGATGCAGACTTTGAGCGTCGTCGGGGGCGGTTCGCCCTGGACGCCGAACATATGCACGCGGTCGGGGCCCTGCTGTTCGAGCTGAATCGTGTCGAAGCGTGTCGTCACGTCCGGGCCGAAGTATTCCGGACCGCCGATTTCGTACAGGAGTTGCGAAGTAATCGTGCCGATCGAGACCTCTCCGCCCGTGTCTTCGTGCTTGCCGAAGACCGTCGATCCGTCTGCAGCGATCTCGGCCCACGGGAAGCCGACCCGGGCCATGCGGGGCACTTCGGTGAAGAAGGAATAGTTGCCCCCGGTCGCCTGGGTTCCACACTCGATCACGTGGCCCGCCGCCACTGCACCGGCCAATTCGTTCCAGTCGGTGCGGCTCCAGCCGTGGTGCCACGCCGCGGGGCCGCAGACGATGGCGGCGTCCGTGGTGCGCCCGGTGATCACGATATCGGCGCCCTGGTTCAGCGCTTCGACGATGCCCCAGCAGCCGAAGTATGCGTTTGCCGTGAGGAATGCCGAGGCGTCCTTGATCGGCTCACCGGTTTCGAAGTGGGTGAGCTGGTCGGCGGCGATGAGCTCGTTCATGCGCGGCAGCAGGTCGTCGCCCCGCACGTATGCGATCTTCGGCTGGAAGCCCAGCTCGTCCGCGACTTCGGCGATGGCCGCAGCACAGCCGTCCGGGTCGAGACCGCCGGCGTTGCTCACCACCTTGATGCCGCGGTCGAGGCACGTGCCCATGACCTGCTTCATCTGCATCACGAAGGTGCGCGCGTAGCCGCCGCCGGGTCGCTTCAACCGCGTGCGCGCGAGGATCAGCATGGTGAGTTCCGCGAGCCAGTCACCAGTCAGGACGTCGATGGGCCCGCCCTCGACCATTTCGCGTGCCGCCGAAAGGCGGTCGCCAAAGAAGCCCGAGCAGTTCGCGATACGGATCGGATCGGCCATGGTGCCTCTCTATTCGTCTTTCGCGGTTTCGACCACGAGGAGCAGCGTTCCCGCTTCCACCTGTTCTCCCTGGGCGACCAGGACCTCCGTCACGACACCGGCATCCATGGTGCGCAGTGGGTGCTCCATCTTCATCGCCTCGAGAACGAGCAGCGTGTCGCCGGCGTCCACGCGGTCGCCCACCTCTACCCGCAGTTCGATCACCTTGCCCGGCATCTGCGCAACGAAGCCGCCCGCGGTCTGCTCGGTGCCGGGCAGGGTGAACCGCGGAGTTTCGGTGAAGCTGACGTCTCCGTGCGGTCCGTGAACGACCAGTTGGTCGCCGGCGCGGCGAATGCGGGTCCACGTGCGGCGGCCGCCGATCTCCGCGTCGATCCCGTCCTCACTCCAGGCGTGGATGCGCGCCGTCGTCCCGTCGTCGAAGCGGAAGCTGCCGTCGCGGAGCGAGCGGTAGCGCACGTCGACGCTCGTTCCGGCCAGCTCGAGGACGAGCTTCTGGTCCGGGAGGCGGGCGTTGCGCCAGCCCGACGGCGCCATGGCGAGCACCCGGGCGTCGCGACGATTTTCGCCCTGCACCCACAGGGCCGCGATCCGGGCCAGGCGCTCGCGTTCCTCGTCGCTTGGTTCGCGAGCCCGCGCGGGCTTTGCGCGGGTGATGAAATCTGTCGTGGTGTCGCCCGCCAGGAACTCGGGAGTGCGCAAGGTGGCGACGAGGAAGTCGCGGTTGGTGGTGACGCCGCCCAGGTGCGTGCGCTCGAGCCCCAGGGCGAGCCGGCCGGCTGCCTCGTCGCGGGTGGTTGCGTGCGCGATCACCTTGGCGAGCAGCGGGTCGAAGTCCGTGCCGATGACGGAGCCTTCCACCACACCCGAGTCCCAGCGCAGCGCGGGCGTTTGCGCCGGTGCGAAGGCCGCGAGCGTTCCGGTCGCCGGGAGGAAATCGTTTGCCGGGTCCTCTGCATAGAGGCGGGCCTCGATCGCCGCGCCCTGGAAACGGATGTCGCTCTGGTCGTAGCCGAGCGGCTCGCCCGCCGCGATGCGAAGCTGCTCTCGCACCAGGTCGATTCCGGTCACGAGCTCGGTGACCGGGTGCTCGACCTGCAGGCGCGTGTTCACCTCGAGAAAGAAGAATTCTCCCGTTTCCTCGTCGAGCAGGAACTCGACGGTGCCGGCCGAGCGGTAGCCGAGCGCGCGAGCCAGGCGCAGCGCTGCCTCGCCCATTGCCTTGCGCAGCGCCGCGTCCGCACGCGGCGCGGGCGACTCCTCGAGGATCTTCTGGTGGCGGCGCTGGATCGAGCACTCGCGTTCGCCGAGGTGCACGAGGTTCCCGTGGGTGTCGCCCAGGATCTGGATCTCGATGTGCCGGGCGCGCGAGACGCAGCGCTCGAGAAAGACGCGGTCGTCGCCGAAGCCGCTCTTCGCTTCTCGGCTGGCGGCCGCCAGCGATTCTTCGAGGGCGTCGGGCGACTCGACGACGCGCATGCCCTTGCCGCCTCCGCCTGCGGCGGCCTTCACCAGCAGCGGGTAGCCGATGCTGGCCGCCGCCGCGGGGTCGTCCGTTCCCGGCAGAGTGGGCACCTGCGCCTGCTCCGCCAGGGCCCGGGCGGCGAGCTTGTCGCCCATCTCTTCGATGGCCTCGGGTGCGGGTCCCACCCACGCCAGCCCGGCTTCGATGACGTCCGAAGCGAAGCCCGCGTTCTCGGAAAGGAAGCCGTAGCCGGGATGCACGGCACCCGCGCCGGTGGCCCGGGCGGCTTCGAGCAGGCCGGGGGCGTCCAGGTACGAGTTCTCCAGGCGCACGGCCTCGTCCGCTTCTCCCACGAACGGGGCGCCGGTGTCGGCGTCTACGTACACGGCCACGCATCGGACGCCCATGTCCTGGGCGCTGCGGATGACCCGGCGGGCGATTTCTCCGCGGTTGGCGACGAGGAGTGTCGTGAAGCTCATAGGCGGAACACCCCGTAGCCGGCGGCGCCCGCGATGGGCTTGTTGCGCACCACCGAGAGACAGATTCCCAGTGCCGTCCGCGTATCGCGCGGATCGAGCAGCCCGTCGTCGCTGATCGCCCCGGTGGCCTCCAGCGCGATGGAACCCTTCTCCTGCACCGCCTCGACGGCCGCTCGCAGCTTTGCGTCCGCCTCCTCGTCGAAGGGTTCGCCCTTGCGCGCGGCCTGCCCGCGCCGGACGATCGACATCACACCGGCGATCTGCTTTCCGCCCATGACTGCGATCTTGGCGCTCGGCCAGATGAAGGTGAACCGGTTGTTGAAGGCGCGCCCCGACATGGCGTAGGTGCCCGCGCCGTAGGAGGCGCCGACGATGACCGTCAGGTGCGGCACCTCCGAGTTCGTGACCGCGTTGATGAGCTGTGAGCCCTTCTTGATCATTCCCGCCTGCTCGTAGTCGCGTCCCACGATGAAGCCCGTCAGGTTCTGGAGGAAGACGAGCGGCATGTCGATCTGGTTGCAGAGCTGGACGAAATGCGCGCCCTTTTCGGCCGAGTCGGGGTAGAGCACGCCGTTGTTGCCGAGGATTCCGACGGGGTAGCCGTGGATCGAGGCGAAGCCGCAGACGAGGGTCGGTCCGTAGCGCGGCTTGAACTCCTCGAAGCGCGATCCGTCGACGATGCGCCCGATTACCTCCCGGATCTCGACGGGCCGGCGCAATTCCGGATCGAGGATGCCGAGCAGCTCCTCTGGGTCGAGTGCCGGCGGGTCGGCGCGCAGCGTGGGCTCCGGGCCGGGCTTGTGCCAGTTCAGGTGCGAGACGATCTCGCGGCATAGACGCAGGGCGTCGCGCTCGTCTTCGGCCAGGTATTCGCCGAGGCCCGAGATGTCCGCGTGCATCTGGGCGCCTCCGAGGGTCTCGTCGTCGGAATCCTCGCCGGTTGCCATCTTTACGAGCGGCGGACCCGCGAGAAAGATCTTCGACTGCTGCTTGATGACGACGTTGTAGTCCGACATGCCGGGTTGGTAGGCGCCGCCCGCGGTCGATGAGCCGAATACCACGCACACGGTCGGGATGCGGAGCTTCGAGAGCTCGATCATCTCGTAGAAGAAGCGCCCGGTTTCGGCGAAGTGGCTGGTCTTGGCCGGACGGCGCCGTTTCTTGCCGTCGTCGTCCCGGGGTTCCATGCGCAGGTCGGCACCGGCGGACTCGACGAAGCTTACGTAGGGAAGGTGGTTGTCGCGCGCGATCTCGAGCGCGCGCATCCATTTCTTTCCGACGTAGGGAGTGAGCGCCCCGCCGAGCACCGTTGGATCGTTGGCAAAGATCACGCACTCGACGCCGGCGATGACCCCGATGCCGAGCACCGCCCCGCCGCCCATGGCGTAGTCCGAGTTATAACCGGCAAGCGAGCTGATCTCGAGAAAGGGGCTGTCGGGGTCCAGCGCCAGCGCGATGCGCTCGCGCACCGGGAGTTTGCCGCGCTTGGCGAGTCGCTCGTGGTGGCGGACGCCGCCGCCGAGTTCGGCCTCGTCGAGCAGGGTCTCGAGCTCCGCCAGCTTCTGCAGCATGGCGTCCCGGTTCTCCTGGAACTCGGGGGTTCGAGTGTCCAGCGCCGAGCGCACGGGCGGTGCGAGAAGAGGGGGCTGCATGGCGTTCCCGTCGTTTTCCGGGGGCCCGGAGCGGACCACCGAATGGGTTTGACACAGAGGTAACAGATAGGGTAATAACGAGCAATAGATATTTTCCTACGATTATCGCCGGAGAAATGTGAATGGGCGAAGTTCGGCTCGAGACTGCCGACGGGATCCTGACCGTCACCCTTGCCGACGTGGAAAATCGCAATGCGCTGGGAGCTGCGGTCCTCGACGGGCTCCACGACGCGATTGCTCGGGCGAATGCAGACCCCGGCATCCGCGCCGTCGTGGTCACCAATGAGGGCACGACGTTTTGCGCCGGGGCGAACCTGAAAGAACAATCGGGCGCTGCCCGAGGCCTGCGCGCGAAGGTCGGTTTCGACCAATTGCTCGTGGAGATCCAGCGCTCGCCCACACCCATCGTGGGCAAGATCAAGGGCCATGTCGTGGGCGGCGGCAACGGTCTGGCGTCGGCGCTCGACATCGCGATCGCCCGGGACGACGTGAAGTTCGGCTTCACGGAGGTCCGCCTCGGGGTAGCGCCCGCCATCATCTCCGTCGTCTGTCTGCCAAAGCTGCGGCGCGGCGACGCGCTCGAGGCATTCCTGCGCGGCCATCGCTTCCCGGCGTCCCGCGCCGCCGAACTGGGCCTGATCAGCCGTGCTGTGCCCGCAGAGGATCTCGATGCCGCGGTCGACGAGGTGCTCGCCGACCTGCGCCGGGGCGGTCCCGAAGCGCTCGGCTTTGCCAAGCGCCTCGTATACGAGGTGCCCGCGATGGACCGGGAAGAGGCGTTTGCCTGGACCGCCGATCTCTCGGCCCGGCTGTTCGAGGGCGAAGAAGCGGCCGCCGGAATGAAGGCCTTCCTGAAGCGGGAGAAGCCGCCCTGGGCGGCCGACCCCGAGTGAGCGCTGCCCGCTTCGAACCGATCGAGGAGTCGATGCCTTGTTGCAGGTGAGTCTCGATTTTCGAGATGAAGTGGATGAGCTCTGCGCTTTTCTCGAGGTGTTGAAGCCCGAGGACTGGAACCGAGAGACGGGTTTCATGCAGTGGACGCCGTGGGACGTGATTGGCCACCTCCACTACTTCGACCTCGTGTCGCTGGTCGCGCTCGAGGGCGAAGAGGTCTTTCAGCAGGAGCGCAGGGCGCTCTTTTCCGCCATCGGCGCCGGACGTACCAACCGGGAACTCGCTCGCGAGCGGTTCGGTGATCTCGACGCGATGGGACTGCGAGAAAAGTGGCGCGACACCGCCCATTCGCTCGCCGAGGCCCTCGGCCAGTCGGATCCCAAGCGCCGCCTTCCGTGGTTCGGGCCGGACATGGGCGTGCAGATGTTCACCACCGCGCGCTACATGGAGACCTGGGCGCACGGCCAGGAGATCTACGATCTCGCTGGCGCCAAACGCAACGACACGGATCGGATCGAGAACATCGCCACCATCGGGATGAAGACCTTCGGCTGGACCTTCGTGAACCGGAAGCTCGAAATTCCGGGTCCCCCACCCTACGTGCGGCTCGTGGCGCCTTCCGGTGCCATCTGGGAATGGAACGATCCCAGCGAGACCGAGTGCGTGCGGGGTGACGCGGTTGATTTCTGCCACGTGGTGACGCAGGGCCGCAACATCGCGGATACCGGGCTCGAGGTGGCCGGTCCGGTGGCGACCCAGTGGATGGCCATTGCCCAGTGCTTCGCGGGCGGACCGGTGGATCCGCCGAAGCCCGGGACGCGAGGCTGAACACCTGAGCCCCTGCGCGGGTTGCTGGAGACGGGAAAGGCATGAACCTCGAGTTCGACGCAAGCTACGACGCGTTCTGCGCGCAGGTGCGCGGGTTGCTGGAGACGGGGAAGGCATGAACCTCGAGTTCGACGCAAGCTACGACGCGTTCCGCGCGCAGGTGCGCGAGTTCCTGGCCGAGAACCGGCCCGCCGGGCCCATTGGGCTGGACGGCGGCAACGCCGAGCACCGCGTTGCCTGGCTGCGCCTGCTGATCGAACGCGGCTACTGGGCGCGCACCATTCCGAAGCATTACGGCGGCTACGGGGCCGAACCCGACATCCTCTCCACGGTGATCATGGACGAGGAGTTCAACCGGGCCGGCGTGCCCCGGGGCATGATGGCGCAGGGTCCCTCGATGCTGGTGCCGACGCTGCTTTCCCACGGGACCGAAGAGCAGCGGGAGCGCTGGATCGGGCCCACCATGTGCGGCGAGGTCATGTGGTGTCAGGGCTATTCGGAGCCGGGCGCGGGCAGTGACCTGGCGAGCCTCCAGACCCGGGCCACCGAAGACGGGGACGATTTCCTCATCAACGGTCAGAAGATCTGGACGAGCACGGCGGACCACGCGGACATGTGCTTCATCCTCGTTCGCACGGAGCCCGAGGCCAAGAAGCACGAGGGCATCAGTTATGTCCTGTTACCAATGGATACACCCGGGATCGAAGTGCAGCCGCTCCGCACGATGTCGGGGAACATCGGAGAGAACTCCTTCAACCAGGTGTTCTTTACCGACGTGCGCGTGCCCCAGGCGAACGTGGTGGGCAATCGCGGTGAGGGTTGGAAGATCGCGAATACGACGCTCAAGCACGAGCGCAGCTCGCTCAACGCCAACGCCGAGGGCACCTGGATGCACCTCGTGCGGCTCATGAAAAAGGAGACGGTCAACGGGGTCTCGGTCATGGCCAGTCCCGTCTACCGGGACCGTCTGATGAAGCTCCACGCCCGCGCGCTTTCGATGAAGTACCACGGCATGCGCATGCTCACCTGCGGACTCAAGCGGGAATCGCCGGGGGTGGCGGGACTCATCGTGAAGCTCCAGAACTGCCAGCTCAGCTTCGACATGGCAGCGCTGGCTCTGGACGCAATGGGGGAATTGGGTGCGCTCTACGACCACAGCAAATACGAGCGCGAGCGCGGCTATTGGCAGGCCTACTCGATGTTCTCGCTGGGGCTCATCATCGGTGGCGGAACCGCGCAGATCCAGAAGAACATCATCGCAGAGCGCGGGCTCGGCCTGCCGCGCGAACCCAAACCGGCCAAGGCCTGAAGGGAACCCCGGGGGCGCAGTATGGATTTCGGCCTTTCGGAAGATCAGCTTCTGCTCGAGCAGACCCTCCGGAGTTTTCTCTCCGACCGGGTCCCGATCGAGCGGGTTCGCGAGTTGCGCGACGCCGATTGCCCGAATGATCGCGCGATCTGGGACTCGCTGGCCGAGCTCGGCGCAGCGGGCGTTCTGGTGCCCGAAGCCCAGGGCGGCAGCGGGCTCGGCCTCCTGGATGCCGCACTCGTATCCGAGGCGCTGGGCCACGCGGTCGCGCCGACCCCGTTTCTCGCTTCTTCCGTGATGGCGCCGGTGGCACTGGGGGCGGTCTCCGGGAGCGAGGCCTGTGACTGGCTCGCCGGAATCGCCAGCGGTGAGCAGGTCTTCGGGGTCGCCGCGACGGAGCTCTTTTCGGTACGGGAAGACGCCGGTGTCTCGCTGAAGGCTGGGGTTCTCGACGGAAAGGCGATGTTGGCGATCGATGCCTGCCGCGCCGATTTTCTGCTCGTGGCCCTCGACAGCGAGACGTTTGCCGTCGTCGAGGTGGCTGCTCCAGGGCTCGAAATCACCCGGTTGCGCACCGTCGACGCCACGCGCTGCACCGCCGAAGCGGTTTTCGAAGGGGTCGCTCCGAAAGCCGTCTTCGAGGCTGCGGGGAGCGCGATCGCGCGCATGCTCGATGCCGGCCGCATCGCACTTGCCGCCGACACGCTCGGAGCTGCTGAGTCGATGCTCGAGCAATCCGTTGCCTACGCGAAGGAGCGCAAGCAATTCGAGCGTCTGATCGGCTCGTTCCAGGCCGTGAAGCATATGTGTGCCGAAATGGTCGCCGAGCTCGAACCCGCCCGATCGTTTCTCTGGTATGCGGCGCATAGCTTCGACGCGATCCCCACCGAGGCTCCTCTGATGGCGTGCCAGGTTCTCGCCCATATTTCCGAGATCGCGCGCGAGATCGCGAGTATCTCCACCCAGGTTCACGGCGGAATCGGCTGGACCGACGAACAGAACCTGCATTTCTGGTTCAAGCGCATCGGCAACGCGCGTCACCTGTTGGGCGGGCCGGAGTCGCTGCGCGAGCGCGCGGCGGAGCTCGAGGGCTTCGCGGCGACAGCCTGACGCCGGTTAGCAAAGGAGTCTCACGTGCAGACAAAACTTGCGGAAGAGTTGGGGATCGAGTTTCCGATCTTCGCGTTTACCCACTGTCGCGACGTCGCCGCGGCGGTTACGAATGCCGGAGGCCTCGGCGTGCTCGGTGTAGCCGGGCATTCGGCCAAGAACCTCGCAATGGAACTCGAGTGGATCGAAAACGAGGTGGACGGCAAACCCTTCGGTGTCGATCTCCTGCTTCCGGCACGTTTTGCGGGAAGCGACCGAGGTGGTTTCGACGCGACTCAGATGGACGAGCTGATTCCCGCGGAGCACCGCAAGTTTGTCGACGAATTGCTCGCGCAGCACGAGGTTCCCTCGCTGCCTTCCGATGTGACGCCGTCCTTCGGATTCGCGGTGGGGTACGAGCGGCAGCGCGAAGTCATCGAACTGGTGTTCCAACACCCGATCAGCCTGATAGCTTCGGCGCTCGGACCGCCCCCGCCGTGGATGGTCGAACAGGGGCGGGAACACGGGGTGAAGGTGGCTGCATTGGCCGGTACCGTGGAACACGCCCAGCGCCACGCGGAGGCGGGTGTCGACATCGTCGTGGCCCAGGGGTACGAAGCCGGCGGGCACACGGGCACCGTGTCGACCCTGGTACTGGTG
Source organism: Deltaproteobacteria bacterium (assembly GCA_002729515.1). Lineage (GTDB taxonomy): Bacteria > Myxococcota_A > UBA9160 > UBA9160 > SMWR01. The sequence continues at coordinate 25,950 of PBYF01000043.1, forward strand.
CCTGAAGTGGTCGATGCCGTGAGCCCGATCCCGGTTCTCGCCGCGGGGGGCATCGGAAACGGTCGTCAGCTGACGGCGGCACTCGCACTCGGCGCCCAGGGAGTCTGGACCGGGTCGGTCTGGCTCACTACGGAAGAGGCGGAGACGCACCCGGTGGTGAAGGAGAAGTTCCTGAAGGCGCTATCCGTGGATACCGTCCGCAGCCGTTCGCTCACGGGCAAACCGGCGCGCCAGTTGCGCAGTGCGTGGACCGACGCCTGGGAAGACCCCGAGAACCCGGATCCGCTGCCGATGCCGCTTCAACCGCGACTGGTTAGCGGGGCCCAGGAGCGCATCAATCGCACGGCTCACAACAATCCGGGTGCCGAGCAGCTCGTCAACTATTTCGTGGGGCAGATCGTGGGGTCTTTGAACCACGTGAAATCCGTGCGCGCGGTGATGGAGGAGTTTGCGGTCGAGTACGCGGACACGATGGAACACCTGGACGCACTCGCGGAGGGAGCAGACTCGTGAAGATCGACGCAGGGCTCGTGGGCGAACTCGAAAGGGCCTCCACACGGGCGCAAGAGCTCGAAGCACAGGGCTTCGACGGGTTGGTGACCGCCGAGTTGGGCAGCGATCCGTTCTTTCCCTTATTGCTCGCCGCGGAGAAGACCGAACGCATCGATCTCATGACCGCGATCGCGGTGGCCTTTTCGCGCAATCCCATGACCCTGGCGAATATCGGAAACGACCTGCAGGCCCACTCGAAGGGGCGCTTCATCCTCGGGATCGGTTCCCAGATCGCACCGCATATCACCCGGCGTTTCAGCATGCCCTGGTCCCAGCCGGCGGCGCGGATGCGCGAATTCATCCTGGCGATGCAGGCGATCTGGCGCTGCTGGTACGAGGGAGAAAAACTCGACTTTCGCGGTGACTTCTACACGCACACGCTGATGACGCCGATGTTCACTCCGAAAAACAACCCGCACGGCGCGCCGCGCGTCGTGCTGGCGGCGGTTGGCCCGAAGATGACGCAGGTAGCGGGCGAAGTCGCCGATGGAATGCTGGTCCACGCGTTTACGACTCCGCGTTATCTGCAGGAGGTGACACTGCCTGCGCTCGAACGGGGATTTTCGGCGGCGGGGCGCAAGCGTGCGGACTTCGATCTCTGCTACCCGGCGTTCATCGTCACCGGCAAGGACGAAGCGGAGTGGGAGGCGGCGCGCACGGCCGTGACCCGGCAGTTGGGTTTCTACGGCTCGACACCCGCATATCGCGGAGTGTTCGAGGCCCACGGCTGGGGCGAGCTCCAGTCCGAGCTCAACACGCTCTCGAAGCGCGGCGAATGGGACACGATGGGTGAGCGGATCACTGACGAGATCCTCGAGGAGTTTGCTGTCGTCGCCGAGCCGCACCGCGTCGTGGGGGTGCTCAAGAGCCGCTTTGGCGGCGTGGTGGACCGGCTGTTCTGCACCTTGCCGTTTGCCACAGCAGAGGAGCGGCAGGGCTACTTCGAGGAGCTTCGCGCGTGCTGAGCCGCGGTTGGCCGTTTTTCAATCGCCCGAGAAACGGGGCGTGCGCTTCTCCCGGAAGGCGTTGATGCCCTCGCGGAAGTCCTGAGACTGCGCGGTCAGGAGCCATTGGTCCGCGTCCATATGCATCACCGCGGAGTCGAGTGCGCCACTGACGGCATTGACGCTCTGCTTGATCATCTGCACTGCTGTGGGCGGCAGAGCCGCCAGTTCTTCGGCGAGTTCCCGGGCGCAGGCCTCGAGCCGCGCGCGCGGGACGCATTCGTCCACGAAACCCCATTCCGCGAGCTGCGGTGCCGGAACCAGGGCTCCGGTCATGAGCATCCGCTTGGTCCGGGCGGGGCCGATGAGTCCGACGCAGAGCGGCAGGGCGTTCCACATCAGGTTCATTCCCAGCCGCACCTCGGCATAGCCGATGCGGGCATCGTCCGCGGCGACCCGGAAGTCGCACGCCGTGGCGATGCAGGCGCCACCTCCGATCGCCACACCCTGGATCTCGCAGATGGTGGGCTGGGGGATTTCCAGGATGCTCCGAAGCATTCGGCCCCCCAGCCGGGCGGCGTGCCGCCGCGCTACGAGCGGTTCGCTCCGGGCGCCGTCGCCCGCGCTGAGATCGGCGCCGGCGCTGAAGGACTCGCCTTCGCCCCGCACGATGACGACGCGCGTCTCGTGTGAATCGGCGAAGCTCCGGGCAGCCGTTTCGAGTGCTGACATCAATTCGACGTTGAGTGCGTTGCGGCGCTCGGGACGCTTGAGCGTGAGCGTCGAAATCTCGCCCGGTGTTACCTCGATGATCGGCTCGGCCATGCTTCTTCTCCTCGCTGATTCTGGGCCCGGCTCCGGGGTCGGGAACCCCGGGGGCTTCAGGAGGGTACGCGAAGCCGTTCGACCAAGGCGCGTACCTCTGCCGAGGGGGGCCGCGTGATGGCGCTGACACCCAGTGCTACGGCGAAGTTGAGCGCCGCCCCGAGCGCTCCGATTCCCTCGGGTGAAATTCCGAAGAGCCAGTTTTCCGGAATGTTCTCGGCGAACGGCTCCACGAACACCCCCTTGAAATACACGATGTAGCCCACGGTGAACGTGAGTCCCGACACCATTCCTGCGATCGCACCCTGTTTGTTGACACGGAACGTGAAGATCCCGAGCAGGATGACGGGAAAGAGAGACGCCGCGGCCAACCCGAAGGCAAGTGCCACGACCTGGGCCACGAATCCGGGTGGGTTGTAGCCCAGGTAGCCGGCCAGCAGGACTGCGATCGCCACGCTGATCCGGCCGGCGCGGAGTTCGCTGCGTTCGCTGATCTTCGGGGCGAAGACGCTCTTCAGCAGATCGTGGGAGACCGCGGCAGAGATCACGAGCAGCAGGCCGGCCGCCGTCGAAAGCGCCGCCGCGATGCCGCCGGCCGCCACCAGGGCGACGACCCAGTTCGGGAGGCCCGCGATTTCCGGATTGGCGAGCACGATGATGTCCCGGTCCACCTGGAGCTCGTTTCCGTTCCAGCCGTAGGAACGGGCCGTCGCCGCGAAGGCCTCGTTTGCGTCTTGGTAGTACTGGATGCGGCCGTCGCCATTCTTGTCCTCGAAGCGCAGGAGCCCCGTGTCTTCCCAGGTCTCGAACCACGGCGGCCGGTTCTCGTAGGCGAGGTTGCCCTCCGGAGAGCTCACGGGTCCCGGCTGGATGGTCTCGGTCAGGTTGAGCCGCGCGAGTGCCGCCACGGCGGGAGCCGTCGTGTAGAGAAGAGCGATGAAGAGGAGCGCCCAGCCGGCAGACCACCGGGCATCTCTAACGCGCGGCACGGTGAAGAAGCGGACGATGACATGGGGCAGCCCCGCGGTTCCGATCATCAACGACAACGCGATGAAGAAGACGTCCGCGCGGCTCTTGCTGCCACTGGTGTAGGCGGCGAAGCCGAGCTCCGTCACGATTCGATCGAGCTTTTCCAGCAGGAAGCCGCCGTCCCCGACCACGGTGCTTCCGAAGGCAATCTGCGGAATCGGCGTGCCGGTCACCTGGAGCGAAATGAATACCGCGGGGACGGTGTAGGCGAAGATCAGAACGCAGTACTGCGCAACCTGGGTGTACGTGATGCCCTTCATGCCGCCGAGCACCGCGTAGAAGAAGACGATCGCCATGCCGATCATGAGGCCAACGGAGATGTCGACGTAGAGAAAACGCGAGAATACGATTCCCACCCCGCGCATCTGCCCCGCGACGTAGGTGAAGGAGATGAGGATCAGGCAGACGACCGCCACGACGCGTGCAGCCTGCGACGCGTAGCGGTCTCCGATGAACTCGGGAACCGTGAACTTTCCGAACTTTCTCAGGTAGGGCGCGAGCAGGAGCGCGAGCAGCACGTAGCCACCCGTCCAGCCCATCAGGTAGACCGTGCCGTCGTAGCCCAGGAATGCGATCAGCCCGGCCATCGAAATGAACGATGCCGCGGACATCCAGTCTGCGGCCGTGGCCATGCCGTTCGCCACCGGGTGCACGTGCTTCCCGGCCACGTAGAACTCGCCGGTGGTGCGCGCCTGCGAGAGGAATGCGATGGCGATGTAGAGCAGGAAAGATCCGCCGACGATCACGTAGGTGAGGGTCTGGAGGTCCAAGTTCAGTCCTCGTCCACGCCGTAGCGGACATCGAGCACCGCCATGCGCCACGCGTAGAAGAAGATCAGGGCGACGAAGACGTAGATGCTTCCCTGCTGGGCGAACCAGAAGCCGAGCCGGAAGCCTCCGATCTCGATCCGGTTGAGGAAATCCACCAGCAGGATTCCGAAGCCAAAGGACACCGTGAACCAGATGACGAGACAGAGGCCAACGAGACGCAGGTTGTCCTGCCAGTAGGTTCGCCGTTGCATCCGCGCTCCTCGCTCGGGGTAGCCGCCGGGAGGCAGCAGATCCCGGTGTGGGCTAGGCAGTCGAAACCGGGGGACGGGTCGACTCGACCGCCTGCTCGATGGCGGTTCGCCGGAAGCAGTCCGGGTCCGACGCAAGCGCCGGGCTTTCGTCCATGCCCTCGATCCGCCCGCTGAAGGCATCGGAGTCGATTGCCGGGGGGTCGACGCGGGCGCGGCCCGTCTCGAGCGTCGTCACGGTTGCTCCGGCACCTCGGGAGTGGGCTGTTCGTACACCGGGATCTCGTCGGGCAACCCCCCGAGCGAGACGGCGATCTTCGAGAAACCCATGAACAGGCCGATGCCCGCGGTGAGTTCGACGATCTGTGCCGGTGTGAAGTGGGCGAGCAACTTCTTGTGCAGGGACTCGTGGCGGCCGGCCGGATCGGCGAGGAAGGCGTCGACCCACGAGAGGACCGCTTTGTGACGAGGCGTGAGGTCGCTCGCGTCATAGCCGTCGCGAATCTTGTCCACGGTGTCCTCGGTGAGACCCTCGCTCCGCGCACCGGAAAATCGCGTTGCCTTGCAGATGGGACAATTCACCGTGCGCGCGTTGCGGATGCGCGCCATCTCCTTGGTGAACTGGTCGAGTTCGCCGTGGCTCCACAGCGTTCCATAGAGGCGCAGAAACGCGTGGAGCAGCTCGGGCTGGTGGGCCAGGACGCTGCCCTCGATGGGGTCGTTCGTATCGACATCGGGAGGCGCGACGCGGGGAGCGATCATGCCGCATCACCGTTGGACGTGATGTCCAGGATCGCGCAGAAGCGGCTGAAGCCGTCGAAGATCGCGAGCGCCTCGACGAACGCGACGGTGCCCGGATCTCCGAGCGCCTCGACGACGGGTGCGGCTATCTCGTCCGAGATCTCGCCGGGATCCAGCGCGAACTGCTCCGCGAAGCGCAGGCAGGCCGCCTCGGTGTCCGAGAACAGCTCGGTCTTCCGCCACGAGTCGAGGGCCGCGATCTTCGCCTCGTCGAGGCCGGCCTCGCGGGCTGCGGGGTTTCGCGTGGAGAGCCCGTACAGGGCGCCGTTCATGCTGGCCAGCCGCAGCCGGCAGAGCTCGAGCAACACCGGCTCGACCCGCGCTTCCTGCCAGAGCAGGGCCTCGAATTGCTTCCAGGCCTCGAACAGGTTGGGCCGCAGGCCGAAGACCCGCTCGAACGGGTCTTCGCCGGGGGCGGTCTCCGGGAGCCAGGTCAAGCCGATGTCCTCCGGGCCGTCATTCTACTCCCAGGGTGAAGCGGCCGGGTCGGCTGCTTTTGCCCCCTCAGGTGAGAGCGACGCTTCCATCCGAGGCCAGCCGAAGCGCGCGGCCGCAGAGTTCTTCGCGTGTCCCCTGTTCGGCGAGTGCCGGGCTCGATGCGACAACTCGGGTCCCGTCTTCGAGGTCGCAGAGGAACACGGCGCTCGCGGGTCTCTCGCCTTCGAAGAGCACCGTGTAGCCGGCGACGCGGCCCCGCCCCTCGCCCTTTTCCACGAGCGAGGCCGGCCCGGCGCTGCGCTCGACCTCGTCTGAGACGTCCTCGTAGGTGAAGGGCTGCGGCGGCGCGGCACTGGACCAGAGGCCCACGCCCTGCTTGCTGAGGATCCCGCTCACGGCGTTCACCATGCCGACGCTGCCGGGATCGTCGCGGAGCACCTGCGCCATCTTTACCTGGGCCTGGAGCACGAAGTTGTTGAGCGGGCCGCCCGCGAAGGCCATTCCGCCCGTTACGGTGAGTGCGCCATCCTCTGGGATCCCGAGTTCGCGGCACTGGACGCGAACTGCCGAGGGAAAGCAACTGTAGAGCTCGAAGTGATCGATTGCGTCCGGGGTGCGCCCGGTGCGCGCGTACGCGCGGGCTCCCGCGGCGGCAAAGCCTTTGGATCGGTGCAGGTCCTGCCGCTGGGACAGCGGCTGCATGAAGCTCGATTCCACGACGGTCCAGGGAAAGATCCAGCGCTCCTCGGGAATGCCCGCTGCGCGTGCGGTCGCAACCGAGGTGAAGACGAGACCGGCCGCCTGATCGACGTTCCACTGCGAGTTGTGCCGTTTCGTGTACGGGAAGGCCAGCATGCGGTTTCCATTGGCCGTGGAACGGATTTCGTCTGCCGGGACCTCCTCGGGGTGCCACGCGTCGGGGTTTCCGGCGGCGGCGAGGCTCATCCGCGACCAGAGCTGAGCCACGGTCTCCGCGTGGGTTTCGATGTCTTCTCCGTCCGCGTGGCGCAGCGCGTTCTCGACCACCGAGAACTGCGTCACCGGCATCTGCAGACCGTGTTGGAGCTCGAACGGGTGCACGATGTCTGCGCTCGGTGCGAGCACGGTATCCGGTTGGCTGCGCTGTTCCGAACTGGGCGCAGGGATGCCAGAGATCTGCTCGCGCCGCGCGCGATACTTGGCTTCACCGCCGGCCACCAGCACGATATCGGCCTCACCCTGCGCGATGCGGCGTGCCGCATGCCCGAAGAGCGTCGTCTGCAGCATCCCGAGCTGCACGAGTGTCGAGCGCGCGCCCCCGGCGCCCAGGCGCTCTGCCAGTGCGCGGGCCGGATCGGTGTAATTCCAGAAGCCCTGTGGGACGAGGATCTCTCCGGCCCGCGCCAGAAGCCCGGGATCTCCGGAATCCTCGCCCGCCCGCCTCAACGCGCGCTCCATCAGTTCGAGGGCTTCGCCGGCTACCGAGGGGTCCGCTTCGCGCTGCTGGACGGCGGCGACGCCAACCAGTACCGGTGCATTGGGATCGAGGGGCATGGGGCCTTCCCCGCGGCTTTGGTCACGAGGCCCGCCGCGTTCGTGCGCATGATCGACCGCACTTCGTCCCGGGACAAGTCCCCGGGCACGCGGGCGCGGGTCCAGGCCCGAAAAACTGCGCGCGCCGCGTGGTTACACCCCCCGGGCTCCACGGAGTCCGGCCTGCTCGAGATCATGAGAGGCCGCCAGCCGAGGCGGTCGGCCAGAGGGATCACCGCGAGGGCCGCCAGCGTGCCGAGGCTCAGCGCGAAGAGCGTGTTGCCGAGCACTTCGGGCCCGTCGCCGAACTCGTTTCCGAGTTGCGCAAGCAGCGAGCTGGCGAGCTTGGTGTCGAAACCCTCGAGGCTCGTGGCACCGCAGAGCAGCGCGATGAGAAGCAGCCGAGCTTCGCGGACGCGTGTCGCGCATTCTCGCTCAACGGAGGGCATACTGGTCGTTCCGGGCTGGAGGAAAGTGTCTTGGTGGTGTTGATCTCGCGGCGCGGGGAGGACGATCGATGATTCGGACCCTCGTCCTGATCGTCCGAAGGCCGGATATCTCTCGGAAGGAGTTTCGCGACCACTACGAGGACGTCCACGCACCGCTCGCGATCCCCTCCATGCAGGGGCTGAAGCATTACCTTCGAAACCACGTCGCCGAGGCCCTGAACGGGGTCGAGCCGGGTTTCGACGTGCTGACGGAGTTTGGGTACGGGTGCGCCGAGGACGTGAAGCACATTGTCGATCTTCTGGAGTTGCCCGAGGGCGCGCACATCCGCCGAGACGAACTCACCTTCATGGACACGCAGCGCAATACTTTCTTTGCGATCGGTGATCCCGTGGTCGTCGCGGGCGGCGAGGAGGTGCCGGAGGGCGCGGTGAAGGTCGCCGCCCTGGTGAAGACCGCCGCGGAAGGGGCCTTCGCACCGTTGCTCGCGGCCGGTCCGCTGCGCGCGGTGACCCACGCTGTGCTCGGCGGACCCCACGGCGAGCCGCCCTGGGACGAGGTGGCCTTCTTCTGGTACACCCCCGGCGCGCTAGAAGACGAGCACCTGCGCGGCTGGGCCCCCGACGCGACGCGCGCTGTCCTGCTGCGGGTCGATCCGTGCCGGACTCCGCTCTAGTCCGCGCCCATCCGCTGGACGAGTTCGCGCCGGACCGCCTCGACTTCCACCAGCGGCCCGGTCCGGAAGCGTGAGACCTCGTCGGCGCTGAAAGGCGGGAAGCTCGCGGCGACTTCGGCAGGTCCGAAGCTGCGGATCATCCAGTTGAGAACCGCCGCGAGGGCGTCGTCGTCGAGCCCGGCCTGGCTGCTGCCCGGAACTTGCACGAGGTAGGCGCGGCCTCCATCCACGCGAACGAAGCGACCGATCCCGTCGCGCAGGTCGGGTACGTCCGTTGCTCCCGAGCCGTCGGGCAGGTGGCAGCCCTGGCATTCGAGCATGTAGTCGACGGCGGGGTCGCGGGCCTCTGCGGCCGATGCGAGCGTCAACGCGAGCGCCAGGCCGAGACCGGGTCTGCTGCGCCTCATTCTTTCTCGGTCGCGACGCCCACCACGATCGCCACCGTCGAGTTGTAGACGATTCCCGCGCGTCCCATGCACCAGTCGATATCGTTGCTCCGGCTCGGAACGTATACCGGCCGGTCGCCCTCGTGACGCATGCAGATGCAGTTGCCGCAGACGTCCTTGCCGCAGCAGTCGTTGTAGGAGATGACGTAGTCGCGCCCGTCCGCGGGGTTTCGACACGTGCCGAGCCAGGTCACCGGCGACATCTCGGTTCCCGGCGGGCACGACCGATGCGAGCCCCCGCAGCAGGCGGCGAGGAAGCCGTCCATGGCGCAGTAGCGCCAGTAGCCGCAGCGCTGGGGGTCGCCGAGCTCCGAGTTCCGGCTCGGCTCGCCGGGCGCCGGGTCCCGCGGCGCCGCCCCGGCGCGGGCCACGGGCAGCAGCGGCAACGCCGCGCTGCCGAGCAGCGCCGCGCCAAGTCGCCCGAGGAAGCCGCGCCGCGAAGTGCGCCGCGCAAGGGCGCGCGCCGCATCGCTGAAGATCCCGTCGATCTGCTTCACACTTCTTCTCCCGCCGCTCCGCGCGCCGCATCGCTGAAGATCCCGTTGATCTGTTTCACACTTCTTCTCCCGCCGCGCGGCGGCGTTCGACGAACTCCTGCACGCTTCCGACACCCTGGCGCTCGGCTTCGAAGAGGCTCTCGAGGTGCTCGCGCGTGTTGACGAGCCCTTTCGCCACGACGATTCCCCCGGCGTCGAGGAGCGCGGCGTAGGGCAGCGCGCCCACCTGCCACGCCAGACCGAGCGGCGTGGAGAGTACGTAGCGCTCGCGATCGAGGGCCTCGGCCCGGACGAAGGCTTCGTGTTCCTCCCGCGGGCCGTCGCTGGCGAGAACCAGGCGCAGCGCTCGCCCCTCGGTGGCGACGACCGAGCGGACGGCGGGCAGCAGCGACTTGCAGACGGGACAGGCCGGAGAGACGAAAAGGAGCAGGGTGCGCCGCCCGTCGGCGTCGCCGCCGCCGATGCGGGTCGGCCGCGCGTTCCAGTCCGGGACTTCGAGCACCGGGGCCGCCTCGCCGACGGCAGGCCCGCCGTGCGAGACGAGGGCACCGGCCGGGGCCACGCGCTCGTGCAGCACGCCGATCTGTCGCAAGAGGGCGAGCGCCAGCAGGCCCAGCGCGACGACCGCGACCCACAGAAGAAGGTTCGATACGAGGAGAGCCTGGGTCACGGCGCGCCCCGCAGCGTGCCCCGCATTGCGCCCCGCCGTGTGCCCCGCATTGCGCCCCGCCGTGTGCCCCGCCGTGTGCCCCGCAGTGTGCGCACGCGGCTGGCGTTCGCGAGGGCGACGTCGGAGGCGACGTAGACGAGTGCCAGCAGCGCGATCCCGCCCACTCCAGTGACGGCATCGACCCAGACGAGCGGCCGGGGCGCGGCTGGGCCCGCGGCGAGCAGCGCTGCCAGCACGAGCAGGCCGTTGCGCGCAACGAGCCCCTCGTGAAGCGTCTGTGTGCCCGCGGGCCCCGCGCAGCCACAGGACACGTGGCGCCTCCCGCGGGCGAGGTTCAGCGCGATCGCACCCGCGTATGCCGAGAGCAGTAGAGCAGCCGCCAGCACCGGAGCAGCCCCCGCGGTGGGAACCAGCAGGCCCGCCCCCACGGCGAACTCGATTCCGGTAAGCGCCAGCGCCGCCGCGGGCACGAGGCGCGCCGGCAGCAGCTGGTAGTCGGCGAGCACGGCCCGGAAGCCCCGAGCGTCGCGCAGTTTTTGGACGGCGGCACTCAGCAGCAACAGGGCGAGCGCGGCGCGCAGCACCGCGTGCACGACCGGGTCGACCGCGAACGCCGCCACTACTCTTCAGCCCGCATGCCGTTCCACGGCGCCTGGAGCGCGACGGTGGCGAAGTTGCCCGAGATCACCCGGCGCAGGAGCTCCCCGGAGAGCGCGTCGTAGACCCCGAGCGAACCGCTGTAGTCCGCGGCGGTCACGAGCAGGGGCCGGTCGTCCGGGGTGACTGCGATCTCTCCGACGCCGACGTAGGTGGTGAGCGTGTCGACCAGCCAGCCGTACAGTCCGTCGAACGGCCAGAGCCAGTCCTCGCCGAAGGCGAGGGGCACGCCCATGACCGTGAGGCCCGGACCGCGCAGATCGATCCGTTGCACCCGTTCGTGGGACGCGAGATCGTGGATCCACACCTCCGTTCCGGCCTGTTTGTGCGTGTCGGCCCCGCCGCGGTGCATCAGCGAGTAGAGTCGGCCCGTGGGCTCGTGGATCGCCAGGTGCTGCATGCCCCCGATCTGCCACGACTCCTCCGGGTCCACGCCGTCGAGCAGCGACCACGGCGCTTCGAAGGTGGGCTCTTCGCCCGAGAAGTCGACACGGTACACCTCGCCCCCGAAGGACACGAAGACCCAGCTGTCGCGCCAGCGCACCGCCTTTTCGGTCACCGGGTCGGCGATCGGGTCGAAGAAGGGCGCGGTGCGCCGTTTCGAAGTGGGGTGGCCGGCGTCGTCGAGGGTGATGAGCAACAGCGCTCCGTCACCACAGAGCGTGGCGAAGCGCCTCGAGCCGGCAGCGAAGGCCAGCGCGCAGCCCGGCGTCGAAATCTCGCTCGTGAAGCGGCGGTGTTCCACGTCGACGATGCTGAGGGACGTTGCGGGGGTCATGTTGAAGATCGCCAGGAAGCGGTCGTCGTCCGAAAGTGCCGTGTTGGCAGAGGGCAATACGTTATTCGCCCGTTTTGGTGGCAGCACCACTTCGCCGGTGGGCGCCAGCGTGCGCGCGTCGTAGAAGGTCACCACGTCGGTTCGCACACCGCGGCTCCCGCGCGAGTAATGCGTTTCCGGCAGGTAGACCTCGGGCCGGCTGCGCGGGAAGACGCCCGTCGTGATACCCCAGCCGCCGTTGATCATGCCCAGCATCTCGCCGCGGTCGAGATCGACGAGGGCGATGCGTTCCAGGAGCGGGTCCGAGGCCCAGACCCAGTGGGGACCGAGGGTCGCCGGAAGGACCTCGACGCGCCCGATGGGCTCGGCCGGTAGCTGGGCGGCTGCCGCTCCAGCGAGTGCAAGAACACCAGCGACCACGAGCGCTGCGCTGCGGCCCGGGTGGGTTTTCATGCCGGGATTGTAACCCGCGCCGAGGGGACGATTCGGGTTTCAGCGTGCCGCGCCGCTGCGGCGCAGCCCGTCGATTTCTTCGGCCTCGAGCCCGATTTCGCCAAGGATCTCGTCGGTGTGTTCGCCCATTCGCGGGGCGTGGCGGCGCAGCGTCGCCGGGGTGCGCCCGTAGCGGACGGGGTGGCGCAGGTAACGCGTGAGCGCCCCGAAGCGCGAGTCCTCGACTTCTGGGGCCGTTTCGTTGTGGGCCACCTGCGGGTCCGCGAGGAATTCCTCCACATCGCAGACCGGCGCGAACGGTACGCCGTGCTCGCGCGCGCGGTCGATCAGTTTCCGCGTCGGCCACTTGCGGAATTCTGCCGCGAGCAGTTCGGCGAACTCCCGGTAGTGGACGAAGCGCGAAGCCATGCTCGAAAAGCGTTCGTCCCGGGCGAGCGCGTCGAGGCCGAGCGTCTCGCAGATCCCCTGGAACTGAGAGTCCCGGAGCACGATTCCCACCACGTGGCCGTCGGCGGTCTCGAAGGTGCGGAAGACGTCGCCGGCGCCGGGTGCGTCGGTCGTGAGGTCGGGATAGCTGCGCGACATCATCGCGTCGGGCAGGTTGAACGAGGCGAAGGCGTCGAGCATGGGGACCTGCACCTGCTGGCCGCGGCCGTCGCGCTCTCGGACGAGCAGCGCGGCGAGGATCCCGGACAGGGCAATGAGTCCGGACGACTTGTCCGCCACGCTGCTCAGGACGAGCCGCGGCGGGTCGTTGCCGCCCTGGGTGGGCATCATGCCGCCGAGCGCCTGGATCACGTGGTCGTAGGCTGGAAGCGCTGCGTAGGGACCGTCGGGTCCGAAGCCGTTGATCGAGACGTAGACGAGCCGGGGATTGCGTGCGGAAAGCGCTTCCCAGCCGATACCGAGGCGCTGTGCCACGCCCGGGCGAAAATTTTCGACGAGCACGTCCGCGTGCTCGGCGAGACGCGCCGCGACCGAGCGTGCCTCCTCTTGCGCGAGGTCGAGCACGATGCTGCGCTTGTTGCGGTTGAACTGGGACAGGAAGCCCGAGAACCCGGGCTCGCGAAACGGAGCGCCGGAATGGCGGCAGGGGTCTCCGGTCGGCGGCTCCACCTTGACGACGTCGGCGCCGAGGTCGCCGAGTGCCTGGGTGCAGATCGGACCCGAGATCACCGTCGAGAAGTCGAGGACACGAATCCCGGCGCAGGGACCAGGGGCGGTTTTCTGGGTTTCTTGGGCCACTGCCTGTCGTTTTCGCCCAGCTGCACACCCGGGTCAAGAGGCGTTGTGCACCCGTCCGGGCGAGTCCCACAGCGCGCGGCCCGCAGGCGCAAGACCGGGCCCGCGAGCCGCTTCCTGCATTTGGTCTAGAATGGCATCCCGACGGAGGTGCCGGTGCTCGAGGGCCTACAGCAGCTGATCGATCTTCAGCAGATCGACGATGAGCTCAAGGCCTGCGAGACGGAACTCGCGAGTTTACCCGAGCGGCGAGTCGGGCTGGCGACGGAGCGGGAATCCGCCGAGGTGCGGGTCACCGACGCGGGGGAAGCGGTGCGGGCGGCCGAGATGCAGCAGCGCACGGCGGAGAGCGAGCTCGAGGACAAGGAGGCGCTGCTCGGCAAGCTCGAGGCTCAGCAGTTCCAGATCAAGAGCAACGACGCCTATACCGTGCTGTTGCGCGAGATGGAAGAGGCTCGAACGGCGATCTCAGTGGCGGAGACGAATATTCTCGAAGCCATGGAACGCATCGAGACGGCGACCGGCGAGCAGGATCGCGCCGAAAGAGACGCGAAGCTCCTGTTTGCACGCGCCAGTACCACCGAGAGCGAGTTGGACGCGCGCGAGAAGGAGATCGGAGAGCAGCTTTCACAGCAGCACGGTACGCGCGAGGAACTCTGTGGGTGCGTGCCGAGCGAAATGCTTGCACAGTACCAGCGCATCGCCAGCAGTCGGAGGCCGGCGGTTGCGGAGGTGCGCGACGGGACCTGTCAGGGCTGCCGCACGAAGATCCCGGCTCAGCTCCACGTCGAAATGCTCCGCATGGAGCGCCTCATCCCCTGCACCCACTGCCACCGCATCCTGAGCCCGGGAACCGAGGCGAAGTGATGCCAGAACAGGGGTTTGCGCGGCTGAGCTGCGGATTGCCAGAGCCTCTCCAGAGAGTCCGAAAATTAGCAAAAGTTTCTTTTGATTCAGGTGGTTGCGGGGACACTTCGACGGGGTTTCGCGCGCCTTCCTCCGGTTTCTTCATGCTATTCTGAGGTTGCGAGGGCCGGAGCTGCCGCTTCGGCCCTTCGCAACTGTGCAGATATGGCAAACAACGATCGATACTGGGATTGCCTCGACCACGCGATGGAGGCCTCTCACGGTGGGCGCACCGAGGAGGCGCTGGCGTGGCTCGATGAGGCGTTGCGCGCGCAGCCAGACGGGGCGGAGGCGCACAACGGCCGGGGCGAGATCCTCTGGGACGAGGGCAAGGTCGACGAGTCGGTGCACGAGTTCGAGCTCGCGATCCGAGCGGATCCCAAGTTCGTGACCGCGCACCTGAATCGCGCCGAGCTGCTGGTGGAGGATCTCTCGGAATTCGAGCAGGCCGTGGCGCTTTGCGACGAGCTGCTCGCCGGCCGCACGGAGCTTCCGCGGCTCGACCGCGCGTCCGAGGGCGAGGTCTATTACCTCAAGGCCAAGGCGGTCTTCTACCTGGACGACCTGGAGGGAGCGCTCTTCCTCGTGCGCCGTGCGCTGAAGACGACCGGCGATGTCGGAATCTACCGCTCTTTCGAGGGCCAGCTTCTGTTCGAACTCGGCCGCTTCGAGGAGGCGCGCCGGTTCCTGGAAGCGGCCGCCGCCATGGACCCGGAGGCGGGACACGCCGTCTACCACTTGGCGCTCGTGCTCGAACGGCTCCATGCGGAGGAGGAGGCCAGCGAAGCCTTTGTCCGGGCGAACGCGCTCGACCCCGATCGCTATCTGCTGCCCGTCGCGGTGGACGAGAAGTTCTTCCGCCAGGCCGCCGCCGAGGCCTTCGAGAACCTCCCCCGCTCGATCCGGAACTACGTGGATGGCCTGCCGATCCTGGTGGAGGACTGGCCCTCTCCGGACGTCCTCTCCGGTGAGAACGTCTCTCCCCAGATTCTCGGGGTCTACATCGGGACGCCCCGAACCGTGGCCAGCGTCTCGGCCCAGGACGAGGACATCACGCGGGTCGTGCTGTTCAAGCGCAATCTCGAGAAGATCTGTCGCGACCGCAACGACCTGATCGAGCAGATCCAGACGACGGTGCGTCACGAGATCGGACACCACCTCGGACTTTCCGAGGAGGACCTCGAGCGCCTCGGACTCGCGTAGCCCGCTCTCGAGCGCTCCCCGTTACAATCTCGGCATGCTCGCGGAAGAGTTGCGCGCGATCGTCGGTGACGAGGCGTGTCTGACGCGGGACGAGCAGTTGCTCGTCTACGAGTGCGATGGGTTGACGTTGGATCCGAGCCGCCCCGGGGCGGTCGTGCTTCCGGCCTGTCGCGACGAGGTGGTGGCTGTGGTGAAGGCCTGCCGCATTGCCGGAGTTTCGTTCGTGCCGCGGGGGGCGGGTACCGGACTCTCGGGCGGGGCCACGGCGCGCGACGGCGGGGTGGTGATCGAATGCTCCCGGCTCGACCGCATTCGCGCGGTGGACACCGAGAACCGCACCGCGGTGGTGGAGCCCGGCGTCGTGAACCTCGACCTCACCCGAGCGGTCGAGCATCTGGGTCTCTACTACGCGCCCGATCCGTCGAGTCAGCTCGTGTGCACGTTGGGCGGGAACATCGCCGAGAACTCGGGTGGTCCCCACACGCTGAAGCACGGTACCACCACGAACCACGTGCTTGCATTGGAACTCGTCTTGCCCGATGGCGAAGTCGTGCAGTTGGGCTCGCCGACGGGCGTCGCGCACGGGTACGACCTGGTGGGAGCGGTGGTGGGCAGCGAGGGCACACTGGGTATCGTGACGGCGGCCACCGTGCAGCTCACGCCGGCTCCCGAGAGCGTCGAGACACTGCTCGCGATCTTTCCGGACGTCGTGTCTTCGTGTCGTGCCGTGGGGTCGATCGTCGAGAGCGGTCTCTTGCCGGCGGCGCTCGAGGTCGTGGATCAGCGCACTATCGCCGCTGTCGAGGACTCGGTCTACGCGGCCGGGCTGCCCCGGGATGCGGGAGCCGTTCTCATCGTCGAGTTGGATGGGCCCGCCTGCGCGCTCGATGCCCAGGTCGAGCGCGTGCGCGATCTCGCCGGACGCGCCGGCGCGACTCGTGTCGAACTGGCGACGGACGAAGCGGAGCGTCAGCGCTTCTGGCGCGCACGCAAGGGTGCTTTTGGCGCCATGGGGCGTCTGGCGCCGGACCTCTACGTCCACGATGCAGTGGTGCCGCGCGCGCGCCTGCCCGAGGTGCTCGAGCGCGTCTGCTCGATCGGAGACCGGTACGGCCTGAAGCTCGCGAACGTCTTCCACGCGGGCGATGGCAACCTCCACCCGAACATCTGCTTCGACCGCCGCAATCAGGACGAGCTCGAGCGGGTCATGGCGGCGGGCGAAGAGATCTTGCGTGTCTGTGTCGACGCCGGGGGTGTGATCACGGGAGAGCACGGGATTGGATCGGAGAAGCGGGAATTCATCGGCCTCGTCTTTGGTGAGGCGGATCTCGACCCGATGAAGCGCCTGCGCGCGGCCTTCAATCCCGATGGCGTCTGCAATCCGGGAAAGATGTTCCCGACCACGCGCTTTTGTACCGAGGCCAATCCGAAGGCGCGCGGTTACGAGCGCGTGCCGCTGTGATGGCTGCGAGGGTCGCTCCCGATACCCTCCGGTCACTGGCCGACGTGGCGGGAGATCTGATGGAGCACGAGCCGCGCCTCGTCGACGGTATCGGGTTCGAGCGCTCGTTGCGACCGGCGGACGCCGACTCGCTCGCCCGCACGCTGGCCGCGCTTTCTGCCGCGGACGTATCGGTCGTTGTCACTGGCAATGGAAGCCGGCTCTCACTCGGAAATCCACCGCGGGATGCCGCGCTATTGCTCGACGTTTCGAAGCTCGCCGGCGTCGACGACTTCGACCCGGGGGAGGGTGTCTGCCATGTGGGGGCGGGCACGTCTCTCGGCCTCATACGAGATGAGCTCGCGACCGAGGGCTGGGAGCTCCCCCTGGACGCAACGGGTGCGCAGCCGACGTTGGGTGGGGTCGTGGCCGCGGCGGCTGCGGGGCCGCGGGCCCTGGGCTACGGAGCGCCCCGCGATGTGGTGCTCGGTCTCGGAGTGGTGTTGGCCTCGGGTGTGCGCACGCGCTGTGGTGGCCGCGTCGTCAAGAACGTGACGGGCTACGACCTCTGCAAGGTGTACACCGGGAGCCTCGGGTCGCTCGGCGTGATCGAGTCGGCGTGGCTGCGCCTGCGCCCGCGTCCCCAGGCGGTGCGCAGTCTCGAGTTGGTGGGCGAAGGCATTGTCGAGGGCGTCCCGGCGGCGCTGGCAGCCGCGCGCAGCCCGGCGAGCCGGGCTGTGGCGCTGGAGCTTGCCGCCCCCCGGTCGGGCGAAGCGTTCCGTCTGGTGGTGGAGTTCGCCGGCGACGCTTCGGTGGTAGACCGCGAGGCGGAGCGGCTCGGAAACGAGTTCGGCGCCGGCGACGCGCCCGCGAAGGCCATCGACGCGGTGCGCGTGGCACAGGGCAGCCGGCCCGGTCCATCGGGGCTCCGCTTCCGGGTGAGCACGCTGGCGTCGCACCTCGGGGCCGTCGCGATGTGCCTGCGCGCTGCGGGCGCAGGGATCCAGGCGCAGCCGGGTCGCTCGGTTGTCTACGCGTTCTTCGACGGGGTGGATCCGGCGGCGGCCTTCGAAGCGGCCGCGGAGGCCGCGCGGGTGGGTGAGGGCGCGGCGTTGCTCGAGCACGGCCCTCCAACAGCAAAGCGGGATCGCGATGTCTTTGGCCCGCCCGGCTCCGAGTTCGCGATCGCCCTGGCGCTCAAGCAGCGCTTCGATCCTCAGGGCATCCTGAACCCGGGCCGCTTTGCGGGGCGACTGTGATGGAGCACGCGGGCGAGATCCTTCGGTATTCCCTCGACTGCGTGCACTGCGGCCTGTGTCTTTCCAGCTGCCCCACCTACCGTGCTACCGGCTGCGAGCAGTCCTCGCCGCGCGGACGGATCTATCTCTTCCGCAACGCGTCCGAGGGGCGCCTCGCGTTGGAGGCGGTTGCCGAAGAGGCGGGCCTGTGTCTCGGATGCCGCGCCTGCGAGACCGCCTGTCCCTCGGGTGTTCAGTTCGGCAGGATGCTCGAGCTGGTGCGGGCGGATGTGGCCGCCGCGGGCCTGCGTCGAGATCTGCCGGCGCGGCTCGAGCGCTTCATGTTGCGCTCGGTGGTGGCGCGGCCGCGGCGCCTGCGCGCACTCTTCGACGCGCTGCGCGCGTTCCAGGGCGTGCGGCTCGACCGCTTGCTGCGGCGACTCTTGCCGGAGCGCTTCGAAGAGCTGTTCTCGCTGCTTCCGCCCGTCCCACCGCGTCGGCAACGCCGCGCCTTGCCCGAAAGGATTTCGGCGAAGGGGAGCCGCCGCGGCACGGTGGGGCTCTTTACGGGCTGCGTGATGTCGGAGTTCTACGCAGACGTCAACGCGTCGACTGCACGCGTTCTCACGCGCAATGGCTTCGATGTCGTCGTACCGCAGGGGCAGGGCTGTTGCGGTGCCCTCCATGCCCACGCGGGAGACGAGACGTTCGCTGGGCGGCTGGGCCGCGCGAATGCGGGAGTCTTCGGCGATGTCGCTGCGGTGATCGTCAACTCCGCTGGCTGCGGTGCCGAGTTGCGCGAGCTCCCGAATCGGATCGGTGCGGAGGGTGATGACCTGGCCGGACGCATTCGCGACGTCTGTGAGTTTCTCGACGAAGTCGGGTTGCGGGAGCCGCTGGGCCGCCTCGATGCTCGCGTTTGCTACGACGATCCCTGTCATCTCGTTCACGGCCAGCGTGTTTCCGAAGCGCCGCGCCGACTACTGCAGCAGATCCCCGGCCTCACGCTGCTCGAGCACGCCGAGGCTTCGGCCTGCTGTGGAGCCGCGGGCACCTACAACTTGACCAAGCCGCGTATGTCGGGGGTCGTACGCGACCGGAAGCTCGACGCTCTGGAGGCTGCGGCGCCCGATGTGATTGCAACCGGAAACCCGGGCTGCCTGATCCAGCTCCGCGCCGGGGTCCTCAGCCGAGGCTTGCCCGCGCGCGTCGTCCACCCGGTCACGCTGCTCGAGGAAGCTGGGGCCGATCCGGACCCGTGAGGGTCGCGGGGATCTAGCGGTACAGAAACGCGTCGGGCGTTTCCCGCGGCTTTCGCATGCGCGGGAAGGCGCCGAGGGAGAGCGTTGAGAGCGATCCCTGGAAGACGAGGTCGAAGGGCAGGATCGATTCGCGGTGGCGCACCATGCCGTATCGCTCCCGCACGCCCTTGTAGGTGTATTGTGAGATGGCGCCAGGCCGCAGCTTGTCGCCGTCGGTGAGTCCGAGGCGCACGCGTTCGAAGTAGTGGTCCCGCCGCGCGTCCACGCCGACCTCATCGAGTGGATCCAGCAGCATGTTTCGGTAGGAGGTCTCCTCGACCAGCGAGATGATGCGCGCCAGATGGTCCGCGTCCACTGATTCGAATTTGTTTTTCGGCGGGCTTTCCTCGTCGCCGTCCGGTCCGACGTAGCTCACACGTATGGTTTGAGCACCCACCAGCGTGACGCCCTCCGGGTGGAGTTCGGCGTTGGTGGAGTCGTTGTCGAGCAATTCGGGCAGCAGTCCGAGGCCGCGCGGTCCCGCAATCTCCGGGTTCTCTTCCAGGAAGCCCCGCGAGAGTCGGATGGCCTGTACGGTGACCTCGTTCGCCTCCTCGCGGGCCAGTTTCCCCGCTGTCCTGGCGGCGGTTGAGCCCGGGTAGATCTGGCCGATCTGCTTGTACAGTCCCAGTCGCAGCGCGAAGTTCGGCTCGCGGATGGCAGTCTCGAGGTACTGCGCCGCGGCGAGTTCCCGCAGCTCGGCCACCTCTTCGAGGTCCGGGTTCGGGCTGTCCTCGACGAGCCGCAGTGTTGCAATCCAGTTGCCGCGCTTCTTCTCGTAGCGTTCGAGCCAGCTCCGCGCAGCGTCGGCACGGGGGCCGCGGGGCTCGCGTTCCAGGTGACGGCGGGCAGCCGTCGCAGCGACGCGGGCCGAGGGCAGCGCTTTCGCCCAGGGCAGGTTGATCAGACGCATCGGCGTTCCACCCAGGTGCTCGACCAGGGTCGGCACGTCGAAGATCCACTCGAGCGGGCCCGGCAGCCCTCGGTCCGGGATGCCGGCGAAGAAAGGCCCGAGCAAGACCCACTTGAAACGGGTCCAGCGATTGTGTCGGCGTGCAGCGCGGAAGGCCCCCCAGGTGTTGAGTTGGGGGTTGGCGACGAGGGCCTCGGCGTGCCGTTGCATATTCGAGGTTGCGTCGTCGCGCTCCGCGAGGTCCTCGATGCGTTCCCACATCTGCTGTGTCTCACCGGCCTCGCCGAGCAGCATCGCGTCGACGTAGAGGGCCTCGTCGGCAAGTGGACCGTTGGGGTTCACTTCGCGCAGACGTGCGTTGGCATCGGCCGCGTCGCGTCCGGGGAGCAGAAGCGCCAGGGCCAGTGCGCGCACCTCGGCCGGCTGCTCGCGGGCCGGGTCCTCTTGCGTGGCGTTGACACTGCGTCGCTGCCACTCGCGGATCTCGATCAGCCGGGCCGCCGCCTCGTCGCGCAGATCCGACGCGCGCTGGTCCTCCGGCACCCAGCGCAGCGCGCGGTCCGCGTAGACCAGTGCCAGGCGGATCTTGTCGAATGCGAGCGCCTTCTCGGCAACGCGCAGCGCGCGGTCGCGGTGAGTGAGCAGCAGGCGGTGATGAGTTGCGTGCACTTCCGGCTCGACGTACGAGGTTTCGGGCGCCTCCGGGTGGCGCGCCAGAAACTCCTTCCAGTGCACCAGGGCTTGGCGGCGCTGGAGCGAGATGGGCTCGCGGGTGTAGACCTGCACCGCGTACTGGACCAGGGACTGTCCCAGGCGGTAGGGGGCCATCTGCGCCGTCATCACGGACTTCCCGACCGGTTCGGCGAAGGCGTTGAAGGCGCGCGCCAACTCGATCATCAGCGATTCACGAGCTCGTTTTTCTGCCAGGTCGAGCGGGTCTGTTGCCTGGAATTGTTCGAGCCGGGCGCGCAGCAGCGGGTCGAGATCGTCCCGGGCCAGGAGCACGTCGGTGGCGCGCCGGTAGTCGCGCTCTTCGTCGACCGTGGTATTCCTCAGATCGATCGAAACGCCGAGCATCCCGGTCGGCGCTTCTTCGGTGGCGTCGAGCACCGTCTCGATTGCATTCATCCGCCGCAGTGCGCGCTCCGCATCTTCCCGGTTGCCGATGAGCGCGGCGCGTGCCAACTCGGCTGCCGTGCGGTCTGCCGCGTCGGGTGGCGGAACGCGGGTGGTCACTGCGGGGCGGAACGCCGAATTCGGGGGGGCCCCTCCGGGCCCCTGGCAGGCACAGAGTGTCGCCGCTAACAGCGCGGTGAGCAGCAGATCAGCGCGTGAAGCGGTCACGGTCCACTCTGAGTGCAAAGGCCAGGAAAGCCTCGAGGCGCCGTGATGCCTCGAGTTTTTCCGGCCTGCCGTCCTGGCCGGCCACCACCTCGTAGAAGCGCGAGGTCGAGTCGATGAGTTCCTGGAAGCGCACCGGGTCGAAGGAGAGGCTCTCGGGCGGGTGGGCATCCACGTATTCCACCGCGATGCCCTCGTAGAGCTGTGCCAGCTCGAGCACGTGGCGGTTAGCGTATTTGCTGTCGCGGTGGCGGGTTACGAGGCGCTCGAGTTCTGAGGCGGCGCGCACATCGCCCTGCGGCAGGATCTGTCGCAGCGCGACGAAGTATTCGGCTCGCGCAACATCGGTGCGCTCGATCTCCTCGCGCGTGACGTACTCGTAGTGAGTGCCCTGGGTCACGCGCCGCAGCTCCTCCAGCCGCCGCGAACGTTCTTCGTAGCGGGCCAGCACACTGTCCGCGTCCGACGGTATGCCGGACTGCTCGGCGAGGTCGTCGAGGCCGACCGCGAGGGCCGTGGCTTCGTGGAGGGCGCGGCACGTGTCCGCGCTCGGCCGGGCCTCGCTGGCGAGCGCTGCGTCGAGTTCCGCCGACAGCAGGTAGGCCTCCGCGGCGAGGTCGTAGGCGCGGATCCGTTCGAGGGCGCGGGCCTTGGCGAAGCTGACCACGCCGTCCATCTGGGAGGCGCGGAGCGATTCGGTGTGGATGCGTTCCATGCTCTCGAGGCGCAAGAGTGTGCTGCGGTAGACGTTGCGTCCCGTGAAGTCCTGGGCCGGCTCGAAGCGGTAGGTATCGTCCGGCACGTGCCGTCGAAGGACGGCGATCACCTCGAGCACGCTCTCCGCGGGTCGGTAGCGCGGGTCCGCCTCGGGGCTCGAGGCGCAGGCCGCGAGCCCGAGCAATGCGAAGGCTGCCAACCGCTTCGAAACGGGCACCCTTCGAGGATACAGCAGTCCCGGCGTCTGCTGGTCAGGTGCGGGACGAGGCCCTGGGACGCTTGCGGCCGCGCTTCGCGGCCCGCTGTTTGGGCGCGGGAGGAGCGACCGCATTCAGCATTTTCTCCGTGGCGATCACCGCCGCTGCGAGCTGGTCGGAGTCGACGCCGAGAGTCGAGAAGGCCGCCTCTTCGCCTCCGTCCGGATGCCAGGTGATCACCGTTTCCACCAACGCGCCGGTGCGTCCGCCCGGCGGGATGCGGACGCGGAAGTCGGCCAGGCGCGGCACCTCGAGATCAAGCCGTTTGGCCGCTTTCTTCAGCGCGTTCATGAAGGCGTCGTAGCCGCCGTCCCCCGTGCTGGTCGCGCGCGACCGCCGGTTGCGCAGCGCCAGCACCACCTCAGCCTCGGGCGCGCGGTCGGTTCCGACGCGCACGTCGTAGGAGAGGACGCGCACGGGGCGCCGCTCGGGAGACTTCAGTACGTCGGCGATCAAGTACGGAAGGTCCTGGGTGGTGACCGTGTGCTTTTTGTCGCCGAGTTCGATTACGCGTTGGAGCACCAGCGCGCGCTCCTGAGAGGTGAGGTCGATGCCGAGAGTCTTCAGGTTTGCGTCGAGCGAGGCTTTTCCAGAGAGCTTCCCCAGCGCGAAGCGCCGTTTCTGGCCGAAACGCTGGGGCGCGAGCCGGGTGGTGTAGAGCTCGCCCTTGAGATCGCCGTCTGCGTGTATGCCCGCTGCGTGGGTGAAGACGTCCCGGCCGACGATGGGGGTATTCGCCGCCAGGTCCTTTCCGGAGAGCGTCTCGACCATGCGCGAGATCCCGGCCAGGCTGTTCTCGTTCACGGCAGTGCGGTAGGGCGAGTGGTCGTGGACCGCGGCCACCGTCTCCGCCAGCCGGGTATTCCCCGTCCGCTCTCCCATTCCGTTCACACTGGTGTGCAGGCCGCGCGCACCGGCGCGCACGGCGGCCAGGCCGTTTGCGGTGGCCAGCCCGTAGTCGTTGTGACCGTGGAACTCGAAGATGCCATCGGGCCAGGTCTCGACCATGAGCCCCACCCAGCGCGTCACGTCATCGGGCGAGAAGTTGCCCAGCGTGTCCGGCAGGTAGATACGTTTGACCCCCAGGTCGATCAGAAGTCGGGTCAGGGCGAAGACGTAGTCGAACGAATCTCGGACGCCAGCCGACCAGTCTTCGAGGTAGGCGTTCACCCCGAGACGCTTCTTGTGGGCCGCACGCACCGTCTCGGCGACAGCGTTGCGATGGCGCTCCGGCGTCATGCGGAGTTGGGTGCGGCAATGGGCCTCGGACCCTTTGGTGAGGAGGTTCAGCACCTTGCCGCCGCTGTCGCGGATCCAGTCGACCGAGGCCCGCCCGTCGCAATAGCCCAGGATCTCGATGCGGGAGAGCAGCCGCCTGCGGCGTGCCCAGTCCGTGATGAGCCGGGCCGCCTCCTGCTCCCCGGCGGACACGCGGGTAGAGGCGATTTCAATGCGGTCGACCCCCACCTCGAGCAGTAGCAGCCGGGCGAGTTGGAGCTTCTCGGGGGGCGTGTACGCCACCTCCGGGGTCTGCTCCCCGTCTCGCAACGTCGTGTCCATCAACTCGATGTGCGTGGGATCGGTCTTGCGCCGTGCCATGGAAGACCGAACTTACCGCGTCATGGCGGAACCGGCCGATGTCCCGCGGCGTTTCCGGGTCGAAATGGGCGAGGCCGGCCGGCGGCTCGACCTCTTTCTCGCGGAGCGTCTGAAGCTGAGCCGGGCGCAGGCGCGCCGGCTGCTGGCCCGCGGTGCCGTGCGGGTGGACGGCGGACGCGCCTCGGAGAGCCGCAAGGGCGTCGGCCTGGCCGCCGGAACCGAAGTCGAGGTGGCGCCCTTCCGCCGGCCTCGGGAAGCGCGGGCGTCGGCGGAAGCGGATGCGCCCCTGGTCGTTCTGGCCGACGGTCCGGGCTGGCTGGCCATCGACAAGCGCGCGGGCGAGCCGGTGCACCCCCTGCACGAGGATGAGGGCGGCACGGTGCTCGGTGCGGCCCTCGCCCGGCACCCGGAGATTCAGGGGGTGGGCGAGGGCGGATTGCGCAGCGGGGTGGTCCACCGGCTCGATGTCGAAACATCGGGAGTGTTGTTGCTGGCGACCGCCGAGGACAGCTGGCACCGGCTCCGGCAAGCCTTCGCCGAGCACCGGATCGACAAGCGCTACCGCGCGCTGGTTGCGGGTCCGATCGAGCCCCGGGGATCGATCTCTCTGGGCCTCGTGGTGGCGCGCCACCGGCCCGCCCGGGTGCGAGTGGTTCCCGAGAGCGAGCGAGCGCGGGCCCGCGGTGTGCGCGACGTGGAGATGAGTTGGCGACTGCTCGAGACGCGCGGCGCGGTCAGCCTGGTGGAAGTGCGGCCCGTCACCGGGTTCCTGCACCAGATTCGCGCGGTGATGGCCCACCTGGGTCACCCGCTACTCGGCGATCGGACCTATGCCCCCCCCGGCATCGCCAGGGCCGCTGCGCGCCACATGCTCCACGCCTCCCAGATCCGCTTCGAGGAGGTGTCGGCGGAGAGTGCGGAGCCGGCCGACTTTCTCAGCGCGTTCGAAGCGGCGTGAGGCGTGAAGCCAGCCGGCGAGAACGGGCGATGAAAAACGCTCATTGGGTGTCCGGCTTCCGCCTGGAGCTGGCTGGCCGCAGCCTCGGTTTCGGGAAGCAGGCCCTTCTGCTGGCAGATTGGATGGAGAGGTTCGCGTGCGAGAGCGGGTCCTCGGGATCGAGTTCTACGAGACGGAGTGCGGCCTCGATCGCTGGGCCGAGATCGTCCTTGCTCCGATGGGCGCTGGAGAGCCCATTCCACGTGAGTGCGCAATCGGGATCCGTGTCGATGGTTCTGCGGCAACCGGCGATCGCGTCGTCGATGTACCCGGATGCGAAGTTCTGGAACGCTTCGCGCTAGAGAGTGCGGGCGTCCACCGGACTACAGGCCTTTGCGGGTAGCGCTGGCCTGCTCGGCGCGCCGCAGGAATACGTGGATCTCGCGGCCTGTCTGGAGGTCACCGGTCTTTTCCGCCAGCGCAATCGCGTGTGCAAATACGCGAGCCGCTTCGCACGGGTCACCGCTTTCGAGCAGCGCACGGCCCAGATCGCGGAAGGCCGCCGTGTAGTTTGCGTCGAGCTGCGTCGCGTTTCGGAATGCATCGACTGCATCGCCCGGCTCCGAGAGCCGGAGGAGGGCCTGGCCGAGTCCGAACCAGAGCGTCTTGTCATCGGGGTTCTCGTCGATGAGTTCGCGCAGTCGTACGGAGCGCGCTTCAAGAGCCTCTCGATCCAGCTTGGCCATTCACCACAGGCTACCGCGCGGGTGGCGCCGATGCGAAACCCCGTCTAGAAAGACTCTTCGAGCACATCGACCAAGCGGTGCCTTCGGAAGCCGCTTTTCTCGTAGGCGCGCAGGGCCGTGCGGTTCGCGGGGGAAAGCAGCAGGAGGGCTGAATCTGCGCCGGCCTCGAACTTCCGCGCGATCGACCAGGTGACCAGTGCGGTTCCGAGTCCCTTGTCACGGGCCGCCTGGGCGACGCCCACGTAGGAAACCCAGACGCGGCTCGGCCAGTGGGTCTCGAGTTCCACAAATGCGACCACGGCACCGCTCTGGATGGCAACCGAATGGGCGTGGCGGCCGTCTCCGAGCGTGTCGCGCATCGACTCGCGGTCACGGCGCTCGAAGCCGCAGGCCGTGTAGATGTCGAGGATTGCGTCGGCGTGTTCGGGCCTCGCCATCTCCAGCGATGCTGCGTCGAAGCGGGGCAGCGGAGATGTTGCGTCGCAGCGCATCAGGAAGTGCTGTCGAACCGGTCTGAACCCGAGGCTGGTGAGCAGCGAGTAACCGGCGCGGTTGCGCGTGCCGATGCCCGCGGTCGCGAGTCGCACGCCCAACCGCTCGCGCCCATGGCGGCGTGCTGCGCGCAGCAGTTGGCCGCCCACGCCCTTGCCCCGTGCGCTGCGCGCCACGATCGGACAGCACATGCCTGCTTCGCGCGCCCCGGGCCGGCGCAGGAAGCCCGCCAGACCGAGAATTTCTCCGTTGTTCCCGGCCGCTACGAGCAGGTGATCTTCGGGTGCGATCTGGAAGCGCTCGTACTCGGCGAAGAGTTCCGCCTCGGTCAGCCAGTACGGATTGAGCACGAAGTCGGTCTCGCCGCGGGCACAGAAGGCGGAGAGCTCGGCGACCGGGGCTGCGTCGGCGCGGCGGAAGGGACGAATCTCCACTGGCCGATCATACACACGGCGCCGGGTGCGATTCAGGAGCCGACGCGGCGCCGGATCGACTGCACCAGACCGGCCAGGTCGAGGCTCCTGCTGGGTGGAATCTGGAAGTACTGGTCGCCGTCGTCCTTGACCAGGAACTTCACGGTGGCGCCGGCGAGGATCTCCTCGGGCGGCGCCTCGTCCCGGGGCGCCCGCTCCAGCCGTGCGAAGACGCGTCGGCCGTCGATGCGAAGCAATGCCACGTGGAGCGGCGGCCCGCCGCCCGACGTCACGTGGATTGTCGTCGCGCCTTCGACGACGGCGCTGGCGCCGTGCAGATCGTCCGTCGCGGCCCGCTCGGGTCGACGCTCGCGCGATTCGAATTGCAGCTGGGGCGCGGGCACGGCTTCTCTGGGCCTGCGGCTTCCGGCCGCTTCGAGCAGCGTCACGTAGTTGTTGTTGCCCGGTCCGCCGATCGAGTTGCTGATGCCAAAGGTCGCACTCGGCACCTGGGCGGCTCGGTTGGGGAAGCGATCGGTCATCTGGAGATAGTTTTCTGCGATCTGGAAGAGGCCCGTCCCGCCGACCGGGTGTCCGCGCGCCTTGAGACCCCCCGAGAGGTTCGTCGGAAGCCGACCCCGCGGCCCGGTGATCGGGTTGTCGTAGGGATTCAGCGGCGCGCCTCGCGGGTCGCCCACGCAGATCTCGATTGCATCATCCGCGTCGACGAGCCCGAGGTCGATGAGGCCGATGGGAAGCAGGCTGTTGAAGGCATCGTGCACCTCCACCACCACGTTTTCGAGGGCCCGCGGGTCGCGGACGCCCGCGCGCCAGTAGGCGATTCGCGCCGCCTGGCTCGTGGCGTCGAGCCCGGTGAGCTGCTCGCGGTCGAGGATGGAGGAACTTTCGGTAGCGGAACCCAGCCCCGCGATCCGCACCGCCTGGGGGCTCGCCGTCAGGATCAGAGCGGCGGCGCCGTCGCAGATCGGGGAGCAGTCCTTGCGCATCAACGGCGTGGCGACCGGCAGGTTCCGCTTGGCGTCGAAGTAGTTCTCGATGGGCTCGGGCCGGTCGTAGAAGGCGGCGAGCGGGTTGCGGGAGCCGAATGCGTGGGCCCGGTTCATCAGCCGCGCCAGTACGTCGGCCACGCCGTCGCCGCTGATCCCGCGCTCCCGGAACCAGGCCTGCGTCACCAGCGCGATCAGCGCCGGCATGGTGAAACCGAAGCGGCGCTCCTCGGGGTCCACCGTCTTCGACATGATCGACGTGGCCACCTCGGTGGTGACCATCTTCATGCGCTCGCCCGCCAACACGAGCACGTTGTCGAACTCGCCGGACGCGATCTTGTAGTACGCCTCGTGGAGTGCGGCGGAGCCCGTCGAGGAGGCGGTCTCCGAGCGCACGGCTGAAATTCCGCGCAGGCCGAGGTGATCGGCGACCTTCGTGGCGATGTTGGCGCGGTTCTCGAACTCCTCGCTGTCCATGATGCCGACCTGGAGCGCACCGAAGGACCGGACGTTCGAGTCCTCGAGCGCGCGGCCGTAGGCCTCGGCAAAGAGGTCGAAGACGCTCGCAAAGATGTGCCCGGTGAGGTCGACCTTGGTCAGGCCAACACCTGCGATGTACACCTCCCGCGCCATCGGGACTGGGATGATAGCCTAGAGGCAAGACCTTCCCCGGACCGGAGTGCATTCCATGAAGTTTCTGCGCCGTGGAATCTTCTTCTTCGCTACGGCCGCCCTGCTCATCTGGTGGCTGCTCCCGACCGCGGGGCCTCAGGTCCAGCGCGGCAGCGTTCTCGCGCTTCAGCTGTCGGGTTCCTACGTCGAGGCCGCCGCACCGTCTTTTCTGGCGCGTGTATTCGGCGAGGAGCGCCAGCCGTTCATTTCGGTGCTCTCGGAGCTGGCGAAGGCGGAGCGCGACGACCGGATCAGCGGTGTGGCGCTGCGCATTCGCCGGCTCGACATCGGCTGGGCCATGGCCCAGGAATTGCGCGACGCCATCGCGGGCTTGCGCGCGGCAGGCAAGGGCACCGTTGCCCTGCTGGAGACGGGCGCGCTCGGCGCGAACCTCGAGTACTACGTGGCGAGCGCCGCGGACGAGGTCCTGCTTTCGTCCGGAACCTCGGGTCCGCTCGTCGGTCTCGGCATGGAGTTCTTCTTTTTCGGAGGCTTGTGGGAGAAGCTGGGAGTCGACCCGGAAGTGGTGGTCGTCGGCGAGTACAAGAGCGCTGTGGAGGTGTTGGCCGGGACCGGGATGTCCCCGGCCTACCGAGAGATGGCGGAGTCGTTGCTCGACTCGATCTGGGGGGAGTTCGTCACTGGCATCGCAGAGGGGCGCGGGCTCGAACCTCGGGCGGTGCGCGAAGCGATCGACAGCTCGCCGGTCACGGCCGAAGAACTGGAAACGTTTGGCCTCGTCGACGGAACGGATAGTTTCGAGGGGGCCGTTTCCCGGCTGGGCAAGGTGCGAATCGACGGCAGCGACTATCAGGCGGTCGATCCGGCAGAGGTCGGCTTCGCCCCAGTCGCCCAGTTTGCACTGGTCTACGGATCGGGAACGGTGGTGATGGGAGAGGGGCTGCAGAGCCCGACCGGGGGCCAACGGTTCAGCTCCGACTCGGTGAGCCGGGCGCTCATCGACGCGGCGGACGACCCGTCGATCGACGCGATCGTGTTCCGGGTGGACAGTCCCGGGGGATCGCCGCTGGCGTCTGAAATCATCTGGCACGCGGCCGAGCGCGCGAAGAGCCGGGGCAAGCCGCTGGTGGCGTCCGTATCGAACGTGGCCGCTTCGGGCGGCTACTACGTGCTGGCCGGTGCGGACGCGGTGGTCGCATCGGCCGGAAGTCTCGTCGGTTCGATCGGGGTCTACATGATTCGGCCCCAGATCGGCGGTCTGCTCGACAAGCTCGGGATCGGTGTTGCGAGCCTGACGCGCGGGCGCGACGCCGAGATCCTCGTGTCGAGCCGTCCCTTGACGGCATCCGGCCGGGCGCGCCTCGAGCAGGAGGTGCAGGAGGTCTACGACCTCTTCGTGACACGGGTCTCCGAAGGCCGAGGCCTTTCGCCGGCGCGGGTGGACGCCGTGGGCCGGGGTCGTGTCTGGACCGGTGCACAGGGCATCGAGCGCGGTCTCGTGGACGAGTTGGGCGGTCTGCACGCGGCGGTGCGCGTGGCGAAGCGCGAACTCGGATTGGCCGAGGACGCCGACGTCGCCCTGATCCCTCACCCCGCACCGCGCTCGCTCTCCGAGGAAGTGCTCGAGGTGTTGCAGGGCTCGGTCGTCCGGGCGGCGCTCCCGCCCGGCTGGTCGCCGCTGGTCGAACGCCTCCAGACCCTGACGGCGGCGTTGGCTCAGGGCGCGCCGGCCCTCGTGCCGCCCCTGGTGTTGCGGATCCGTTGAAAGCGGTGAGCAGAAACGGCGTGCACCTGGCGAAGGAGTTCACGCCCGTGCCCGGCACCCCGCGGTGCTGCTGTGCTCGCGACGACGCTTGATGGCGCGGGTCCGATCGGAAGACGGCATCTCGCTCTACGCGGAGCTGGCGGGGGAAGGTCCCGCCGTGGTTTTCTCCTGCGCGCTCAATACCACCCACGAGAACTGGCGTGAGCAGGTCGAGACCCTCGTGCCCCGAGGCTACCGGGTCGTGCTGTGGGACTACCGGGGCCACGGGCGTTCCGACGCTCCGGAGGATCCGGACGCCTACAGCATGGATCGCGTGGTGTCGGATCTGGGCTGTGTGCTCGATTGGGCGGCCCCGGATGAGCGTGCCGTGCTGGCCGGGCTCTCCTTTGGTGGGCTCGCCTCGCTCCACTTCGCGTTGGCTCACCCGGAGCGGGTGCTCGGACTCGTGCTCGCCGGTTCGGGTCCCGGTTTCAAGAACCCGAAGGCCCAGGCGCAGTGGGCCGAAGCGGTGGATCACACGGCGGGCTTCATCGAGCGAAAGGGCGCGGCGGTTTTCGCGCAACGGGCGACCGAGATGACGATCGGCCGGCGCCCCGAGTTGCCGGCGGCCCGCCGGGCCCAGGCGGCCATCGCGGCCCAGACGTCCCACGGACTCGCCCATTTTGGCCGCCGGATCGCTGGGCTGGCGCCTCCGGTGATCGATCGGCTGGGCGAGATCGCAGCCCCCGCCCTGGTGCTGCGCGGCGAGCAGGACGCTGCCTACGAGCGGGCTGCCCAGGTGATGGCGGCCCGGCTGCCCGAGGCGGAGGTGGTGACGATCCCCGGCGCCGGGCACATCGTCAACATCGAGGACCGCGGAGCTTTCGACACCGCGCTGCTCCGCTTCTTGGAGAAGCTGCGGGCGGCGGGAGTTTGAGCGGCCAGCACAGCAACCGGCCCCCGGGGGACCGAAACCCGGGGCCGTCCGAAGGGTTCGAAGGCTCGGCGGAGGCAGTGTTGCTCGCACCCGAGGAGAACGTCCAGCTCATGCTGGCGCTGCGCGCGGGCGATGCTGCCGCCTTCGACGTGCTCTTTCGGCGTTGGTCCGGTCCGCTGCTGCGCTACCTCGAACGCATGCTGCGCGACCGGGCCGTCGCCGAGGAACTGGTCCAGGAGGCCTTCATCCGTGTTCACGAAGCTCGCGAGCGCTACCGGCCGGATGCGCGTTTTTCGACGTGGCTCTACCGGATTGCGACGAACCTGGCGCTCAACGAGCTGCGTCGTCCCCGTCACCGAGCGGTGCACCGCAGCGCCGACGAGGAGGGCGTGCCGTTGCTCGCCGACGCCGGGCCCGGCACAGAAGCGGTGGTCGACGCCCGCCGCCGGGGTGCCGCCGCGGCACGGGCACTCGGTGAGCTGCCCGAGAAGCAACGCGCAGCGCTCTGCCTTGCCGCGGTCGAGGGGCTTTCGTACGCCGAGGTGGCGGAGGCGCTCGATGTGACCGAGAAGGCCGTGAAGTCCCTGGTGCACCGAGCCCGCAGCTCGCTGGCGCGGCGCCTGGCAGGGGAGGAGGGATAGCCGTGCCCGAAATTCCGGTGGATTGCCTGCCCTTCGACGAGGATCTTTCGGCGTTGATCGACTCGGAGCTGGACGAGGGGCGAGAGGCCGAGGTGCGCGCTCACGTCGAGACCTGCTCGCATTGCGCGGGGCGCCTCGAGGCGCTGGGCAGCGTCGACCGGGCGCTGGCCGACATTCCCGTTTCCGAGGTGCCGGCGGATCTTTCGCGCCGGTTGGCGGCGCGGTTGGCAACAACCGGAGCGCCGGTCGTGCAGCGCCGCCGGCGGGCGCCGCCACCCGCGCGTCGCTGGCAGCGCGCCGCGGGTGCCCTGGCGGCGGCAGCCGTCGTGGCGGTGGCGGTCTTTCTGGGTCTTCCCGGCGAGCCGCCGCAGCGCAGTCCCCGGTTGGCTCTCGAGCCCGAGCTGGCCGAGCCGCGGCTGGCTCTCGAGCCGGAGCTGGCCGAGCCCCAGCTGGCTGCGGTGCCCGAGCTGGCCGAGCCGCTGCTGGCTCTCGAGCCGGAGCTGGCCGAGCCGCGCGTCGAACTCGCGGCCGTCGATCCGGTTCCGAAGCGCCGCGACGAGGCGGGGTTCGAGCGATTGCCCGCCCTCGCGGACCGGGATGTGGACGACGTCGCACTGCTGCTCGCCGTCGCGGAACTCGCGGAATCCGACGATAGGGGCCTTGTCGCCAACCTCGAGTTGCTCGAGATGCTCGTCGATCTCGGTCCGCCGGAGGGCGTCTGATGAGCCGCCCCCTCGCCGTCGTACTCGCGGCCGCGCTCCTGGCGAACCCCGTGTTCGCGGTGGAAGCGGTGAGCGACGACGTCGGCCAGCGCGGTTCCGTCGATGCGCGTCGCGGCGGCGCCCAACAGACCCGCCGCGAGCACCGGGCAGCGCAGCGCGAACGCTACCGCGACGCCTCACCCCGCGAGCGCCGGGAAATGCGCCGCCACGCCCGGGAGCGCTGGCGCAATGCCACTCCCGACGAGCGGCGGAAGATGCGGCGGCACGTGCGAGAGCGCTGGCACGACGCGACACCGGCCGAACGCCGTAAACTGCACGAGCGGCGGCAGCACGCCCGGGAACGCCTGCATCGCGCGATGCCCGAGGAACGGCGTGAGATGCGCGAGCGGCTGCGCCGACACATCGACGAGCTGCCTTCCAAGCAGCGACGAGCGTTGCGCCGGAACATTCGGAGGCTCTCTCCGGAAGAGCGGCGCAACGTGCGGCGGCAACTCGCCGACCTGCCCGAGACGGAGCGCGAAGTGCTCATGGGCCAGATCGCGCGCTTCCGGGAGCTCCCGCCGGAGGAGCAGCAGGAGCTGCGGGATCGCCTGGCCGATTTCCGTGCGCTCGGCGATGGCGAGCAGAAGCGCATTCGCCACAACACCCGGCGCTTCCGCGCTCTTTCCCCCGAGCGTAAAGAGGAGCTCCGCGAGGCCTGGGACGAGCTCGAGGGGTTGCCGCCCGACGAGCGTGAGGCCTACGTGGAGGAGCTCCTCAGGGATCGGGGCTATTAGTCTCGGCCGTGCGCGCGAGTGAGACCGTCGCCATCGAGACGACCGCCCCCGAGCAGCACCGGGACCTCACGGACGCGGTGCGGGACGTCGTGCGGCGCTCGGGACTCGCATCGGGCCTGTGCCACGTGATGGTGCTGCACTCCACGGCCGCCGTCGTCGTGAACGAGACGGACGATCCGAACATCGGCACCGACATCTCCGTGGCACTCGATCGCGCCATCCCGGACCGCGACGGGTGGCTGCACGACCGTATCGACGACAACGCCAGCGCCCACATCAAGGCGGCCCTGCTGGGACCTTCGGAACTCGTCCCGGTGCGCGACGGAGAACTCGTGCTCGGAACCTGGCAGCGGATCATCCTGATGGAGTTCGACGGCCCGCGGAAGCGAAAGGTCCACGTACAACTCCTGCCGTCTTAGCTTTCCTCTGCTCTGCGCAGGGCGCGCGTGCCGCCGCGGAAATGGAAAGCATCGAATCCATCCTTGCGCATCACACCGGCCAGGTGAGCGCTCATCAGGCCGTAGTCGCAGTAGAGGACGTAGCTGCGGTCGCGTTCGAAACTCGGGTAGGCGGCCAACGCCCGGTGGAATTCGAGCCACATTGCTTTCTCGTGGTGCCAGGTGTCGAACTCGTTCCGCCCGCGCAGGTCGATGACGGTGGCGTCCACCGGCAGGTGTGTCACCTCCAACTCGGGGATCTCGAGTTCTTCTTCACCCAGGTCGCGCAGGTCGAAGTGATGGCATTGGTCGACGGACGCGGCGAGCACCTTCGGGTCCATGCGCGCCTCCTCGCTCTCGATCGCGTCGAAGCTCGCTGCCGTCGCGGGTCGGTGCGGAACCAGGTCGCAATACTCGCCCACTACCTTCGAGAGCTCGAAGGTTTCGATGCGTCGGGCCGTATCGATGATCTCGTCCTTGTTCGCCCCGACCAGGGGACGCAGGATCATGTGGTCGGTGGCGCGCGAGATGACGGAGAGATTCTGAAGGGTCTGGGAAGAGACCTGACCCACCGCTTCGCCGGTGATGATCGCGCTGGCGCGCCGCTGGCGCGCAATGTGGTCGGCGGCGCGCAGCATGAGGCGCTTGAGCAGCACCTGCCAGTAACGCTTCGTCGTCCGCGCTCGGAGTTCTGCCGCCACGGCCTCGAAGTCTACGGACAGAAGTTTGGGCCGCTGCCCGTAGTGCCAGTTGTCTGCGAGGACCTTGGCGACCCGGAGCACCCCGAGTTCGTGAGCGATGCCCCCGAGGTTGCAGAAGACGTAGTCCTGGGCCACGCCGCGGCGCAGCAGCTGCCAGGATGCGACGGCCGAGTCGAAGCCGCCGGATAGCAGCGTCACGGCGCGTCCCTCGACGCCGAGCGGCAGGCCGCCGCTCGCCGCGGTGTGCTCGCCGAAGAGGAAGGCCTCCCCGTCCATGAGTTCCACCCGGGCCGTGAACTCGGGTGCCCCCAGGTCGACACCGGCCGCCGCCGGAAGCAACGCGGCGCCGAGTTCGCGCTCGATGTCGCGGGGATCGACACGGATGCGATCGCGCCTGCCCACGCGTCGCGCGCGCACGGCGAAGCGGCGGCCGCGCACGCGCTCGGCGAAGTTGGCGGTTCCCGCACGAACGATGCCAGCCAGTTCGTCGGTACAGCGCACTTCGACTATCGATGCCGATTGCACGCCGAAGACGCGGACCAGGGGGTCGATGCGTGCGCCCGGGGGCAGCTCGACGAAGATCCGGTCGTGCGACGCGCGAACGCGCGGGGGAAGGCCTTCGGAGGTGAGAGCGTCCTGGAGGTTCTGGAGCAGGCGTCGCACGAACTGGTGACGTGTGGCGCGTGCCTTGATGTGGATGTCGCCCGAGAAACGGAGCAGTACCAGGGTGCTGGCGTCTTTCCCCATGGCTAGCCTCCGTCGATGGCGCTTCCCCGAGTCGCGGACCTTCGCGCGCTGCTGCTCGACCTGGACGATACGATACTCGACGATCGCAGCGGCCTGCTCCCGGCCTGGAACGTCACGGTGGAATTCACCTGTGGCGAGTGCGGTGGGCTCTCGCCCGAGGATCTCCGGGCGGCGATCTCGAGCGTGACCAACTGGTTCTGGTCGGATCCGGCGCGGGAGCGCCGCGGGCGCCTGGACCTGGTGGAGGCGCGCTGCGAAATCATCGGTGCGGCGCTGGCGCGCCTCGGCATCGGGGACGCCGATCTCGCAAGGCGTGCCGCACACGTCTACACGCGGCGGCGCGATGCGGGCCAGCGGCTGGTTCCGGGTGTGGGCGAGGCTCTGGCCCGGCTGCGTGGCGCCTTTGCGCATTTCGCTCTGGTGACCAACGGTGCCAGCCTCCCGCAGCGGGCAAAGCTGGAACGCTTCGATCTCGTGGACTGGTTCGACCACATCCAGGTGGAGGGCGAGTTCGGCGCCGGAAAGCCGGAGCCCGAGGTCTATCGCAGCGTGACGCGTGTCCTCGGAGTGGACCCCGACGTCAGCCTGATGGTTGGAGACAACTTCGTTTGCGATGTCCTGGGTGCCCTGGACGCTGGGCTACACGCCGCGTGGATCGACGTGGACGGGTGTGGCGAGTCACCGCGACCGGCGCCCCGCTCCTTTGCGACGCTCTCGTCCCTCGCAGAGCTGGCCGACCGCCTGGGGTGCTAGGCATCGCCCGATCGGGGGGTTAGCCGGGGTGGCAGGCGCGCTGGAGTCCGGCCCCCAGCAGCAGAATGACCCAGAGCAGGGTCATAGGCGAGAACGGCAGCGACCGCTTCGGGCGTTCGCTCTTGATCTCGAACTCCTTGGAATCGGGCGGCATCTCGACGGTGGGGCGGTTCCGGGACCCGGACAGCCGCGCGCCGCAGTGGATGCAGTGCTTTGTGCCCGCGGCGAAGGTGACGCGGCAGTTGTGGCAGAAGACTTCGAACGGGGTCCGGGGACCGTCTTGCTGCTGCATGGCCCTAGGGTATCGGATCGGGTGGAGGCGTGGTTGGTGTCAAGCTGTCCCGCTGGTGAGTCGATTCTATCGGTGTGGAAGAATCGCTTCCCCTCTTTCCGACGCCCGACGAGGTGGGTTCGCGCTACGCGGTCTGCCCCCTCGTGGACGTACGGCCGGAGGCCGACGGGTTGCGGCATCGGGAAGGCCTGCTTTCGTGGGGGGCAATTCTGCGCGCCCACGTCGCGGAGGTGGGCGAGCCCCAGGGTCCGTGTGCAGTGGTCTTCGACCTGGTCATCGGGCGGGAAGGGACGTCCTGGCAGGTGCTGCGCTTCGGCATCGAGCCCGGAGACGAAGCTGCCGAGCTCGGCCGGCAGCTCACGGCGGCTCTCCCGCCCCGGTGCCTCGCAGCCTCCATCAAGAGCCTGACAGCGGACGGATCCCCCGGCGAGTGGCATTCCGATCTGGCGAGCCTCGATGAGTCGAGCCTGGTGGCTCTGACCGCCGCCTTCGACTGAAATCTGCGCTGCGCTCGGGCGGCACCGAGCCATTCCATGCACTGCTGGCGAATCTCGGGGCGGCTACTACTATCCCCCCCCGAGGGGTCGATCGACCACGTCACGAAAAGGGAGACACCATGAAGCGTGTTGGAATCGCGCGCTGGGCCGTGCTTGCGGCCGGAATGCTCGTGTTCGCACAGGTCGGCTGCCAGTCCAAGGGCACCAGCAAGTCCGATTCGAGCTCGCAGACCGGCAGTGAGTTCGACCAGGGTGCGGCCGATTCGGCCGGATCGGGGAGCCGGAAGCCCGTTTCGCTGGAGACGGTGTATTTCGCCTTCAACCGCTACGACATCAGCGCGGACGCGGGTTCGAAACTGAAAGAGAACGCCGATGCGATCCGGGAGCATGCGGACTGGGGCACGGTGGTCGTGGAAGGCAATACCGACGAGCGCGGCAGCGAGGAATACAACCTCGCGCTCGGTGAACGCCGCGCCAACGCCACGAAGCGCTACCTCGTGGATCTCGGAGTTCCCGCGAGCCGGCTGCGCACGGTGAGCTTCGGCGAGACGCGTCCCGCGGTTGCGGGCCACGACGAGAGCGCGTGGCGTTACAACCGACGCTGTGACTTCAAGACGGATACCTGATCCCAGCCGCCGTATGATTTGACCGCTCTGCGCGACGGGTGATACCGTCGGCGCGTCTGCCTTGCGGCTGCGCTCTTCTCGCGCCGCGTACCGAGGTTATTGGTCATGCCCCCCCTTCACGGCGGAAAACTCGCGGCAAAGGCCCTCAAGGAGGCCGGCGTCGAGTGCATCTTCACCCTCTGCGGCGGACACATCATGCCGCTCTACGACGGCTGCATCGACGAGGGCATCCGCATCGTCGACGTGCGCCACGAGCAGGCGGCCGTCCACGCCGCCGATGCCTGGGCACGTTGCAACCCGGGGGGCATCGGTGTTGCCGCGATCACCGCGGGGCCGGGCGTCACCGACGGCGTCACCGGCGTTGCGAACGCATGGCGCGCGAACTCGCCGATCCTCGTGATCGGCGGACAGGGACCGTTCGAGAACCTTCGCCGGGGCTCGCTCCAGGAAATGGATCACGTCGGCGTGATGCGACCCATCACCAAATACGCCGATGCCGTCTACCAGACCCACCGCATTCCGGAGTACATCGAGCTCGCGATCCGGCACGCGGTGTCGGGCGTGCCCGGTCCCGCGTACCTCGAGATTCCGATGGATATCTTCATGGGTGGGGCCGAGCCCGAGGCGGCGCCGATTCCCTGTATCCGGACCGAGCCGCCGCGCCTCTCACCCGATCGGGACGAGGTGCGCCGCGCCATCGAGATCCTCACGAAATCCGAGCGGCCCATGCTGATGGCCGGCACTTCGGTCAAATGGTCTCGCGCCACGGCCGAGTTGAACCGCTTCATTCAGGAGACGCACATCCCGACCTATACGAACGGGATGGGGCGCGGCACGGTTCCACACGATTCGCCGGACTTCCTGAACCGCTCCCGGCGCGATGCCATGAAACGGATCGACTGCATCGTGTTGGCCGGGACGCTGCTCGACTTCCGCATGCGCTTTGGCCAGTCGATTCCCGCGGACGCGAAGATCATCCAGCTCGACATGGACGCGACGCTGATCGGCCAGAACCGGCAGGCCGATGTGCCGCTGGTCGGGAACCTGGCCTGCACCTTCGATCTGATGCTCGAGGAGATGAAGAATCAGGGCATCGCCCTCGACTGGTCGGTCTGGCGCGACGAGCTGCGCGAGGTCGAGAACGCGGCCGAGGCCAAGGTGCAGGCAGCGCTCGACAGTGACGAGGTGCCGATCGATCCCCAGCGCATGTGCCGCGAGGTGCGCGACTGGCTCGAGACGCTCGGCGATCCGATCGTGATCGGAGACGGGGGCGATATCGTGGCCACCGCCGCGAAGATCATTCCCGTGAAGGGGGAGGGCGCCTGGATGGATCCCGGGCCGCTTGGGACCCTGGGTGTCGGCATGCCCTTTGCGCTGGCGACGCAGGTTGCGCACCCCGACCGCCGGGTGGTGATCGTCTACGGCGACGGCTCTTTCGGGCTCAACGGCTTCGAGTTCGACACCGCCGTGCGCCACGGACTGCCGATCGTCGGCGTGCTGGGAAACGACGCCGCCTGGGGGCAGATGCTGCGGCCCCAGGGCGGCATCTACGGCTGGGAGCGGCTCGCCGCGACGGAGCTTGCCTACACGCGCTACGACAAGGTGGTCGAGGCTCTGGGCGGCCACGGAGAGTTCGTCGAGCGGCCCGAGGAGATTCGTCCGGCGCTCGAGCGTGCCGCGGCTTCCGGAAAACCATCGCTCGTGAACGTGATCATCCGACAGGACCGGATGTTCAAAGAAGGCGCCATCTACGCCTAGCGCACTTTCACCGCTGCGCGTCGAGCACCATCGGCCCGCGGATCTGGGGGTGGATCTGGGGGCGCTCGAGGTCTTTCTCGAGACCACGGGTCCCCTGGCGGTCGTCGACCTCGAGACCACGGGGCTTTCGCAGGACCCCGAGTCCGAACTGCTCGAGTTCGGGGCCGTGCTCGTCGAGCCCGGTGGCGACGCGATCGTGACTCTCGAGAGCCTGGTGCGCCCGCGCGGATTGCTGCCCCGGGCGGTGCAGCGACTCACCGGCATCACGCCGGAGGATGTGGCCGGCGCCCCGCCGGTGCAGGAGGTGGCCAAGCCGGTGGCGGTCGCCCTGGCGGGCCGCACCCTGGTGGCGCACAACGCGGAGTTCGAACGCCATTTTCTGTCCCGCTTCGTCGATCCACAGCTCGGCGATTCGACCTATCTCGATACTCAGGATCTGCTCGCACTCACCCATCCCGACGCCCCGGACCTGCGGCTCGAGACCTTTACCCGCGATCTGCTCGACACCGAAGAGCGCCACCGCGCGCTTTCCGATGCGCTCGATACCTTGCGCGTGCTCTCGCTCGCTGCGGTGGGTGCCCGCGCCGGCTCGCGGCGCTACGCGACAGCTCGCAACGCGCTCGAGCGCTTCTCGCCGGAGTCGAGCTGGATTCGACTGCTTCGGGGCGGACCGGCCCCCGCTGCCGCGGTCGATGAGCCCCAGTACGTGCAGGTCGCCGAGAGCCCGGAGAAGGCAGTGCCCTTCGACCCGGATGCCATCGCCGCAGCCCTGGAGGACGAAGCGCGGGGCCGGCGTTGGTTCGAGGGCTACCGCGTGCGCGAGCAGCAGGTCCGAATGGCCCGGGAGTTTGCGCAGGTCCTCTCGGACGGAGGGCGGCTCCTGCTCGAGGGCGGAACGGGTGTGGGAAAGTCATTGGCGTACCTGGCCGCGGCGATTCCGTTTGCCATCGAGCGCGCTGCCGGCGGTATCGGCGAGCCCGTGGTCGTGTCGACGCGCACCAAGCTCCTGCAGGACCAGCTTCTCTCCAAGGACATTCCGGCCGCCGCAGCCATGCTCGGCTATCCGGAGCTGCGCGCGCTTTCGATCAAGGGACGCGCCAACTACGCCTGTGAGCGGCGGCTGGGGGCGACCCTTGCCGAGGGGCAGGAGCTGCGGATCTTTGCCGAGGACCGGCTGGCCTACGCCGCCCTGGCCGCCTGTGCGCGCACACGCCCGCACGGTGAGATCGGGACGCTGCCGGGCGCGCTTCTCTTCCGCTTTCCCGTCCTGCGCGACCTGCGCCGGCGCGCCGTGGCCGCCCGCGCCGAGCAGTGCACCCGAGAGCAGTGTGCGCACGAGCGCGGCTGCCCCTTCGGTCGCCGCCGCGCCGCCCTGGGCAACGCACACCTCGTCGTGGCCAACCACGATCTCCTGCTGCGCTGGCCCCCGGACTACCCGAACGTGACTCACGCGATCATCGATGAGGCGCACGAGCTGACGGGTGTTGCGGACGAGGTCTTTGCGCTCGAGGTGTCTCCCGTCGATGTGCTCGAGCGCTTCGACGAACTCTTCGGACGGTCCGGTGATCCCTTTTCGCAGTCGCTGCTGCCGTCCGGACGCCTGCGAGGAGTGGCGCGCGACGTGGGAGCCTGGCGGCGGGGTCTCCAGCAGGATCTGGTGGCTCTCGGGCGCTCGCTGGCGCACCGCGCCAGCGAATACGGCGAGGTCCAGTTGCCCGCTCACGCCGAGCGGAGCTTTGCCGATGCGGCCGAACTGGCCGAGCGTGCGGCCGAACGCCTCGAGATCGTCGCCGCGCACGCCGAGCGGCTGTCCGACGGTCGCGGAGCCGAAGAGGAGGAGGCCGAGGCGGCGGCACGCGGGGTCGCCGATCTGCGCGACGCCGCGCTGGCTCTGCGCGGTGCCTTCTCCGGGGGCGACGCGGATGCGGTGGCGGGCTTCGAGCGCCTGGATGCGCCCTTCGACCGCTGGCGTCTGGTGGTGCGTCAGGTCGCGCCGGCAGATCTCTTTCACGAGCGGTTCGCGGACCGTCTCGAGGCGCTCGTCTGCGTGTCGGCAAGCCTCTTCGTGGGCGGTGATTCTTTTGCATCGCTGGGCGAACTCGAGCTGGAGCATGGTCCCGGGCGCACTCGCGCAGCGCGCGTGAGTGTCGAGAGCCCATTCCCGTACACGGAGCACATGCGGGTGGTCGCGCTCGAGCCCGAGGGCGAGCTGGTCGAGGCGACGGCGGCCGTGCTGGCGCAGCTCGCGCGCCGACTCGGCGGACGCACGCTGGGGCTCTTCACCAGCCTGCGGCGCATGCGGGAGGTCGCCGAGTTGCTCTCCGAGGAACTGCGCGGCGAGGGCTTCGACGTTCTGCTGCCTCGGCGTGCAACCGACGACCCCTCGGCGCTCGTGGAACGCTTCAGCCGTGCCGGCGGCGGCGGTGTGCTGCTGGGCGCACGCACGTTCTGGCAGGGGCTCGACATTCCGGGCCCGGCGCTCCAGGCCGTGGTGATCGAGAAGCTCCCGTTCGAGGTTCCGACGGAGCTGCGCAAGCGCCGCGAGAACCGGCTGCGCCAGATGGGCGAGGATGCCTTTGCCCGGTACACGCTCGGCAAGATGTTGCTGAACCTCAAACAGATGACCGGGCGCCTGATTCGCACCGAGGACGACCGCGGGCTGGTCGTGATCGTCGAGGGCCGCACCGACCGGCGCTACTTCGAGCGCCTGGGCGAGGCGTTGCCCCCGGGCTGCGACGTGCACGTCGCCCAACCCGGTGGGCTCGATGGGTTCCTGCGGGAGGCGGGGGTCGAGCTGGTCGACGACGCGCCGGTGTGAGGGGCCGGGTACCGGGGCTTTCGGGCAGGCGCCGGCCGGGGCACATGGCTACGCTCGGCCAGCCGGCGGAGGGACCATGGGCGAGGCGGAAACGGGTGGCGAGCAGCGGGTCGCGCTCGTAACCGGGGGCGGGACCGGGATCGGAGCGGCCTGCTGCCGCGCGCTCGCCGCCGAGGGCCTGCGCGTCGCGGTCCATTACCGGTCGAGCGAGGAGAAGGCGCGCGCGCTGGCCGAATCCCTGGAAGGCGCCTTCAGCGTATCCGCCGACCTCGCAATTTCCGACGAGGTGGACGCGCTGGTCGCGGAGCTCAAGGAGCGTGCGGGACGCGTGGACGTGCTCGTGAATAACGCCGGCTTCAACGTGAACGCCCCGATGCTCTCGATGAAGCTCGACGACTACGACGCAGTATTCGGCGTGGCGCGAGGAACCTGGTACCTGACGAAGCTCGTGCTGCGGCGCTTCATGCTGCGCAAGAAGACCGGGCGCATCGTGAACATTTCGAGTGTGGTCGGGCACACGGGGAACCCCGGTCAGATTCCGTACACGATGGTGAAGGCGGGGCTCGACGCATTCACCAAGTCGCTCTCCCAGGAGCTTTCCGGCCGCGACATCACTGTCAACTCCGTGGCGCCGGGCTTCATCGAAACCGAGATGACCGACGAGCTCCCCGAGGAAGTGAAGCAAGGCATCCTCGCCCGCGTGCCGCAGCAGCGCATGGGCCGCCCGGAAGAAGTCGCCGATGTGGTCGCCTGGCTCTCCACCCGCGCCAGCTACGTGAACGGTTGCGTCGTCCACGTAAATGGCGGCCTCTTCGGAGGTTGATCTGGCCGAGCGGGAGAACGAGGCGCGCGGCGTCTTCAATCCGAAGGTCGTCGACCTGATCTCCTGGGACGCGGAGCGCGAGGAGGTGGTGCTCCTCATGCTCGAGGAGCGTCCGTGGGAGAGCGAGCCGCGGCAGCTCCACCAACTCGAGGACAAGTTCAACGCCTATCTGAGCTACGTGCAGGGCGGCTACCTGGTGCGCGAGTACCCGGACTACGAGGGACGCGACGTCTGCTTCGCGCTCGACTGCGCGGAGGCGCCGCGCGGCGAGGCGCAGGCCATGTTGCGTTCCATGCAAGATTTCGCGTCGGGCGAGGGCATCCGCTTCGCTGTGCGGGTGATCCAGGACTCGGCCGGATGAGACGCACGCGGTGTTCCAGCCGCCGATCTCGGCGCTGAGGATTCTGCGACCTCGAGGTGCGTGGCTCGTGTAGCGCTGCCCGTGGTCGAGCCTGGCACCGCTGCTTCCGGGCGGTCCAAACACCAGATCCGTCACTCGGTCAAGACGCTGCTGGCGAGTCCCGGGCACCCACAGTTTTTTTTGGGGGGGCCGGTGCCGGAACCCCGGTTGCGGGGCAAAGACAAGGGGGGCGTGGCAGCAGGTCAGCAGCTCTGGCGCCATGTGGTCTGCTAGGCTAAGCGCTTCCCAATCGAGGAGTGCCCCATGTTCAGGATCAAGAGTTTTCTGGTGACTTTT
Source organism: Deltaproteobacteria bacterium (assembly GCA_002729515.1). Classification (GTDB taxonomy): domain Bacteria; phylum Myxococcota_A; class UBA9160; order UBA9160; family SMWR01. Next base: position 69,048 of record PBYF01000043.1, read on the forward strand.
TCTCTCGCCTTGGGTCTCGTCGCGGGCAGCGTCTCCCCCGCTTGGGCGGGCCACGACGCTGCCCAGAAGGTGAAAGAAGGCAGCGAAGAAGCCTGGGACGGGACGAAGGAAGGCAGCGAAGAAGCCTGGGACGGGACGAAGGAAGGCAGCGAAGAAGCCTGGAAGAAGACGAAGGAAGGCAGCAAGGAAGCCTGGGAGAAGACGAAGGAAGGCGTGGTCAAGGGTGCGCATGGCGCGGATCACGACTTGACTCCTACCATCAAAAATTACTTCGGTGAGGCGGGGGAAGACACGA
>PBYF01000044.1 GCA_002729515.1 Deltaproteobacteria bacterium
CGAGCGGTGCTTACAACGCTTTCGAGTGGTGCTTACAACGCTTTCGAGTGGTGCTNACAACGCTTCCGAGNGGTGNTNACAACGCTTCCGAGTGGTGTTCACAACGCTTCCGAGNGGTGNTNACAACGCTTCCGAGTGGTGNTCACAACGCTTCCGAGCGGTGCTTACAACGGGATGTGCCGGCGTCTCATGTGAACCATTGCACTGGCTATTACCAGCAGCGCCAGCATCCAGAGTCCGACTCGACTCGGCCCGGGCACCGCAGCAGTCGTGAGAAGCTCCCGGGCGTTCTTGCAGGCGATCTTCTCCGCCGTTTCCTGGGAGAGTTCGCCCAGGACTCCGCGGTAATAGGTCACGACCTGGTCGAGTTGTTCTCTGCGATCGTCGGAGGCGAGGTCGAGGCCGAACAGAAAACGGTCTGGGTGATCCTCGAATAGGCTTTTCCATTCCGGCCCGAGGCCGCCGGAGCCGTCGGTTCCTGTGCCGAGCGACTGCAGACCCATTGGCCAGCCGCGAATGTAGTACGGATTGCGGGTGGAGAGGTCGCCGTAGAGGTTCCCGTGCGCCTCGATCAGAGTGCGCACGGTGGTGGGGCCCGTATCTCCGAGGTGAGCCCAGATGAATCGCGTTTCCGGGTAGGCGGAGAGCGCCGCCTCCAGTTCGTCGATTCGAGAAGAGATGTCCACACCCGGGGCGCTCTTGTCGCGGGTCTCGAAGTGGATCGACACCGGTACTCTCCGAGATCCCGCTTCGGCGTAGATGGCCATGGCGACCGGGTGGTTGGCGGCGATGTTCGCAGCGAGACCGGCGGGACCACTGTGGCGCAGGGGGATCTCGCCAACACCCGTCGCGCCGGCCTGCAGCTGTGCAATGACGACACCGAGGGAAGTGGAATCGAAGGTCTTCTTGCCGCCCACGAGCGAGTAGGGCGCCCGCGCGAACGCGTAGACCGGGTAGGCACTTTCCGATTGCATGTCGAGGGCAGCCCCATTGGCAACCGAATCGGGTGTGGCCAGCGCGAGCATGCCGAGCGCGACTCCTGCGGCGGCCAGTTCGTCGAGTTCCGCCTCACCTTCGGGAGCGGTCGTGATGTTGCGCAGGTGATCGTGCCCATCGAATAGCCCCATGCTCGACGCCGGTAGCCCGGTGCCACACGCAATGGTCTCCACCGCACCCGCCGAGAGGGCCCCGGCTCCCACGGACACGCCGGCGAGAGTCACCGCGAGACTGCAGAAGGAAGCGGTGCGGGAGAGTACGGCAGTCATCGAACCCGAATTGCGTCGTCGATCTGCGCGCCGAAGAGTCTAGCCGGATTTCGTGTTCCGTTCCGGCGTTTCGATTGCTGGGCGTGTCTGGCTTTTTGGGTCCACGGATTCCGTCGGGCGCTATCTCCAGGCCTTCTTGTCCTGAACCCAGGTTTTTGCATTCTGGCGGATGGTCGGGTTTGCACCGCGCTTCGCCAGTTGTTCGGCCTGTTTTCGCGAGAGCCGCGCGTCGCGAACCAGTTGTGTCTGGATCGTCGCGTCGCGGCTTTCGATCACCTGCTCGAGAAGCTCTTGGGTCACGCTTTCCTCCAGCCGGCGGTTCAGGTAGGTGCGGCGGATCCGGGTTTCGTGCCCCCGTACCAGTTTGGGGTCGGAGCGGGCGACCCGCTCGAGTTGGTCGAGTCCGAGCTGCGGCGATTCGATCAGTTCTGCGAGGGCTGCCCGGGTCCGCTTTGCGTCCGATTCGGTGCGCACGGCTTCGAGGAAGGCGTCGACCTGCGTCCCATCGAGCGGCTGTGTGCTCGCGCGCAGTGCGTCGAGTGCCTGGTTCAGGGGAGGCGCGGGGTCCATCGTCATGAGTGGGCAGCCTAGCGCGGCCTCGAAGCCCTCGGTTTGAGGTGGCGGCTGCGGTGCCGTGCCCGACCGCCCAGCGGGAAGCGAAGCCCGGGCACTCGCGCGGGCCGGGACGCCGGCTGGTTGTTTCCGCGGGCGATGTCTCCTATGAATCTTCCGGGCCCAGCGAAGCCGCCCGGTGGGCAATTCGCGCGCCGCGTGATCTGAGGACCGATCCATCCGTTGAGTTCCCGAACGAAGCGTTTCGCAGCCGTCGAACCCGATGGCTCACCGGATGTGCGCGAGAAGGAAATCCTTCGCTTCTGGGAAGCGGCCGACGTCTACCGCCGGTCACTGGCCCCCGAGGAGAGCTCTGGGCGGTTCGTCTTCTACGAGGGACCGCCCACCGCGAATGGTGCACCGCATCCCGGGCACTGCCTCGGTCGAACCGTCAAGGACATCTTTCCCCGCTATCACGCCATGACAGGGCAGGTCGTGGAGCGGCGCGGTGGCTGGGATACCCACGGCCTTCCGGTCGAGGTCGAGGTCGCCAAGGAGCTCGGGATCCTCGATGGTGGAAAGGAGGCGATCGAGGCATACGGGGTCGCAAATTTCAATCGGGCCTGTCTGGGGTCCGTGTTTCGCTACCGCACGGAATGGGAAGATCTGACGCGCCGGATCGGATTCTGGATCGATCTCGAAGCCGCCTACGCCACCTACCGGAAGACCTACGTCGAGAGCGTCTGGTGGGCCCTGAAGATGCTCTTCGAGCGGGGCCTGCTCTATCGCGGCCGCAAGGTGGTCTGGTGGTGGGCGCAGGGTGGAACCGCGCTTTCCGCGGGGGAGGTGGCCGAGGGCTACCGCGACGTGCAGGACCCATCGATCGTCCTTCGATTCCCACTGCACGCAGACGATCAGGCGCGGCTTGGCCTCGACCGACCGGCGAGTCTCCTGGTCTGGACGACGACTCCGTGGACCCTGCCCAGCAATTGTGCGGCGTGTGTGCGGCCGGGGGAGCGCTACGTCGCCGCGGCCCCGGCTGGGAACACCGATGACTGCCTGATCGTTGCGGAATCACGGCTGACAGAAGTGCTGGGTGCCGATGCGATCCCGTTGAAGCATTTCACTGCGGCGGAGCTCGAGGGCTCCCGCTACCTGCCGTGCTTCACGAGCGGGGATGCAGGTGCCGCCGAGGGCCGTTGGCGCGTGGTGGCCGACGACTTCGTCGAGATGGATTCCGGCACGGGTATCGTTCACCTGGCGCCGGCCTTCGGGGAAGACGACTACCGCATCTGCGGGTCCGGACAGGTTCCCTTCGTCTGCGTGCTGAATCCCGACGGCACCTTTCCCGAGGATTTTGGCGAGCGCGACCCCAAGAGCGGTGAGTCCCTGGCCGGATCGTTCTGCAAGGACGCCGATTCCGCGTTGATCCGGCTGCTGAAGGAACGCGGGCTGCTCTTCTCCCAATCGACGCTTCAGCACAGTTACCCGTTCTGTCCGCGGGCTCCCTCGGATCCGCTGATCCAATTTGCCCGGGAGAGCTGGTTCATCGGAACCTCCGGGCTGCGCGACGAGTTTCTCGCAAACAACGCCCGGATCGAATGGAAACCGTCTCACGTGCGGGACGGTCGATTCGGGGACTTTCTGCGCGGGAACGTGGATTGGGCCATTTCGCGCGAGCGCTACTGGGGGACGCCACTTCCGGTCTGGGTGTGCGAGCAGACCGGGGAGACCGAATGCCTGGGCTCCATGGCGGAACTCCTGGCCAAGCCCGGGCTCGAGGGGGCCGAGGAGTGGGCGGCGCTGAAGAAGGAACAGCCCGACCTGGACGACGATCTGCAGATTCACCGTCCCTACATCGATGCGATCACCTACCGGAGCCCGGCAGACCCCGAAGCGCGCATGCGCCGGGTCCCCGAGATCGTCGACGTCTGGTTCGATTCCGGCTGCATGCCGTTTGCGCAATGGGGCTATCCCCATGTTCCGGGCTCGGAGAGCCTCTTCTCCGAGAGGTTCCCCGCGGATTTCATCAGCGAAGGTCTGGATCAGACGCGTGGCTGGTTCTACTCACTGCTTGCGGTGAGCACGATGTTGTTTCCCGATCGCGACGTCCCCCATCCGTTTCGCTCCTGCGTCTGTACCGGCATGGTATTGGGAGACGACGGCCTCAAGCTTTCGAAGCGGTTGAAGAACTATCGAGATCCCTTCGAGCTTTTCGAGCGCTACGGAGCGGACGCCGTGCGCTGGAGCCTCGTTTCCAAGAGTGACCCCACTTCTTCGGGGCGTCTGGACGAGAAGCAGGTGTCCGAAGCCCAGCGGGAGTTTCTCAATCGCTGGCTCAACGTCCTCAATTTCTTCGTCGAGTACGCAAACCTCGATGGCTTCGACCCGGAGGCCGGCGAATTGGCGTCGCCGCGCCCGGTCGCGGAACGGAGCCTGCTGGACCGCTGGATCCTCGCCGAGTTGGCGGACACGATCCGGCGGATTCGCACGGCGCTAGACGGCCTGGAGCTCCTGGACGCGACTCGCCGCGTGCTTCACTTCGTCGATTCCCTCTCGAACTGGTATGTGCGACGCAGCCGGCAACGGTTCTGGAGTCATGGCGCTTCCGATGATAAGGCGGACGCGTATCACACCCTGTACGCGTGCCTGGATGCTCTCTCGCGCCTGGCAGCCCCCTTTGTGCCGTTCACGGCCGAGTACAGCTGGCGCGTTCTGCAAGGGGCCGGAGAGGGCGACGACCGGAGCGTCCACCTGACGCGCTATCCGCGTCCCGACGAGTTTCCGTCGGATTCGGCGCTTTGCGAAGAGATGGCAGCCGTCCGGAGGGCGGTTTCGCTCGGTCTCTCCGCGCGCAAGCAGGCGAAGATCAAGGTGCGCCAGCCCCTCGCCGAAGCCCGTGTCGTCATCTCCGACGTCGCGGAGCGAGAGCGAATTCAGCGCCACGCGGATCTGATTGCGGGAGAGCTCAACGTCAAGCGGGTGTCCACTCCGCACGAACTCGATCAGTACGCCGACTTCGAGGTGAAGCCAAACTTTCGCAAGCTCGGAAAACGGCTGGGCCCCAAGATGAAGGTGCTCGCGCGTGTGCTCTCCGAGAGCGACGGCGGAACCTGGTTGCGGAAGATCGAAGAGGGCGGCATCCCGGTCGAGCTCGAGGGCGAGCGCATTCTTCTGGGAGCCGATGAGATCGAGGTTCGAATCCTGCCGAAGGAAGGATTCTCTGCAGCCGGGGACACGAAGATGCTCGTCGCGATTGCGACGGAAGTCGACGAAGAGCTCCGCCTCGAGGGCCTGGCCCGGGAAATGATCCGGGCGGCCCAGCAGGTTCGCAAGGATCTCGGGCTCGCGTACAGCGACCGGGTTTCGCTCGGCATTCGGACCGAAGAGCCGCGTCTTCGCGCGGCGGCAGAGCGTCATCGGGATCTCATCGGCCGCGAAGTCCTGGCTCAGGTCGTCAACGTGGAAGAAGCGGCCGCGCAGCAGCCAGCCATCCAGCTGGAAGAGGGTTCCTTCTCCGTTTCGATTGTGCCGCTTCCGGCCGCCGAGTGATCGGCGGAGGCGAGCGGGGCTACCGGGTGTTTTTTACCTCTCTCGAGGAGAAAAAATCGAGGAGGCTCCTGTTGACGGAATGACACCATCCCGTCGGGGTGGGGTAGAATGACCCTGTTGTCGGCGGAGGGATTCATGAGCGATGCGAGCCCGGATCTGCTGAGCCAGCTGCTGGGCTCCAGCCTGCCCTCTACCCCGGAGGAGATGCGCGAGCTGCTCGAGCGCTTCGGCGGTCTTCTGAACCAGGGCCTTCCGGAGGTGGGTGCATTCCACGAGGCCGTGCCCGTGTGTGACGGCGTCGTGACGGACGTGGTCGTACCCCGGGGCGACGGGCCGCATCCGGTTCTGGTCTATTTCCACGGTGGCGGTTGGATCTGCGGCAGCCCGACAACGCACCGGAAGCTCGGCCATCGTTTTGCGGAGGCCGGCTTTCTGGTGCTGAACGTCGACTACCGCCTGGCGCCGGAATACCCTTTCCCCACGCCCTTCGAAGACTGCATGTCTGCACTGCGTTGGGCCCACGCGGAGTGCGCTCGCTGGGGCGGCGATCCGGAGCGCTTCTTCGTGGGTGGCGACAGCGCCGGCGCCAACCTTTCGGCAGCTGCCGCCGTTGCACTCGCCGGAGATCCCGCCTGCCCCAAGGCGGCGCTGCTGATCTACGGTGTCTTCGACTTCGCGGCTTTGGGCGGCCTGCCGACGTCCGAACTCGATTCGAACCTGGCCGTCTCCGGGAACGATGGTGAGAAGCTGATCGAATTGATGATGGGCTCGTATCTCGGGAGCGACCGCAGCGATGAGCTGCTGTGCGATCCTCGGGTGAGCCCGCTGCACGCGGCCGAGAAGCTCCCGCCGAGCCACGTCGTCGTGGGGTCGGCGGATGTTCTCGCCTCCCAGTCCGAAAGTCTGGTGAAGCAACTGGAGAAGGCGGGCATTACCCACGAGCACTTCGTGGACGCGGAAATGCCGCACGGATACGTTCAGATGGAGTTTCTTCCGCCGGCCCGTCCGGCCATCGAGCGCATGGTCGAGTTTCTCCGACGCACGCCCTGACGGTGGGCCGAGTCGATTGCAGTAGCTTCGGTTGAAGTGGAGCAGAGTTGAAGCAGCGCGAAGTGGACGAAACCCGAGGGGAAATGGGGGGGCGGCGATCCGCCGGGACGTCTCCCCGGGCCGGAGGGGGGCTCTGGCTCACGGAGCCTTTGCGCGACATCTTCGATGCCTCCGCCCAGCGCCGCGTTCTCGTCTGGGTTTCGCTCGCCGCTGCGACGGCGTTGACCCTCGAGTTCGCTTATATAGCCTGGACGCGGCAGACGGTCGGACCGGCCGAGCAGTTCGGGTTCTGGTTCGGCTTGGCCGCCTTCCTGGCCGTGCCGGTGGTGATGCGGGTCACCGCTTCGACGGCAGCCGGTTCTTTCATCGTGCTGGTCGCCATGTCGGGTCTGGTCATCGTACCGGCCTATTACCAGGGCGGTGCCTCCGCGATCTTCACCATCTGGTTCCTGCTCATCCCCTTGATGGCGGGCTTCCTGCTGGGGCATCGCTTTGCCGTGCTCCTGGGAATCCTCGGGGTGGGAGTCACGAGCGCGCTCTTCGGCCTGGAGGTGTTCGGTCTGCTTCCGAAGCCCTCCAAGACGATCGATCCCGTGCCGGCGTGGCTGAATCTGGTGATGGTCATTGCCTTTAGCGCGACGGTCGGGGCCGTGTCGTCCAAGGCGTTCCTGACTTCTTCGCGGCGCATCCGCGAGGCCACGCTTGCAGAAGCCGCGAAGTCCCGCGCGCTGGAGGCGGCCATCGAGGGCATTGCCGAGGTCGATGGCCGGGGATGCTTCCGGAGCGTAAACCACTCGTTTGCCGCCATGCACGGCTGTTCGATTGAAGATCTCGTCGGAAGCCTCGCCGCGGGGTGGGTGCACTCCGACGATCGGATCGAGTTGGACCGGGCCAGCGCCGCGCTGGCGGACGGGGAGAAAGCGGAAGTCACTCTGCGGGGACGCAGGCCCGATGGAGGCTATTTCTTCGAGAGCCTCGTGCTCGTTGGAAATCCCGACGGCGAGCCGGGGGATCACTACCGGTTTGCTCGCGATGTGACGCGTCAGAAGGCGTTGAGTGAGCAGCTGAACCAATCTTCGAAAATGGAGGCGATCGGGCGGCTGGCTGGTGGAATCGCCCACGATTTCAACAACCTGTTGATGACCATTCTGACGGCTACCGAGCGCCTGGGAGATCAGATCGAGGGCTCGCCGCGGGCCGAGCGGGCCCGGGAGCTACTCGATTGGGTCGACACAGCGGCTCGGCGCGCGGCCGTCCTGACGCGTCAACTGCTGGACTTCAGCCACGTCCAAGCCCCCGAATACACGACCATCGCCGTGCACGAGAGCCTCGAGCGCCTGGTCGATGTGCTGGCGCCGACGCTGGGTTTTTCGATCGATGTGGTCAGCGAGTTTTCCACTACCCCGCTCCACACGGTAGGGGATGTGGCGCGCTTCGAGAGCGGCCTGATGAATCTGGCCGTCAATGCACGGGATGCCATGCCGGAGGGAGGCACGCTGTGTTTCCGAACGGGGCAGTGCGGGCTCGACCCCGACGACCCACAGTTTGCGGCCTTTCACCTCGAGAGCGACAGCTTCGTGAGCATAGAGGTCTCGGACACCGGCGTGGGCATCAGTACCGAAACGCTGGAAAAGATCTTCGACCCCTTCTTTACGACCAAGATGATGGGCAAGGGAACAGGGCTCGGCCTTTCCCTCTTCTACTCCTACACGCGTGAAGTGGGGGGGGGTTCTAAAGGTCGATAGCGAGCCGGGTGTTGGCACGACCGTGCGCATCTATCTCCCGCTCGCCAGCCCGCCGGCCGTTGCGGTCAAGTCGCAGCCGGTGGCGCGGGAGCGCTGCCGCGGCGCCACCGTCCTGCTGGCCGAAGACGAACCGATCGTCGCTGAGTTGATTCGGGGCATCTTGACCGAGTGCGGCTACAGCGTGATCGAGTGCTCCGACGGCCGGCAGGCACTCGATTCCTTAGAGGAGGCGGGAGATTCGGTGGATCTGGTCCTGCTCGACTATCGCATGCCCAACCTCAACGGCATCGAAGTCTTCGACGCCATTCACGCGGCGTCTCCCGGGCTCCCGGTGATCCTGATGAGTGGCGCCATCAAGGCATCCCAACTGGAGAGCCTTCGCGCCCGGGGGTTGCGGTCGGTGCTTCGCAAGCCCTGCTCGCGCGATGAATTGCTGAGGGAAGTGAGTGCGGCCCTGGATGACGGGGAGGTGGCTTCGTGAGCCGCCGGGTGCGCGTTGGCGTCGGCCGAGACGATCCCTGTAGGCACTCCTCCCCCGGTCATGCGAGGTCCGACTCGAGACGCGGACCGGGCTAGGGCGATTTCTCCAAGTCGCCCAGGGGCGTCCCCAGCCGCCCGAGTCGCTCTTCGACCTGCGCTTTCGCGAGTGTGCACTGCATGTCGAATGCCTGGCAGCTCTGCCAGGCGGCAAGCAGCCGATCGCGCCGGAAGGGCGCAGCGTGCGTGTAGTAGTTCTCGAAGTGCCGAGTTGTGCGCTGGACCTCGGCCAGCGTCAGTTTGCTTCGCGTCATTGCAGTGTCGGCGGTGTAAAAGTCTGCGAGTTCATCGAGCAGAGCGTCCGTCGTATGCCCGGGGAAAAGCTTTTGAGCTCGCTTCTCCAGCGCCGTACGGGCTTCCGAGACCGGTTGTTCGTAGCGCCAGCGCGCCAGTAGTGCAGCGCACTCGTTTGCGCGGGTGCGGCACGCCTGGTCGGTAATGGCTTCCCAGGTGGACTCGGGAAGTCGCCCGCCGTGTCGGAGCGCGAGCTTTTGCACCAGGGAATTGCGTGCCCCCACTCGCGCCGGGTCGAGATGTGCAGTCGATGGCAGGCCGGCGATTGCCCCCGCGAAGAATGCCCGGGCTGCCTGGTGGTTCAGGATCGGGTGAAGGAGTGTATGCAGGTTTCCCTCGCTGTGAAGCGCGTGCACCACCCCGACGGGAAGGATCTCATGGGCCAGCAGGGCGGGCAGGTTGGGGATCCCCGCGCGACGCAGCCCGGCTGCGAAATCGGGCCTGGCCACGCGGCGTTCGAGGCGCTCGAGGTCGAGGAATAGATCGGGTTGCCGAGCCCCCAGGAGCAACAGGTCCGGGCCCGTTGCGAACCAGACGGACACACCGTCGAAGACCGAGCGGTAGGTGCGGAGCACCATCTCGATCGTGGCTGTGTCGATTTCGTAGGCGTGGAACCACTGGGCGAAGACGCCCGAAGGAGTCAGCCGGTCCCGGGCAGATTCGAGAAACTCGCGGCTGAAGAGCATCTCGACGCCGGTCACCCACGGGTTGCTGGGCTCCGAAACGATTGCGTCGTACAGATTCTTGTCCCGCAGCAGGGTGCGGTAGGCGTCTCCGTGGCGGACTTGGATCTTCGGGTTGTGTGAGGCGTTCATGTTGCCGCCGTCGAAAAACGGTGCAGCGTCGATCACACCGCGCGAAATCTCTGCGACCACCACTTCCTCGACAGTTCTGATCGATGCGATTTCAGCGGCGGTGACACCGGTTCCGTAGCCGATCACGAAAGCGCGCTCGCAGGAATTGGTGAACAGGCAGGGCAGGATTCCCGCGAGTGCCATCGTCGGGTAGTCCGCAACCAGAGATCCGTCGGCCTTGCCATTGGTGACGATGGCTCGATTCGATCGGCGCCCGCTGGCGGCGGCCTGCTGGGGCGACAGGGGCAGTTCCTTGACGGCAACGGATGAGTTCGGGTCGTCCTCGTAGTGGAGAATTTTCGCCTGCGCCGTCGTCGCGAAGAAGAGGTCGGGGCCGCGGTAGGAAACCGGAAGGACCGAGCGGCTCCGAAAGGGGCCGGAGGCAAGTCGGACGGGGTCCCACGCTGGGAGCGTCGTCAGGGCCAGGACGGCCAGCGCGAATCCCGCAGCGCCGATCCAGCGCCGGGAACTCGTGGCGAGCCGGGTATTGAGGATCGCGGCGGCCCCGGTAGCAGCGCCGACTGCGATGCGGTAGACGTGGTCCAGGTCGACCCAGAAAAGGAGCGCGTAGCCTCCGAGTAGCGCGCCCAACAGGCTTCCGACCGTATTCCACGCATACAGACGTCCCGCCACGTCGCCCAATGCACCGACCTCCTGTCTCAGGTGGTGGAAGAGCAGCGGAAGCAGGCTGCCCGCGAGAGCGATGGGAATGACGAATACGACCAGAATGCTCAGAAGGCTTGCTAGGTGGTACGGATAGAAGGCCCCGTCGTGGGATGCAAAGAACGTGCGCAGCACGTGGGCGTAGTAGGGACCGTCCTGGAGCGGGATATGCAGTGCGACCAGAAAGGCCGCGAAGAGCCAGGCGCAGACCACGAGTGCTCCCGGTCGAACGCGCGGCAGCGTCGAAACGACGAGGCTCCCCAGAGCAATGCAGAAGACGAAGACGCCGACCGTGACGGCAAAGGTGAACTCGGAGGCTCCGAAACTGAGTCCGCTCAGGCGGATCAGCACCGTCTGGAGCGTCAGCGTGGAAAAGCCCAGAAGCACCGCGGCGGTGGCGTAGGCGGGCAGGCCTCTCACCCGTGCGATGGCTTCGCCGGCGGCTGCGGGGGAGCGCTGTGCGGGAACCAGACCGAGGGCCAGAAATGCGGCGCCCGCGGCGAGGTTTACGACCCCCATTGCGCGGAGCACCCCCTCGAGTCCGAGATAGGGGATGAGAAAGAATCCGGCCGCCAGCGTTCCGGCGAACGCGCCGGCTGTATTGGTGCCGTACACCAGGGCGTGGGTCCGCGTGGCGTCGTCGAGGTTTCGCGGAAGGGTCTGGGTCAGAATGGGGATCGTGCTCCCCATCAGCACGGTAGGGGGGGCAATGAGGAGTGTCGTGAGGGCCAGGTCGATGGCGAATGCCATGCCTTCGCCGTGGGCGGGGATCCGGATGGAGAGCGCGTGGATCCACTGGAAGAAAACCGGAAATGCCAGCGCCCACGACCCGATTCCAATCTCGATGCACCCGTAGAGGGCGAGCAGGCGCGGGGGGCGGCCCTCGCGCCGGGCCCGTGCGACCAGGCGTCGGGTCACGCGACCGAATAGCGCGTAGCCCACCGCCAGGCCCCCCAGGAAGAGCGCCAGAACGGCAGCCGTCGACTCGCTGTGGGATCCGAGCAACGTGGCGATGGAGCGTTGCCAGGCCACCTCGTAGACCAGACCGGTGAAGCCCGTGAGCGCGGTCAAGAGCAACGCTGTGACGCGAACGGACAAATTCATCCTCCGATACGCATGACGAACCGATTCTGGAGTTTGGCACAGCCCCAATGCCGAGGCATCGCAGCTGTCCGAGGTCGCGGGCCCTCTATCCGGAGCAGAGAGCCGGGTCAGTCGCTCGGAGGGCGCGTTCCGGGGGTTGGCTGTAGGGGGAAATCGGAACACAGACCATCGGCGATACTTCGATACGCGTCGGCTGGAAATTTCAACCGGGCCCAGCGCCAGACCACGTTCAGCGCGTGGCAGCGTTCCCGAGTGTCGTCGAAGCTGGAGTCGGCGAGGATATCGCTCACCACGGACGCGATGCTCTGTGTCGATCGCGCCATGCTCACGCCCCCACCCGCCGGTGTGTCCAGTATGGCAAAGTGGTCCGCTCCGGGTTCCCAGGCGGTCCAGCGAATGGCGTCTCCGCGGCTCCCGCGGGCGGGATCTCCATTGCGCGCGAATTCCGCCCAGTAGGACATCATGGTGGCAGATAGGGCTTCCCGGCCCTCGGCATTTTCGGGCGTGAAGAGCTGGGCACCCTCGCTCCCCATGTACCAGTGGCCGAAGACGAAGGGGATTTCGAAGCCGTGGGATGCACCGAGCATCTCGGGGAGGTCGGCGCCCGAGATGCGTGGCTCTTCGTCCCAGTCGAATCGATAGGCGAAGACGGATCCGGGTCGGTGGCGTGCAAGCGAGTGCGCCACCTCGTCTACTGCGATCGCCTTCCAGATCCGCGTCATGTAGGCGGCGTTGCGGTAATAGCGTTGCGGGTCGCGCAGTTTGGGGTAATACCAGAACCACCAGCGGACGTATTCCGGATCCAAGAAGAGGAAGATCCGCTCCTCGTTTCGGTTCGTGCCCAGAATGAGCGGGACGGGGTGGATTCCGTTCGGGGCCTCGAGCTGCTGCGCCAGGGGAGCGGATGGCAGGACGGTGCCGTCGCGAAAGACGAGAGGGATGCTTTTGAATTTTCCGTAGGCGGTATAGATTTCCTCAACGCTCTTGCCCCGCAGGTATTGCGCGGTTTCGCTCTTGCTCCAGCGGGCGAGGGTCTGCTTGGCAGCTTCGCGATCCACAGCGGTCCCATCCGACTGCAGCAATTTCAGCAGGAGTTCCCCCGAACTCTGTCGGCTTCCGGGTTCCGATGCGTCCCAGAAGTTCTCGGCCTCAGCTGGGGTAGCGCTCCAGGTGACCCCACTCTGTGAAATCGCTCGATGGAACAGGCCGCGGGTCAGCGGTGACGTCAGGAGCGAGAGTACGTTCCAACCGCCCGCAGACTCTCCGAACAGGGTGATGTTGTCGGGATCTCCGCCAAAGCTCGCGATGTTGGTGCGGACCCACTCCAAAGCCAGGATCAGATCCAGGGTTCCAAAGTTTCCCGAGGCATCGATGGGATCGCTTCCCTTGCGCAGGGCCGCGTGTCGAAGCCAACCGAGGGGGCCGAGGCGATAGTTGACCGTGGCGACGATCACGTTCTCGCGGGTGGCGAGGGCACTTCCGTCGTAGAAGCTGGAGGTCCCGATGGTATTGCCGCCCCCGTAGATCCACAGCATCACCGGTAGCCGCCGCTGTCTCGAGGGCAGTTGGTCGGGGGCCAGCGCGGGCGAGTAGACGTTGAGGAAGAGGCAGTTCTCGTCGCCCACGAGCGTACCGGGCGGTACAGATTCGTCGCCGCCCAGGAAGTTCGCGAATTGGGGGCAGGGGGAGCCGAAAGACAGGGCTTTGTGCGTGCCGCTTCGGGGCGCGAGGGCGCGCGGTGCCCGCCAGCGCAATGCGCCCTCGGGAGGGTCCGCGTAGGGAATCCCCAGCCATGCATAGCCGCCGTGGCGCCCGGGCGCACCGATCACGGAGCCGGCGGGCGGGTGCCGAAGCGAGAGGGGAGCCGGCGCGGGCCTTTCCCCCGCGACCTGAGCGCTGCAGGAGAGCGTGAGGATGGCCAGTGCGACGAGCCATTCGAGCAGGTGATTCAGCTGTTCATCTCCCGTGGGTCGCAGTGCCCGCTGGCGGTTCGGGAGCCGCTCGACTCTCCGGCTGCACAGGCGGAAACGGCAGAGCCGTCGCTCGTTCTGGCGGGCAACTCCCGCGGCCTGGATTCTCCACGCTTCCCGGTGGCAGCGTCAACTGCCCCCGCTATCCGGGCCCGCGGGCGTAGCCCGAAGCGGGCCGGAAGCTTCACCGCGGTGTCCGGCCCGAAGAGCCGGCAATCGCTCCGGTCACGAGACGCGTCTCAGGAGGCTTGACTCTGGCTCGGATCTGGCGTCTTCTTCTGACTCGGGCCTGTCTCCGGGTATGGAGGTTCGCGTTTCCCACGGCTGCTGTCTCGGCGGGACCGCTTCGGAAACTGGGGGATCGGGATGGAATCCGAGAAACAGGGGGGCAGCGCCGAGGTCGAGCGACGCAAATCTGTGCGCTCGGACGTTTCCGTACGCGTCGAGTACCGCACGGTGGACCAGTTCTTCACGGACTTCGCCCGCAATATCAATGAGGGTGGCCTGTTCGTTGGAACAGAGAATCTCCACCCTGTGGGCACGCGGGTCGCACTCCAGTTCGAGCTTCCGGGCGGCGGCGAGCCCGTGAAAGTGACGGGAATCGTGGTCCGAAAATCTGATGGGCCTGGGGGTGAGCCCGCTGGAATGGGCATCGAGTTCGAGGAACTCGCCCCCGCCGACCGCCTGCGCATCAATGAGCTGGTCCGCAACCTGCGCACTGCCGCAAGCGACAGCGGATAGGAAGTTCTTCTTCCCGGCGAGTTGGGCCGATGCGGTGAGGCGTCCGAATAGGCACCCGAGCTGCCCCGGGCTGCCGATTGCTAGGGGTTCATTTCGTAGCGGTTCGCCAGGGGCAGGACCTGCTCTTCCCAGATCTGTGCGTAACGCCCTGCGTCGGCGACGGGCTTCTGGATCATTCGCAGGCAGTACTCCATTTGTTCCGGTGTACTGCTCGGCTTGCCGTAGAGCTGAAGCGCGAAGTCCGAGAAATCCCGGATCAGTACGTCGAATATCTGGTCCACCAGCGCTGTCTCGAGCTCGTAGATGCGGGCATTTTCGAGCAGCAGCTGGGCGTAGACGACCAGCGTGAAGATTTCGCCGACCGCCATCAGGAAATCGATGTCGTTCGCCTGGCTGGCGCCAGGGGTGGCTCGTTCCAGCATTTCCCTGAATACGGCGGTCTGTGCGCAGAACCGTTCCACGTTGGGAAGGTTCCAGGATTCGAATACGGGCTCGTAGGGGTGGAACTGGATGTGTCCGAGTCCCTTGGTCGGCCCCTGGGAAAACAGGAAGTCGTCGTTGGCGGCGTCGTCGCGGCGCGGGATCTCCGGGTATTCGGAGGGGTTGAAGAAGTAGTTCGGCATGAACTTGATGATCAGGGCGATGTTGACGTGAACGGTTCCCTCCAGCTTGGGCAGGGCCCGAATGTCACGTGCCGCCATCTCGAAGTAGGTGTCGCGCTCGAATCCCTTGGCCGCGATCACGTCCCAGAGATGGTTGATCACGTCCTCTCCCTGTGTCGTGACCTTCATCTTGACCACCGAGTTGTAGAGCAGGTACCGGCGGTCTTCCGAGCTGGCGGAACGCAAGTAGTCGGCTGCTCGAAGCGCGACGAGCTTCATCGCGACCAGCCGGGTATAGGCGTCGGTGAAGAGCTGTTTCACGTGGGGAAAGTCGGTGACTGCCTGTCCGTAGAGGCGCCGGTTCGCAGCGTGGGCGAAGGCCTCGTAGAGCGCGTGGGTGCAGATTCCGATCGAGGCCCAGCCGAGATTGAACTTGCCGACGTTCACGGTATTGAGTGCCGCGTCCCAGGCGTCTCGGCCTTTCGAAAGGATGTCGTCCTCCGTGATCGGGTAGTCGTGCAGGGCGAAGCTCGAGACGTAGGACTGGCTATTGACCACGTTCCGGATGCACTCGTAGCGCTCGTGCCCAGATTCGGCGGCGAAGAAGACGTAGTCCCCGGAATCGGAGAGCTTTCCGAAGGTCGAAACCAGGGCCGCGCGGTTTCCGTTTCCGATGTAGTACTTCTCGCCGTTCGCGAGGTAATTTCCTTCGGGCTGCGGTGCGAGTTGCATCTCTGAGGAGTAGACGTCGGCGCCGTGGGTGCGCTCGGAAAGCCCGAAGGCGAAGATTCCCCCATCTTCGAGGAGTTGCGCGGTGCGCTCCTTCAGGGCTTCGTTCTGGCTCATCCAGATGGGCCCCAGCCCCAGGACGGAGACCTGCCAGCTGTACCAGTAATGGAGCCCGTAGAAGCCGAGGATCTCGGCGAATTCGCAGATCCGCCAGGTGTCCCAACGCGAATCGGGAGCGCCATATCCGGACGGAGTCAGAATCGTGGAGAAGATCTTTTCTTTCTTGATGAATTCGAGAAAGTCCGCGTACCAGGTCCGTTCGCGGTCGTCTTCCTTGAGCCGGCGGAGTCCCTTGGCCTCGAAGAATTCAATCGTCTTGCGCATGACATCGCGGGAGCGCTCGTCCGGGTAGCTCCGGTCGTGGTTCTTGGGGTCGAGGAGGATCATCGCGCTCTCCCTGTCCGGCGCGTCCGGCTTCTGCGCCGAGGCGATTGTGTCAGATCGGACAGCCACTGCGCTACCGGAGATTCCCGCGCGGCACCGGGGCCGGACGCTTCGCGGCCGTGGAGGGTTTGGATCAGCGTTCGAGCGCGGAAGCGGAACGTCTCGAGCTGAGGGGAAGAATTGCCGCTGCGGCCACGCCCACGACCAGCGCACGTGCGGCGAGCGAGGCCAGGGGGCTCTCCACTGTCGCCGTGATGATCAGCAATGCGATGGCGGCGACCACGTAGCAGACGACCACCCCGAGCATGGCACCGATCTGGAAGCGCAGGTCGGACTGGCGTTGTGTGAAGTGGCAGAGCGCACCGGTGTACACCAACTCCCCCACGAATGTACCGATGGCGGCCCCGGCGATACCGAATAGCGGGATCAATACGAGCGTGAGCAGAACGTTGATCGTCGCNCCGCTCCAGGCGGCGACCGAATCGGTTGAGGTCCGTTTGCTGATCAGAATCCCGAGGTTGGTGATTTCCGCCGATGCGTGGAGCACGGCGGCACCGATGAGCCACGGAATCACTCTGTACCCCGCGGCGTACTCCGGGGGAACGAGGACCGCGAGGATCTCCGGGGCTCCCGCCGTGACGGCGAGCCCTACCAGGGAGAGCGCACCGGCGTAGTACCCGAGGGTTCTCCGGTAGAAGTCGTTCCGCTCTTCGGCGGGTGAATCGATCATGCGCATCGCGTGCGGAGACCAGGCCTGGCGGAAGATCGTGGCCAGCACCTGGACTGCGAATGAGATCCGTGCGGATACGGCGAAGATGCTCACCCCGCCGATACCGAGGAACATCAGCAGCAGAAAACGGTCCGCCGTGCGGTTCACGTGTCCGACGAGAACACCGGGTAGCAGCGGAAGGCTGTAGCGGAGCGAACGGCGCACGAGCTCGGGAGAGAGATCGACCGTGAGCAGGCTTCTCGTCCAGAACAGACCCAGCAGCAGGCGCGCGGCTTCTGCGACGGCCAGCGCCGCGAAGACTCCCACCAGACCGCTTCCGAGTTCGACGACGAAGAACACCGCGAGCCCCGCGTACGTCACGGCCTGGCCCACGTTCAGAAGGTTGAAACGGGTGATCTGGCGCTGCATGCGCAGCAGTGTCTGGGGGATGGCGGACGCCGAGCTCAGCGCGGCGGTCACGAGGCCCAGGCGGACGTAGGTGGCGGAGGCCTCGTCTTCCAGCAGCAGATCGGCGATTGCCCCGGCAAATGGCCACACCGGCGCCAGTACCAGCAGGGCAAAGCCGGCTACGCACGCGAGGAGAGACGAGTAGAGCCGATTGAGTTCTCCGGAATCGCGGCTTTCGATGAAATGGCGCTTGAGCGCGCTCGGTAGCGCCAGGCGCGTGAGCGTTGCGAGCAATACGGTGACGACTGCGATCACGTCGATCGCGCCGTACTCGTCAACCGAGAAGACCCGGGTGAAGAAGGGCAGCAGCAGCAGGCCGGTCGCCCGGGAGAACAAGTCCATCACGCCGTAGTGGGCGAAGTCGCGCCCGAGCATGCGGAACCGGTGTTCGGCGTCCGGGCCGTTCCCGGTAACGCTCACGTCGAAGAATCCGTGCTGCGTCGCAGGGGGCCGGACGTGGTGCCGTTTTCGAGCGCCTGACTCGCCGGTTCGTAGCGAGTCGCGAAGGGCGTCGCAGATACGGCGCTGGCCGCCGGTCTCGTGACCCCCGCCCCCAGAATAATGGCGTCCAAGAGCGGATGAGGGTACCCACGCCGCCGTTGCGCGGCAAGCCGGCCGGAAGCCGACGCCGTGTTTTTACGGGTGCCAACCGGGAGCCGGGTCGTTGTACGAAGATCGCCGTCAGCTCGGGAATTATGCGAAGGTTTGGATCGGGCTGCCGGGGAGTGCAAAGCCATGAGACGCCTCGCCATCGTTGCCTTTCTCTTTGGCCTGAGCGGCGTTGCCGCGATGGTTTACCAGGTAGCGTGGCAGCGGATCCTGGCCTTCCACAGCGGTGTCGGAATCGACTCCGTCGCGGTGATCGTCTCCGCATTCATGGCCGGGCTTGGACTCGGGTCGTACACCGGCGGGCGCATGAGCGCTCGAGTCGACGCTCCGCGCGCACTTGTTGTCTTCGCTGGGATCGAGCTGGCGCTCGGACTTTTCGCCTCGCTGAGTTGCTGGTTCTACTACGACCTGCTCTACACCCGGTTTGCCGCCTCCTACGGCTCGGGTTCAGGTGCGGTCCTGCTGCACTTCCTGACTCTGCTGCCGCCGACCACGTTGATGGGCATGTCGCTGCCCTTCCTGGTGCGTGCGACGGTTCGCGACCCGACGACGGCCGCCCGCACGATCGGCATGTTGTACGGAATCAACGTGCTCGGCGCGGCCGCGGGAGCATTGCTCACGCCGTGGGTTCTAATCCGCTTGTTCGGCATCGAGGGTGCCGTAGGGTTCGGCGCTGCTTGCAACGTGCTAGCGGGGCTGACCGTCTGGACCATTGGTCGGACCGGAGGGGTATCTCCCGAACCGGCGGCTCCACCTCTGGCACGGACACAAGCGGTCGAGGGGGAGCCGGCCGGCAGCCAGCCCTTCGCGCTCTGGGTCGCTCTCTATGCCCTGAGTGGCTTCTGCGCTCTGGGCCTCGAGATCCTGTGGTTCCGGATCGTCGACGTCGCGGTCAAGTCGACCGCGTTCACCTTCGGAACGGTGCTCGCTTTCTACCTCGTTGGGCTCGGTGCCGGGAGCATCGTGGGGGGGCGTGTCGCCGTTCGGCTGGCACGGCCGCTCGAGACCTTTCTAACGCTTCAGTGCGGGCTCCTCGCCTACGCAGCCCTGGCGCTCGTCGTGCTAGTGGCGCTGCCGGAAGAGACGCCGTCATTTACCGGCCTCATCGAATACTGGCGCGCCTACAGTGGCTTCGAGTTGGGCGGTTCCGCCGAATGGAAGTGGATCCTGGGTTTGTACGTGGGCCTCCCGTTGTTCCTCTACGGCCCTCCCACATTCCTGATGGGCCTCTCCTTCGGCGTGCTGCAGCGAGCGGTTCAAGACGATGTGCAAACGAGCGGCCTCAAGGTCGGTGTGCTCCAGGCGGCCAATATCGCGGGCAACGTGCTCGGGAGCCTGTTGACCGGTCTCCTCCTGCTCGGCTGGCTGGGGACTTCGGGATCGTTTCGCCTGCTTCTGGTCGTGGGGGTGGTATTTGGAGTGCTCGGCGTGCGCCACTACGGCGCGCGAGGCCGGTTTGGGGTGCTCGCGGTCGTCCTGGCGCTGCTGGTGTTCCTCGTACCCGATGGAGAGCGGCTCTGGAACCGGCTTCACGGTGATCACCGGGGTCGGGTGCTCTTCGAAGAGGACGGCACCGGGGTCGCGGCGATCACGCCGGACGGGGGGAAGCTGCGCCTCTCGGTGAACGGAAAGGGCCATAGCTGGCTTCCGTTTGGCAATATGCACAGCATCCTCGGTGCACTCCCGGCCGCCCTGCACCCGGATCCCATCGACGTGGCGATCGTTGGGCTGGGTTCGGGAGACACGGCATGGGCGGCGGGTTTTCGCGAAGCGACGCGCCACCTGGTCGTCTACGAGATCGTGGCGCCCGAAAAGCGTCTGCTGGAGCGCCTCGCTTCGCCGGCTTTTCCCCAACTGAGACGCTTTCTGAGAGATCCCCGGCTCGATCTTCGCATTGCTGATGGACGCAATGCGCTGCTGAACGACGAGACTTCCTACGATGTGATCGAAGCCGATGCGCTGCGACCGCGCAGCGCCTACGCCGGGAATCTCTATTCGGTCGAGTTCTTTCGGCTGGCGGCGCAGCGTCTGAAGCCGGGCGGCTTGATGTGTACGTGGGCGCCGACGCCACGCGTACGAGCGGCTTTTCTCAGCGTGTTTCCGAACGTGGTGGAGTTTCAGCGGGGGAAAGTGCTCGTGGGGAGTCTGGAGCAACTGGATTTCGGGCCCGACGTATGGGCAGAACGACTCCAGAGGCACGGAGCACGCGAGTACCTGGGCTCCCGGCTCGCGGAAAAAATTGCCCATGTCGTGCAGACGGCGCGCTCCGCGGAGCACAGCACCGCAGACCGCGTCGAGGTGAATCGAGACCTGTTCCCAAGAGACGAGTTCCGCACACCCGATTGAGCAGCGCTTGGGCAAGCGCTGGACCCCGCGACTCGCTGGGCGGCGGGAAATGGGTTGTCTCCGACGAGCCCCAGGCATTTCTGCGCGGTATTGAGCGCCAGCATCCGCTGGATCTCGTTCTCTTCGACCCCGGCGGAGGCGGCCCGCAGGTACTTCCGCGTGTAGAGATACGCGCCCTCGACCTGCGGGTAGTCGCTACCCCCACAGGGTCGAGTCGGCTCGGACCCCTAGTCCAGGTACCCGAGGGCGCGAAGCGCTTCGCGCTCCTGGTCGGTGAGCGGTTCTGGTTGCGGCGCGCCGAGCGCCAGCCGGTCGGCGTGGCGCAGGCGCTCCAGCCGGTGTTCGAGTTGTTTCCGCTGGGTCCGGTGAGAGGGGTCCCCTGAAAGATCGTTTTCTTCGGCGGGATCTGCGCGCAGGTCGTAGAGCCGGAGCTTCTGGGTGTCCCGATTCTTGACCAGCTTGAGGCCATCGACCACGAGCGAGGCCCGCTCACCGTCTCGGTCGAGGGGTGATTCCACGATGGCGAAGATCTCTCGGCCTTCGGGCGTGGGCTGGCGCAGGTCCGTTCCGCGGAGGCGGGGATCCGGTTCGATGCCGGCGGCGATGGCAAGCGTCGGAACGACATCGAGGTGCTGGACGTAGTCCTGGCGCCTGCCCGAGAGGCGGCCGCCGTGTTTCAGGACCAGGGGCACGTGGGTGAGCCCGTGGAAGAGCCGGCCCACGTGAGAGAAGTAGAAGTCGTGCTCCCCCAGAGCCTCGCCGTGGTCGGCGGTGAACAGAATGAGGGACTGATCGTAGAGTCCCGCTTCTTTCAGGGCGGAGATCAGGCGGCCGAGCTGGTGGTCGAAGTAGCGGATTTCTCCGTCGTACTGCCAGACGTAGTGGAAGTAGTTTCGCCCGCCGGGGAGCCGCTGGTGCACCGGGATTCCGCCTGCGCCGCTCCGAGTACGGTTCAGCGGGAGAAGGCGGTGCTCTTCGGGTGCGGCGCCCACGGCCGCAGCGAATTCTGGGGGAGCTGCGTAGGGACCGTGGGGATCTTGGTAGTGCACCCACAGGAAGAGCGGTTTGTCCGTGGAGCGGCGGATGATTTCGATGGCTCGGTCGGTCGTTTCGCGAGCAGTCCGTTCCGGTTGGGGCCGGATGAGTTCGCGCTGGTTCATCTCGTCGTCGTAGGAGTCGAAGCCCTGCGCCCAGCCCTGTCCCTCGCGCCAGCGGCTTTTCTGGCGCAGCAGATAGTTGCTCACGACCGCATGAGTGCTGTAGCCGGCGCTCTGTAGCAGCTCTGCCAGGGTGTCCACTTCGGCAGGGAGTGGCGCACGTTGGTAGGCATGGGTCTCGTGGGGAAGGAAGCCGGTCAGGATGCTCGAAAAGCTGGTATGTGTCTGGGGCGCGTGGGAGAAGGCGTTCTCGAATAACAGCGCGTCATCGGAGAATGCATCGAAGTTCGGCGACGTGTCACGGCCGTATCCGTAGGCGCCCAGGTGGTCCGCGCGGAGCGTGTCCGCGGTGATCAAGATGATGTCCGGGCGGTGGAGTGGCGCGTCTGTCCGTGCGCACCCCAGGGTGAGGGTCAGGCCTGCGAGCAGTGTGCCGATCCCGGATGTGCTCGGAAGCCTCAGGGTGTCTCCGGCCGGACGAGGACGCCTTCGCCGCCCGGGGCGAGCCTCACAGCCGGTCTTCGGCGAGGAGGCCCGCGGGTGCCACGAAATCGACGGTTTCCAGGTGGCCCCCACCCGTGGCCATGGTGTCGGTCGGAGTACTCGCGGCGGCGTGCGGTACCGGGGCCATTGCGATCCTCTTGGCGAAAAAAGACGCTTCCGCATTGTGGCACGAAACTGGGATGGAAGCCGTGCGCTGTTCCCGTGAGCCGCGGGCAGGGCAGGGGCCTACGACCGAATTACCCGCCCCCCATCGACCCAGAGCGTTTGCCCGGTCATGTAGGCCGCGTCGTCACTGGCGAGAAAGACGGCGGCGCGGCCGATGTCGGTCTCCGGGTCTCCCAGCCTCCCGAGAGGGACGGACGAGATCACCTCCGCGGCACGGTCGGGGTTGTCGTCGAGAAAGCCCTGCAGCCCCGGTGTCAGCGCGCTGGGGCAGAGCGCGTTGGCGCGGACGCCTTCGGGGCCCCACTCGCGTGCGGCAACTCCCGTGAGGGTGCGCAGGGCCTCTTTGGTGGCGGCGTAAGAGGCGAAGCCGAGGCCCCGCTCGGTGCCCGCCATCGAGCACAAGTTGATGATGCTGCCCCGACGCTGCTTCAAGTGTGGGAAGCACGCTTTCATGAAGTGGAAGCTTCCCATGAGGTCGACTGCGAGCTTTTCCTGCCAGTCGGAGTCTTCGTGCTCGAGCAGTGGCTTGTAGGCGCTTTCGCGGCGCGCGCCCGTGGCATTGTTGACGAGGATGTCGATACCGCCGAACTCACGCACGGTGCGGTCGACCGCCACCGCCACCTCCTCGCGGCGACTCACGTCGCAGCGGAGTGCGAGTGACGGCACCCCGCGTTTTTCGGCCTCGCGTGCGGTCTCGACACCGGAATCGGCATCGAGTTCCGCGATGCACACGGTGGCGCCCTCGTTCGCAAACGCGAGTGTGATGCCGCGGCCGATCCCGCTGCCCGCGCCGGTCACCAGGGCGACGCGCTCCGAGAGTCTCCCCACGGGTCAGCCCCGCGCCAGACTGGCGCGACGAGGGAATTCCGGAGGGGTGCAAAGAGTCGAACGCATGCGGGCCTCGCCGAGTATCCTATCAGACATGAGTGATCCCACAGAAACCGCAAGCGCGCGTCCGGACGAGCGGCCCCGTTCGTCGGCAGAAAAAGAGACGTTCTCCTCGGGTGGCAATCGCGGGCGGATCTATCTGCGCGGAAAGTGGGGACTCGCCGTGGACACCGCCTTGCTCTGGGCCACCGGCTACTCGCTCATGACGAAACAATACGCGGCGGCCCAGGGGCTCTCGTATCAGTCGACCCTGATTCTCACTACCATTGGAGCGCGGACCGGCAAGCTCCGGAGGGCGGGTCTTCCCTACTTCCGGGTCGGGGCAGACAGGGTCGTTCGCGGCAGTAACGGCGGCGGTCCGACCGATCCGCACTGGTGTTACAACGTCCGGGCCCACCCCACGGCGTGGGTGCGCATCGGCTGGAAGACGCACCCGGTTCGCGGCCACGTGGCGAGTGGAGAGGAACGAGAGAAGCTCTTCGAGCGGTTGTCTCGCCTGAGTCCCACGACCCAGGCCTACCAGGATATGTGTGCACCGCGGGAGCTTCCGTTGGTGGTGCTTCGCCCCTGGTCCCCGGCAGATTCTTGACCGAGGCCCTTCGCGCTTAGAAACGCGAGGGCTCGAGACCCAGCCCCGGCTTCGCGAGTTCGACGAAGCTGCGTTCGTGGAAGACCTGGCGTGCGGCGCCNGCGGGCCGATGCGTCTGTGATTTCCTAGCCTTTGGGTCGGTGGGGATGAGACGCTTCGACCGCAAGTTCGGTACGGACCTGGTGCGCGAGTTGCCCGAGTCGCCGGCGGTCTATCTCTTCAAGGATGAGACCGGCCAGGTGCTCTACGCCGGGAAGTCCCGAAACATCCGGCGCCGCCTGGGGAGCTATCGGACCGCGGGACGTCGCAAGGCGCATCGCAAGATGCGCCGTCTCGTACGCGAGGCCCATTCGGTGGAGGTGCGCCTCCAGGCGACGGNGCGCGACGCGCTGCTCGCCGAGAACGAATTGATCCGGTCGTTGCGCCCCCGTTACAACGTCGATGGCGCCTTCGATTTCCTGTACCCGGCGATCGGTGCCGGTCGCTGCGGAGACCAGGTGCTGCTCTGCTTCACCAGTTGCCCCGAGGCATTCGAGGGCCTCGACCTGCGCTGGCACGGAACATTTCGGCCGAGGCTCCGCGCGCGGGGGGCCTTCGATGCCCTGGTGGAGCTGCTGGGTCGCACCGGCCACCTCGAGCCGCGGTCGCGGCTTCCGAAGCAGCCGCACCCGCGCGGCTCACGCCTCGTGGGCATGCGGCGCGTGCCGTCAGGACTTCTCGATTCGACTCACGAATTTCTCGCCGGTGATTCCGACGCGCTGCTCGCCCGGCTGTTTCGGAACCTGCTCGAGAGCCCTCAGGCCCGCCGAGAGGCGGAGCAGGTGCAGGAGGCGTTGCACTGCCTCGCGAGTTTCTGGCGGCGCGATGTCACGCGGCTGCAGAAAGCCCTGCGGGCCACCGGGAGACCGGCGGGCTTCGTCCCCCGCGATCAGCGGGACGCGCTCTTCATCGAGGCGCGGCTCTCCGGCGACTAGGTCTTGGGTACCGGTCCGTTCTGGTGCGTGGGGCGGGGGCCCTGGCTACCCGGAAATCCGCTCGAAGACCTCTTCGTCGAAGCCGGCGAGCACCGTCTTGCCCTTGTGGATCGTGGGTGCCCGCAGGTTGCCAGTGGGGCCGAGCATGGCCTCGATGACTTCCTTGCCCGCCTTGTCACCGGAAAATTTGCTGACCGTCTCATCGTCTTTGCCGTCGTCGGTCCTGTGCCTGGATCTTATCGCTGCAGGCGGGCGCAAGCCTGGTAAACGCGCGTTCCCTGCGTCCCGCGGCCGGATGTGCGCTCGTTCTGCCCGCGCGGAACCTACCGGTCGACGAGTCCCATGACGTCGTTCTCGGCTCCTTCGGGTGCGGCGACCTCCACGACGCGCTCATCGACGTCGTCGTACTCCACCTTCAGGGCGCGGCACATGGTGGCGTGCATCTCGTAAAGACAGGTTATGTAGGTGAGTTCGAGGATCTCCTCGTCGGAGAGTTCGGCTCGGAGTGCCTCGAAGACCGCTTCGGGGACCCGCCCGCCGTCCAGGACGAGACAGTCGGTGTAGGCGAGCACGGCCCGCTCGATGGGCGAGAAGCACGTTGCGACCTGCCAGGAGGGGATCGCTTCGATCTGTTCCTCGGTCAGCCCCACACCCCGTGAGGACTTGCAGTGCTGCGAGAAGACAAACTGGCTGCCGCGGTCGAAACCGGCGCGTGTCTGGCCGATTTCCCGGAGCTTGGGGTCGAGCTTGCGCTTTCCGCTGCGGTAGAACTGGAAGCCGGCGATGCAGTGGTCGAAGCAGTCGGGAACCAGGGCGAATACCGTCCACCAGTTTCCGGGGGTCCCCGTCGCAGTCCCGGGATGCGTCGTCGGCTCGCGGTCCCCGAAGAGCATGTCGTAGAGTTTGAGGGCCGTCGGGTGAGCTTCGCTTCGGGGCACTTCGCGCAGTCGAGGCATGTCGGGTTCTCCAAGCTGGTTTCGTTGGGTTTCCGGTCATCGTACACCTCCGGTATCATCTCCTGGACCGGGGCGAGGCAGCTCCGACGAACCGCATGCTGCGATCCATCGCCCTGCTTCTGACGATCCCGACCGGGTTCACTGGCCTCGTCTACGAGGTCACCTGGCAGAAGTACCTGGCCACTCTGCTCGGCTCACACAGCGAGGCGACTGCGGCCGTGCTCGCCATCTTTCTCGGCGGGCTGTCGGCGGGCTACGCTCTTTTCGGCTCAATCGCGAGGCGCCACGTGGCCCGCGCTCAGGCGCAGGGCCGCAGGCCCCGGTTGCTGGTGATCTACGGCGCCGTCGAGATCGCGATCGGTGTGTACGCGCTGTGCTTCCCGGGGGTCTTTGGCCTGGTGCAGGAAGTTTCGTACCGGGTACCCCACGCTTCGGCGGCCGCGGGCTTCGCCTTCGACGTCGGACTCTGCGCGCTCCTGGTGGCGCCTCCCGCCGTGCTGATGGGTGCCACGATCCCACTGCTCACCCAAGCGCTGGCTCGGGGGCTAGACGACGCGACGCGCTTCCACGCCTGGGTCTACGCTTTCAACACAGCGGGCGCGTTTGGCGGCGCGCTGGTGGCCGGTTTCGTGCTCGTGCCCGCCCTCGGCCTGGCGGGTGCGATGTGGGCCATGTGCGGTGTGAATGTCGTGGTCGGGGGCCTGTTCCTGCTGCTCGGGCGGGGCGGAGACGCTGCGGGGCTGGTTCCCGGGCCCGACCGGCCTGAGCCGGTCCGCGGCGTGGGTGATCTCTACGCGGTCGCGGCGCTCGTGGGCTTCGCGATGATGGCGCTGCAGACCGCGGTGATCCGGGTCGGGGGTCTCGCATTCGGGGCATCGGAGTACGTATTTTCGACTGTCGTCGCCGTCTTCGTGCTCTGCATCGCGATCGGCAGCTCTGTGGTCTCGCTGTTCGCCTCGCGCCTTCGTCCGTTTCACGTCTGGGTGGTTGCCTGGTTGCTCGTGGCGCTGCTCGCACTCTTGTACCCCGCCCTCGGCGATTCGCCGTACTGGGCGCATCGCCTGAGGGTGAATTTTTCCAGTCACCTTTCGGACGTTCTTCCCTACTACCTGTCTGGATTCGGGGTGCTGCTGCTCACACTCGGGCCCGCGGTGGTGTGCTCGGGTGCTCTGCTCCCCATGTTATTCCATTGTCTGCGCGGCCAGGCGGGCGACCTCGGTGCCGTGGCGGGGCGGCTCTACGCGTGGAATACCGTGGGCTCGCTCGTCGGGGCGCTGCTGGGGGGCTACCTGCTGCTCTTCTGGATCGATCTCGACAGCGTCTACCGGATTGCCCTGGGCACGCTGGCGGCGGCGGCTGCCTGGCTCGTCGTGCGGGTCTCCCGCCGCTCGGCGGCCCTCGGCGCGGGGCTGGCGGCGTGCGGGCTCGCCGGCGCGGCGCTGCTGCCGGGTTGGGACCCCCAGCTGTTGTCCATCGGCCTGTTCCGAGTCCGCACCGTGAATCCATTGACGATGTTGGGACCCCGGGGCGTCGCGGAGCAGGCGCGCAAGGTGGGAGAGCTGCTCTTCTACACCGATGGGCCAACCAGTTCGGTGGCTGTCGAAAAGCGACTGACCGAGGACAGACAGATCAGTCTGTCCATCAAGAACAACGGCAAGTCGGATGGAGCGACCGCGCTTGACTACCCGACCATGTCGCTGGTTGGAATCATTCCAGCGCTGCTGGTAGACGAAGCGCGGAGCAGCTTCGTGATTGGCTTTGGCACCGGAGTGACAGCGGGATCGCTCGGCCAGTTTCCCTCGATGCAGCGCATCCTGGTGGCGGAGATCTCCAAGGGTGTCATCGATGCCGCCCCGCTCTTCGACACAGAAAACTGGATGGTGTCGAAGGACCCCCGGGTCGAGATCGTGCGCAGCGATGCCTATCGCGCGCTGATGCGCAGCGACGAGCAGTTCGACGTGATCGTATCGGAGCCGAGCAACCCCTGGGTCGCCGGCGTCGAGATGCTCTTCAGCCGAGAGTTCCTCGAGGCGGCGCGCGCTCGGCTCACGCCCGGCGGGATCTTCGCCCAGTGGTACCACCAGTACGACACCGATGCGGCTTCGGTGGCGATGGTGTTGCGGACCTATGCCGCGGTCTTCGAGTCGATGGCGGTGTGGTACGGCCTGGGTGCAGATCTGTTTTTGCTGGGTTTCAATGACGGCCGCACCGAGATCGACCTGGACCGCATCGAAAGGCGTTTCGCCGACCCCGCGATCCAGGAGGAGTTGGAGCGTGCGAAGGTCCCGACGCTTCCCGCGCTGCTTGCCCACGAGATCTGGCCGGTCGGCGTGCTCCATGCGCTCGAACTCGAGGGGCGGATCCACCGGCTTCAGCACCCAATTCTGAGTCACCAGGCGGGTCGTGGCTTTTTTCTCGGCGGTGTCGGCAGTCTGCCCTTCGCGGGGGTGGGGATGCCGGCGCTGGTGGGTGAGTCCCGCTCGCTCCTTGGGCGTCTCGGGCGCAGAGGGGGAGGTCGGCTCGATGAGAGGGCGCGCGCCGAGGCAACTCGCGCGGCTTGTGCGGAGCGGATGAGTCTCTGCGTAACGATGCTGGCCCAGTGGAAGGTGGACGACCCGGACTCACCGCTGCGCGAGGAAGTCCTGGACGAGGCGGTACGCGTCAAAGCCCAGTTGGGTCTGACCCTGAAGCGCAAGGATCTGGCCCAGGTCGTCGCCATGCTCAAGCCGACGCTTCGGCATTCGCGCCGGCCAATCGAGATCGAGCAGGCCCGGGAGATGACCCGGATCTTCTACCGCTATTCACACGCCACACTGCCCCTGCCGGTGGAGCCGTTGCTGGACGCATGGAACCGGTGCAAGCCCCGCGCCTCCTGCCGCAACTGTTGCGCCAACGGATCGCGTGCGGTGCACGCGCGACTCGAGGCATTCGGCGTCAATGACGAGCGCTGGAAGGACGCCCGGGAAACGACGGAGGCGCGCTTCGAATGAAGGGCTGGGTCGTGAGCGGTCGAGGCAACGCCTGGGAAGTCTTCGAGTGGCGAGAGACCCCGGAGCCGAGCCACGAAGCGATGCGCGAGCTGACCGTCGATATCGCGGGACTCCGGCCTCGGGAGCAGAACGAGCCAGCGTGTGTTTCCTACGTCTTCGTCCGGGTGCTCGCCTCTGCGCTCGCCACGCCCGACATCACCATGGCGACGGGCGAGTATCCGGTACCCGTCACCCGTCCCTACGTCTCGGGACAGGAAGCGGTGGGGATCGTCGAGGAAACCTCGCCGGACCTCACCCACTGGATGGGCAAGCGGGTGATGGGCTTCACGCCTCAGCCTTTCGGGAGCTTTGCCCCCCACGCCGTCATGTTTCCCCCCGCGTTCTACGAGGCGCCGGCGGCGTTGAGTGACGAGGAGGCCGCTGCCTTCGTGATTCCCTCCCACACCGCCTATCACGCCGTGCACCGGCGCGGTCGGGTCCGGGAGGGAGAGACGGTTCTCGTGCTGGGGGCCGCCGGCGGAGTTCCCTCGTCGGCACTCCAGCTCTGCGTGGCCGCCGGCTGCAAGGTGATCGCGGTCGCAGGCGGCGCCGAGAAGGCCGCCTTCTGCCAGGAGCTCGGTGCCCAGGTGGTGATCGACCACCAGCGGGTGGAGTTCGACGCGGCGGTGCGCCGCGAGGTGGGCGAGCACGCCGTCGACGTGATCATCGACTTCGTCCAGGGAGAGCCCGGCAAGCGGGCCCGCCCCCTGCTGGCCGTCGAAGGCCGGCACGTGATGGCGGGGCACGCCGGCGGATTGATCGAGATCCACCCCAACGAGTTCTACCTCCAGAACTGGACGTTGGTGGGGGTGTGCATGGGCTCGGGTTACGGTGCGGACTCGGTGCGCGTCGAGGAGGAGGCGCACGCCGCCGTGCTCGATCTGCTGGGCAAGGGCGCCTACCGGCCAACCGTGACGCGGGTCGTCTCGCTGGAAGGCGTGCCGGGTGCGCTTCGGGACCTGGCCGAGCGGCGCACGATGGGGCGCGTGGTGGCGCGGCTCTAGAAGGTCACGGGCATGCCGGCGCAGCATCCACCTCCGGTAATCGTCCCCCGGTGCTCTCGGAATGGCCGACGGCGATTTGCGAAACACCTGTCTCCGACGAGTGGCGTGCCGCCAGTCGTCGGGGACCGGCCGCAGCCGGGGTTCGCAAATGCGATCGGGATCAAGAGGGCCGCGAGTTTCCAGCCGGCCGCGGTCCTCGTCGCCGCCATCGAATCTCGTCCGGCAAGCATCTTGCGTGCAACTGCTTGGAAGCGTTTCGGTTTTTCGTGGGCGATGGCCAACTCCCGCAGGGTCCGAATGCCCGGGGTTGTGGTACAACTGAAAGCGTCGATGGCGCCGGAACGGACCGCTTCGAGGAGCGGGCGGCGGTCTGGGTCGTGAAATCCGGGAAGGGTGCCGGCGCGTTCTGCCGGTCCGGTGCGGTTGGGCTATTCGAAGACCGGAGGTTGACTCCGCATTGCTCTCCCATCTCCTGGAAACGACCGCTCTGCGCTGCGGCTCTCAGTCTGCGGTGCGATGGCGGGGCGGGTCGATTGCCTACGACCGGTTGGCCGAGGCGGTCCGGGCGCGTGCGGAGGTGTTTGCGGGTCATGGGGTCGGCCCGGGGCGCGCGGTGGTTCTCTTGCTGCCGAACTCTCCCGATTTCGTGATCGATTTCTTCGCGATCGCGGCGCGGGGCGCCGTGGCAATCCCCCTGAATCCCCAGTTCAAGCCAGACGAGGTCGAGGCTTGTCTCGCGGGTTGCGACGCTGCGGCCATCGTCGCGAGCGAGACTGCCTCGCCCGTGGCCCGAGAGGTCGCGTCTCGGAGTGGGTCAACGCCGGCGGTCTTCGTGAGTTCCGGTGCGTCCGGTGCCGCTGCGCACGGGATGCCCGGGGAGCTGGCGGCGTCCCAGGTCGCGGGTGACGTGCTGCACGGCTTCTCTTCCGGCTCGACGGGTACCCCGAATCGCGTCGTGCGCACCCAGGCGAACCTGGTCCACGAAGCGGAGCATTTCACCGCGGCCATCGGTCTTGGCCCCGAGGATGTGATCTTCGGAGCGGTTCCCTTCCACCACGCGCATGGCTTCGGCAACTGCGTGCTCGCGGCGGTCCGGTCGGGTGCCACGCTCGTGATCGATGAGGCTTTCGAGCCCCGACGCGCTCTCACGACGATCGAGCGCGAAGGGGTGACCGTGTTTCCCGGGGTGCCCTTCATTTTCCGGATGCTCGCGGAGACGCGTCCGGACCGAAGCATCGACATGAGTGCGATGCGTCTGTGCTTCTCCGCGGGCGCGGCCCTGCCGCTTCAAGTCTTCGAGGCGTTCGACAAGCGCTTCGGGAAGCCCGTTCGCCAGCTCTACGGCTGCACCGAGGCGGGGTCGGTGACGATCAATCTCGACCCGGATGCGACGGGAACCTCTGGCTCGGTCGGTCACCCCATGGGCGAGGTGAAGCTGGAGATCGTGGACGACGAGGGCTCGCCCTTGGGGCGGGGCGAGGTCGGTGAGGTCGTGATCTCGAGCCCGGCGCTCGGCCGCAGCAGTGCGCAGAGCGAAAGCTTCCGGGGGGGCCGCTTCTTCAGCGGTGACCTCGGGCGGCTCGATGTCGGAGGGCATCTCATATTGGTGGGGCGCAAGAAGCTCTTCGTCTCCACTGCGGCGGGAAANGTCGATCCGGTCGAGGTCGAGCGCTGCATCGCCGCGCACCCCGATGTCGAGGAGGTGGTGGTCGTCGCCGCGAGGTCGCGGGGTGGGGACGAGATCGTGAAGGCGGTCGTCGTTCCGCATGGGAATATGGGTGACGAGGACGGGGCTAGCCTGCGGCGAGCGGTGGCCGTCCATTGCAAAGAGCGTCTGGTGGCTTATAAGGTTCCCCGCCGGGTAGAGGTTCGGGCGGAGATTCCCCGGAGTCCGCTGGGGAAGGTGCTGCGGAAGTATCTGGTCTGAGACCCTCCACGGAGAGCGAATTTGGCCGAAATTCTCGACCTGGAAGGCACGCTCGAGAGCCTGCGAGACTTCGGTCCGATTCGCCGAATGATCCTGGCTGTCCCCGGAACACTCCAGGGTACGCTGACCGCGTACTTTGGCTCGGAAGTCGGTATCGAAGTCCGTTTCCAGGACGACAGCCGAGACGAGAAGCATTTCACACGCGAGGTGGACCTCGTGTGCCGCGAACGCGGCATGGTCGTGTGCCGGGCGCGGACAGACGTACTCGTAGAAGACGAGGACATCCGGAACATGCTGCGCGAGCGGAAGGTCGGTCTGGGCCAGGTCGTTGAGCTTCTCCGGATCCCCACGACGTTCGAGCTGGAGGAAGCGGGGGAAGACAGCGAATTCTTCTGGCGCGTCTACGAACTCCGCGGTGCGGGCTTCGTCTACCGCATCCGAGAAGAGTTTCCCTCCGGGCTCTACCCGGAAGCGTGAGTCCGTGGCCCGCCGAATGGCCCCACGTCGCGTCTGCCGAGGTGGCTCTGGGTGCAACTGCCGGGTCGGGCGGTTCGCCGAACGGGTTCGCGGTGTCCCGGCGTGGGACCATTGGTGTGTGGGTGAAGCACTCCTGTGGGTGCCGGGTGACGCGTACTCCATGATTTCGTAGGCTCTATTTCCCGTCTACGGAAAAGGAGTTCCCGATGAAGGCCGCCGTCCTCCACGCGTACAACGAGCCTCTGAAGATCGCCGAAGTGCAGATCGACGAGCCCCGGAGCGGCGAGGTATTGCTTCGCACCGCGGCATCGGGCGTTTGTCACAGTGATCTCCACATCATCGAGGGCAGGCTGCCCGCGCCCCCCCCGCTCGTGCTGGGCCACGAGCCCGCCGGCATCGTCGAGCGCGTGGGTGAGGACGTGACCTACGTGAAACCGGGCGATCCGGTGATCGCCTGTCTGTCGGTCTTCTGTGGCAAGTGCGAGTACTGTACGGCGGGCCGTCCGTATCTCTGCGGCGGGGCCCAGCTCGACCGCCAACCCGGGGACACCCCGCGCCTCACGCTGGACGGCACACCGCTCTACCAAATGGGGCAGCTGGCATCGTTCGCCGAGAAAATGCTGGTTCCCGAGAACTCCCTGGTGAAGATCCGAGAGGACATGCCGCTCGATCGGGCTGCGCTGATCGGTTGCGGTGTCACTACGGGCCTCGGTGCGGCGCTCAACACGGCGCGGGTTCGCGCGGGTTCGACGGTTGCCGTGATCGGCTGCGGCGGTGTCGGGCTCAGTATCATCCAGGGCTGCCGTATCGCCGGCGCGGGACGCATTATCGCCGTTGACACCCAGGACTGGAAGCTCGAACTCGCGCGCACGGTGGGTGCCACCGATGGCGTGAGCGCTTCGGCGGGAGATGCGGTGGCCCAGGTGATCGAATTGACGGGCGGTGGTGTCGAGCAGGCCTTCGAGGCGATTGGTCTCAACGCCACGGTGCAGCAGGCTCTGGCCATGACTCGCAAGGGCGGCACGGCGTTCATGGTCGGCGTGCTCGGCATTGGCGAAAACATCGAGCTTCCGGGCTTCGATGTCGTGATCAACGAGAAGCGAATCCAGGGCTCGATGATGGGCTCCAACGCGTTCCGCATCGACATGCCCCGCTACGTCGATTTCTACTTGAACGGCCAGCTCAAGCTCGACGAGATGATCTCGGCTCGCCGCCCGCTCGAGGAGGTCAACACCTGTTTCGACGAGATGCGCAAGGGCACGGCGGCGCGGAGCGTCATCGTCTTCGACTAGGCGCTAGACCCAGAGGGCGAGCATGCCCGTCAGCCCGGTGCCGCTGGCGACGCAGACCCATCGGCTCAAGCGCCCGCCCGGTTCGAGTAATTCGTTGCGCAAGATGTCGAGGGTCGCGACGTAGGCGAAGGTGCCGGCCGCCAGCGCCAGGAATGTGGCCTCTAAGGTGCGTTGGGCGGGGCCATCGAGCGCCCCGCCGAGCACGAGGCCCAGCAGGATCCCGAGCGGGGTGGCGAAGGCAAAGATCGCCAGGAGTTGCCAGGCGTGCCTGCGGGCCATGGCGGTGCGCACCAGGCTCACGCCGAGGGCGAACCCCGCGGTCGTCTTGTGGGCGAGGATCGCGAGGAAGATCACGAGGGCTCCGGCCAACTCCGGCTCTGCTCCGAGCGTGAGTCCCGCGAGGAAGGAATGCACGGACAAAGCCGTCAGTACGGCGTAGGCGGCGAGCCCGCTTTGTCCGGAAGGATGGGTGAACTGATCGTTGGACGGTGCGTGCATCATGTCGTGTGCCGTTTCCGGTAGGAGCACGTGTTCGATCAGGAGCATCAGCACGAAGCCGCACGCCGCGAGCAGGAACGCCATGGGGTAGCGCCAGCCCAGCGAGTCCCACGCCGTCGAGGCATCCGGAAGCATATGGATCAGGCCGGTGCCGAGGAAGATCCCGGCGGCCAACGAGTTCCCCCAGCCCAGAAGGCGTCCGCCGGACACTCCACCCCGCCGGGTCAGCGGAATGGCGCCTCCGAGTGCTCCCGCGGCGAGAACGGCCGCCAGCAGGACGAGTTTGATCCCGATCAAACGGACACCTCTCTGGAGCGGTGCTTCTTGATAGCGTATGCGCCACAGGAGGAGCCATGTCTTCGAGCCCGCCGGTCATCGTCGAAGGCGAGTCATCGGGTGGCGTTGCTGGACATCCGGACGCAACGCGCGAGTCCTCTCCGCGATATTCCGCGCGCCTCGTGGCGCTCGTGCTGCTCCTCTACTCGGGGTTGGCGGTGGCCTCTACCTGGCCGCTGGCGCGCGATCCCGGAGGCCAGGTGCCGCGCGGCACACTCGAGTCGACCACGATCCCCCTGGTGTCTGGCTGGGCTCTCTGGTGGACGGCCGACCGGATGCCGGCCGGGTTTGCGAGCTACTGGGATGCGCCGATCTTCCATCCGGCCCCGGGGGCTTTCGTCCTCTCCGAAGCCATGCCCCTGGTGGGAATGCTGGCGGCGCCGCTCTTCTGGGCCGGGGCCTCCCCTGTGCTCGCGTACAACGCGATGCTGTTCTTCGCGCTCGTATTGAACGGTGGAGTGACGTTCGGCCTGCTCCGGGCTCTCGGTATCCACCCGTGGGCGGCGGCCGCGGGGGGCGCGATAGCGGTCCTCCTGCCCTACGTGCAGCGGGAGGTCGGAGTCCTGACCGTGGTTCCAATTGCGGGAATCGTGGCGACCCTCTGGGCGCTATTGGCCGTCGCGCGTCAGCCGTCGCCGG
The DNA here is from genome assembly GCA_002729515.1 of Deltaproteobacteria bacterium. Taxonomy (GTDB): domain Bacteria; phylum Myxococcota_A; class UBA9160; order UBA9160; family SMWR01. The sequence goes on from PBYF01000044.1 coordinate 34,670, forward strand.
CCCGCGGTGTGGTGTTCGGCGCTGCCTTCGGTGCCACCTACCTCGTGTGTGGTCAGCACGCCCTTTTTCTCGCCCTGGCGTTGCCACCCGCGGCAGCCTGGCTCTGGAGCCGCGAGTTGAAGCGGCGCACGACGCTCGTCGCTGCCGGGGCTGCGCTGGTAACGGTGGCGGTGCTGGTGATGCCCGTCGTGCGGGCCCAGATCGAAGTCTTCGACAAACCGCACGGCGAGCGCACGGAATCCGGTGCGGTTGCGGGATCGGCGCGTGCGGGCACGTGGTGGACTGCGCCGTGGCAGCCGATCGTTCCGATCCCGGGCGTGCGGCTGTCCGAGGAAATTCACCGCCGCGGGCTCTTCCCCGGCGCGGCGAAGCTCGCCCTTGCGATCGTGGGTCTCGCCTGGGCGTTGCGGCAGCGCAATAGCCGTCGTTTCGCAGCCCTGCTGGCGACGCTGGCCTGCGGCGGGCTCGTGCTTTCGATGCTGCCGCGAATCGTGGTGGGAGATGTCTCGCCGTACGCGTGGGGGCGCGGGGTATTGCCCGGATTCGCGCAGGTCCGCTCCTTCTACCGCGCCGGGGTTCTCGTCCACGTGGCTGTCGCCCTGCTCGCGGGCTGGGGTGTGCACGCAGTGCTCTCAGCGCGCACGAAGCTGGGCGGCGGTCGATTTTCCCGAGTGCCCGCGGCGATCGCGCTCGCTCTGACCGCACTGGCCGTGGTCGAATTGTGGCCGGTGGGGCAGGGCTTTTCGCCCGGGCCCGATTTCGCTTCCTGGCGCCCCTTTGTCCAATGGGTCGAGCGCAACGTGGCGTCCGATGAAGCCATGGCGTACTTCCCGTTTTTTTCTGGTGGCCGCATGGCGGGCTTCGAGGATGACGCGCGTTGGATGGCGCTCCAGTCCGGCCACGGGCGGGCGATGGTGAATGGCTACTCGAGCTATGTGCCCGAGACGCGACGCAAGTTCGCGCGAGCAACGAGCCGCTTCCCCGACGCCGAGAGCCACGCGGCGATGTGGCGGTACGGCGTGCGCTGGGTCGTCGTAGACGAGTCCTGGCTCGCACGCACGAAGCGGGGCGAGCCGGACCGCCCGCGTTGGCGTCTCGCGCACCGGTTTCCGGCTCACGATTTGCTCGTCTACGAGGTTCTCAATCCCTCGTAGCGCGGGGTGCCCCGGCGTGTCGAGGACCCTGGCCATGCTGCGTCAACCTGGAGATGGAGGATAGAATGCCCGCCGTGACGCGAAGCCGAGCGCTCCTTGTCGCGATCCCGGTATTCTCGGTCTGGGGATGGGGCTGCGGCCCGCCGGCCGAAGTGCCCAAGCCGGTGGACCCGGCCGAAACCTCGGCCGCTGCGGCTGAGCCGCAGGATGACTCCACCCCGTTCTTCGGGCCGCGCGAGATCACGGTGCTCGAAGAGCTGGCACCGCTGATGACGAACGTTTTCGGGCGCGAGGTGCTGAGCCTCGAAGGCGACTGGACGTATATCGTCGACCAGCTCCAGATCGGTGACGCCAGTCCCCTGCTGCGCGGCGGGGTGGGTGAGGACGAAGTTGCGAAGTCGGGCGAACTGCTCGAATACGCCTTCGATCCGGCCCGGACCCTGCGGGTTCCCGGGGACTGGAACAGCCAGGACCCGGGTCTCTTCTGGTACCGCGGTGTCGTCTGGTACCGGACCGAGTTCGACTACCAGCTGCCCGAGGCAAAGCGGGCGTACCTCTACTTTGGTGGCGGGAACTTCGCGAAGGACGTCTACCTGAACGGCAAGCTGATCGCCCGGCACCGCGGCGGGTTCACGCCGTTCAACAGCGAGGTGACCGAGTACCTCGAGCCGGGGCTCAACCGGCTGGTGGTCAAGGTCAACAGCCTGAGCGAGCCGACCGATGTGCCCACCGAATACAACGACTGGCTCAATTACGGGGGGCTCACCCGGGAGGTCTTGCTGGTCGAGGTGCCGCGCACCTTCGTCCGGGAGTACAGCGTTCAGCTCAGTCCCGAGCGCGACGCCATCGAGGGCTGGGTCCAGCTCGACGGGCCCGACGCGGGGCAGGGCGCGACGCTGCGGATCGAGGAACTGGGCATCGAGGAGGCGCTCGACACCGGCGACGACGGCCGCGCGACCTTTCGCGTGCCGGCCCGGCCGGGGCTGTGGGCCCCGGGGTCCCCCACCCGCTACGCGGTGAGCATCGAGAGTGGAGAGGACCGCGTCGGTGAGCCGATCGGGTTTCGCAGCATCGAGACCCGTGGCGAGGACATTCTGTTAAACGGGGAGCCCGTCTTCCTGCGTGGCATCTCGACTCACGAGGAGTCGGTCCTGCATCCTGGCCGCGCGTATGGTCCCGAAGACGCGGCCGCGATCATCGGGCTCGTCGAGGAACTCAACGGCAACTTCTTGCGGCTCGCGCACTATCCACACAATGAGCACATGGTGCGGGCCGCCGATGAGGCGGGTGTCCTGCTCTGGGTCGAGATGCCCGTCTACCACAACATCCGCTTTTCGAACGAGGACACGCTCGCCCAGGCCAAGCGGCAGTACAGTGAAATGATCACACGCGACCGCAACCGGGCGGCAGTGATTCTCTGGAGCCTCGCCAACGAGACACCGGGCACGCCGGCGCGCAACCGCTTCCTCGACGCGTTGGCGACGCACGTGCGTGCCGAGGACGACACCCGGCTGATCACTGCGGCGCTGATCGGGTTCGACGGGATGCAGGAGGTCGGCAAGTACATCGGTACCGAGTTGGCTGCCGAGAAGAGTGTCATCGCCGATCTGCTCACCAGCGATCCCGATCCGGTGACGATCGTGATCGACGATCCCCTGGGCGAGACGGTCGACGTCATCGGGTACAACGAGTATCTGGGCTGGTACATGGCGCCCTTCATCGCCGAGGGATTGCGCGACAACGGACTGGAGGTCGATGAGGCCGAAGTTCGAGAGCGCATACTGGCGAGTCTTCCGCTGTTTCGAATCGCGACGAAGTTCGGAAAGCCGCTCATCATCAGTGAGTTTGGCGCCGGGGCCCGCCAGGGGCGCCGGGGCGGGCCGGTCGCGATCTGGAGCGAGGACTACCAGGCTCGGGTCTATGTCCGCCAACTCGAATTTCTTGAAAAAAGTGAGTCTATTCGAGGTATTTCCCCCTGGATCCTCAAGGATTTTCGCGCACCCTATCGGCTCAACGTCCCGGTCCAGGACTACTGGAACCGAAAGGGGCTGGTTTCGGAAACCGGGGAGAAGAAGCTCGCCTTCGGGGTGTTGAGCGACCACTACGCGGACAGGGCCGCGCGCTAGCGATCGGGTTCGGCATCGAGGGCCCGGGACTGCCGCTCCACCCGTTGGACGAACTCTGCGAGTGCCCGGCCGCTGTGGCCGGCCCGGAAAGCCAGCGGCAAGCGACGTTGCGCCGCGTTTCAGCCGTCTGCCAGGCGCCCCACCTGCGCGGCCGTCAGGCGCCCGGCCCGGTACAGCGAGCGCAGTGTGTCGGTGTAGGTCTCCTCGAGCGGGCGGAACTCCACCCCGAGTTCGTCCGTGGTTCGACTCGCGTTGGCACCGGGCCACTGGGTTGCAAACTCCATCGAATCCCGGGTGAGCGGAAAGTTGAAGTCGTAGACACGTTTCACCCAGTCGCCCGCGGTCCCGAGGACCCGCACCACGTTGCCCGGAAGCGTGACGCGTCGGATCCGGGTTCCCGTGAGCCGTTCGGCCAACTCGTAGGCCTCGGCCCAGGAGAGCATGCCGCCCGCGGCCGGATAACGGTGGGCGCCCTCGGGAAGCTCGAGAAGCCGGCGGTGCAGCGCGGCCACGTCACGCACGTCCACGATCTGGAAGCCGCTCGACGTCTCGAGGCCCAGGTCCACGAACCAGGTGTAGAACACGTGGTTGGCGCCACTCATGCCCGGGTCCTCCGGCCCGGCGATGCCGGTCGGATACGAAACCCGGATCGGCGCCCCCTCGTCCTGCATGCGGCGGATCGCACGCTCGGCATCGGCCTTGCTGCGGCCGTAGGCCGTGCGGGCTGGGGCGATGGGCAGGCCTTCGTGCAGGGGCGGGCAGCCCGGATCGAAGAAGACCGAGATGCTCGAGACGTAGACCGTGGACGGGAGACCGCGCTGCACCGCACCGCCGACCACGAGGTCGACGCCGCGCGCGTTGGTGTCGAGCACCGCCTTCGCCATCGAGCGGCGCAGGTCGACCAGTGCCGCGCAGTGGAACACCGCGTCGCAGCCCTTCATCGCCTCCGCCACGGAGGTCTCATCGACGATGTCGCCCACCACGATCTGATCTTCCGGAATACCGATGCCGTGCGGGTCGAATACCCGGCGCACCTTGCTGCTGTCCCGAACGAGCAGGCGCACCGTGTGGCCGGCAGCCACGAACGCTTTCACCGTGTGGGACCCGGTGAACCCGGTCCCTCCCGTCACCATGACCTTCACCCCTATCCTCCGCTGGGCCGAAGCCTAACCGAACCGTCGTTACCCCACGGCTGGACCAGTTCGGGAATCGGTCAGCGTTCGGTGAGGGCGGCGATGAAGTCCGGATCGTGCAGTGGATCAGCCGGCGGTCCCGCTTCCGGACCGCCGGTCCCGGTCAGGCGGTGGAACACGAAATCGTCGTCGCCCGGGATTGCGGTGTTGTTGCAGGGCGGCGTGTGGCGGCGCGGCCGGTGCGTCGGACGCCCGTCACTCGAGGGCCACTCCAGGCGGAGCTTGAGGACTGTCACAGGGCGACGCCCCGGCCCGTTTGACGGCCCACCGATTCAAGCGTAAATTTAAAGCGTTTCGCTTGAAGCGTTCGATTGGATCTGCCCCTCGAAATGTCGACGACCAAGGACCGCATTCTCGATGCCACGGAGCGCCTGTTCGCGCGGNAGGGCATCGGTGCGACATCCCTGCGCGCAATCACGGCGGAGGCGGACGTCAACACGGCCGCGATCCACTACCACTTCGGGTCCAAACAAGAGCTGCTCGAGGCGGTGCTGGGGCGGCGCATTGCACCGCTCAACCAGGAGCGGCTCAAACGTCTGGAGCAGCTCGAGGTCGCTGCGGGGGACAATCCTCTGCCGCCGCGTGAGCTGCTCGAGGCCTTCCTCGCTCCGGTCGTCNCACTGCGCACCGAATTTGGTGGGAACGTGCCGTTGCTCGGGAGTCTGATGGCGTGGCTGCGCATCGAGAGCGAGCGGGCGGCCGAGGGCATGCCCAGCCGCCACTTTGAAGACGTGAAGCGGCGCTTCGCCTCGGCGGCCTGCAAGGGACGCGACGATCTCTGTCCCGAAGAGGCAGTCGAACGCCTGGACTACGCAGTTGGTGCTATCGGTCGCGTCATGGTGGACGAGGGCTTTGCGACAAATGCCGGTGCAGCCGTGACCACGGCGCTTTCCGATCGCGTCGATCGACTGGTCGCATTCCTCACGCCGGGATTTGCGGCTCGCGGTACCCGACACGGCGGTGGGGCTCCATCGTGAGTGAAGGATCCCCGCGCGCGAAGCCGCCGCCGGAGCCGACGCCGCTCCGGGCTCGGCACGCGCCTGCAACGCGTGTCCGGCAGCTCTTCGTCGTCCTGGCGGTTCTGGCCTCTGGTGCGGTGTTGGTGGGGCTCGTCTTTTTCACCAAGGGGGAACCCACGACCGCTGCCCCGGCACCGCTGGTGCCCGCGGTGCGGGTGGCGGTCGCGGAGCCGGAAACGACCGGGCTCAGTGTCGTGACCCACGGAACCGTGGCGCCGCGCACCGAGAGCGAGCTGGTTGCAGAGGTACCCGGGCGCGTCGTGTTGGTCTCGCCTTCTCTGGAGGCGGGGGGCTTTTTCTCCGCGGGGGATGAGCTTCTTCGTCTCGATGGACGGGAGCACGAAATCGACGTGGAGCGAGCGCGCGCCTCGGTGAAATTAGCCAGCAGCGAGGCGCGTCTGGCAGATGCCGAACTAGCACGTCGCCGCGAGCTTTCGAAACGCGGCATCGCGAGCTCCGCGGATCTCGAGCAGTTCGAGAGTCGTGCGGCGGTCGCCCGCGCGAGCCTCGACCAGGTTGAGGCGAACCTGGCCCAGGCGGAACTCGACCTGGAGCGGACCGTCGTTCGCGCGCCCTTCGATGGGCGGGTGCGAGAACGTCGGGTCGACCTGGGACAGTTCGTGAGCCCCGGTGTTTCCCTCGCCCGGATCTTTGCCGTCGACTACGCCGAAGTGCGGCTTCCGATTCGCACCGAGGACCTATCCTACGTCGACGTACCGCTCGGCGTCGGAGTGGACGGCATCGCCGCCCTGGACGTCCCGGTCACGCTTCGCGCGGAACTTGGCGGCGAAGAGCGCGAGTGGCCAGCGCGACTCGTTCGTGCCGAGGGGGAGATCGATCTCACGACCCGTATGTTGAATGTGGTTGCCCGGGTCGAGGATCCCTACGCACGCCATGCGAACGACAGATCGCCGCTACCGGTGGGCCTGTTCGTACGTGCAGAAATAGACGGGCGCCAGCTCGAAGCTGCCTACGTGCTCCCCACCATGGCAATTCGCGATCGGAATCGCGTGTTTCTGGCGGATGCTGACGACCGGTTGCGATTTCGTGATGTCAAAGTCGTGCGGCGTGCCGGAAACGAGGTCGTGATCGCTGCCGGGCTCGATCCGGGCGACCGGGTGATCGTCTCGCCGCTCCCGAACGTCACCGAGGGGATGCGGGTCCGCGCGCTACCCGCCGAAGCGCCTTGAACGCCATCATCGCCTGGTTCGCTCGCAACCACGTGGCGGCGAACCTGTTGATGTTCGGCATCGTGCTCGCGGGTCTCGGGTCCATTCCCTCGATCAAGCAGACGATCTTTCCCGACTTCGAGGTCAACTACATCTCGGTGACGGTGGTCTACCCGGGCGCCTCGCCGAGCGACGTGGAGAAGTCCATCACCCTGCGGCTCGAAGAGGAGATCCAGGACGTCGAGGGCATCCGGGAGATTCGGGCGACGGCGAACGAGGGCGCTACCAACCTGACCATAGAACTCGAGGAGGATGCCGACTTCGGGCGAGTCCTCACCGAGATCGGAACTCGAATCGACGGTATCGACACGCTGCCCGAAGAAGCGGAGCAGCCCATCGTCTCGGAGCTGGCGTTCAGCCACGAGGTGCTCAGCATCGCGGTGCACGGCGAGGCCGACGAGTACACACTCACCCGCATTGGGCAGCAGGTGCGCGATGGGATCGCGGCGCTGCCCGGCGTCTCGAAGGTGAAGCTCACCGGCGTTCGGCCTTACGAAATCTCGATCGAGGTCTCCGAATTCGCGCTCCAACGTCACGGCCTGCGTTTTGACGATGTCGTCCGGGCCGTGCGTCGATCCTCGGTNGACCTGCCCGGCGGCTCGGTCAAGACCGACTCGGGCGAGATCCTGCTGCGCACCGAGGGGCAGGCCTACAGCGGGGAGGAGTTTGCGCGGATCGCGCTGCTCACGCAGTCCGACGGCTCCCGCGTCCTGGTCGGCGATGTGGGGACGGTGATCGACGGTTTCGAGGAGGGCGACAAGTTTTCGCGCTTCGACGGCTCCCCATCCGTGATGATCGATGTCTTCCGTGTCGGGAAACAGCAGGCGACCGAGATTTCCCGCGAGGTTCGGGAGTACCTGGAGCGGGTTCGCACAGAGCTTCCCGAAGGCGTGCGGCTCACGGTATGGGACGACGACTCGCAGTACCTCGCCGATCGGCTCGCGATGATGATGGGGAACGCTGTTTACGGCTTCCTGCTGGTGGTCGTCCTGCTCGCGGTCTTCCTCAAGCTGCGCGCTGCGTTCTGGGTGGCGCTCGGTGTTCCCATCTCGGTGTGCGGCGCGTTTGCCCTCATGCCCGTGTTCGATCTCGACATCAACCTGTTGACCGCCTTCTCGTTCATCATGGCGCTCGGGATCCTGGTCGATGACGCCATCGTCACGGGCGAGAACATCTGCACCCACCAGGAGCGTGACCCATCTGATCTGATCGGAGGAGCAATCCGCGGCACCCAGGAGATTGCGACGCCCGTGATTTTCGGCGTTCTGACGACGATCGCCGCCTTCGCACCCTTTACGTTGATCGGTGGCCACACGCGGTTCATGGCGCTCGGTATCAGCGGCGTAATGATGGTGGCGCTCGGCTTCTCCCTCGTCGAGTCGAAGCTCGTACTCCCCTCGCACCTGGCCCACGGGTCCGGTGTCGGGCATGAGCCGACGAGCGGCATCTCCATTGCCTGGGCGCGTTTCCAGGCGCGTGTCTCGCGCGGCCTGAATCGCTTTGTCGAAAACATCTACGCGCCGGCGGTGAAATACTGCATTGAGTGGCGGTACGTGACAGCGGCGGTCTCGAGCGTTCTCTTCATCCTCAGCCTGTCTCTGCTCGCGAGCGGGCACATCAAGACATCGATGATGCCACCCATGATGGCGGACAGCGTATGGGCGAAGCTTCGCATGCCGCTGGGCACACCCGTGGCGCAGACGAGGGCGGTGGTCGAACGACTCGAAGCGACGGCCGGAGAGCTGGGACTGGAGCTCGATGCGAGTCGCCGGGGAGACGAGCCCCAGATGCTGCGGCACACGCTGAGCATGGTGGGCGAGCAATCCGGAAGCGGACTGGGAAGGCGGCCGAGCTCTTCGGGGCAGTCCCACCTCGGGCAAGTGAGCGTGGAGCTCAGCCCATCGGAGGTCCGCAGCATCAGTGCCCCGGAGATCGCGGCCCAATGGCGCGAACGAGCCGGTGCCATTCCGGGTGCGGAGGAGCTCACCTTTGCCGGCCAATTCCGCCGGTTCGGGGATCCGATCGTCGTGGAACTCCGGGGAGACGATGAGGTCGCCCTCGAAGGCGCGGCGGGAAAGGTTGCGGCGGCGCTGATGTATTACCCGGGTGTATCCGACATCCGGGATTCGAGCCAGCAGGGCAAGCAGGAACTCAAGATCTCGATCCTCCCCGGAGCGGAAGCCCTGGGGCTGAGTCTCGACGATGTCGGCCGGCAGGTGCGGCAGGCCTTCTACGGCGCCGAAGTCCAACGTCTTCAGCGCGGTCGCGACGAGGTGAAGGTGATGGTTCGTTACCCCGCCAGCGAGCGGCGCTCCCTTTCCGATGTGGAGAACATGCGTGTCCGGCTTCCCGATGGGACGGCGGTTCCGTTCCGGTCGGTGGCTTCAGCCGAGATGGGTCGGGGACCGTCTTCCATCGTTCGCAAGAACCGCTACCGGACGGTGTCCGTAAGCGCTGACGTGAAGGGAGATAGCAACGCCAACGAAATCGTCGCACAGCTGACACGCGACGTGCTGCCCGGGATTCTCGCGGAGTATCCGGATGTCACCTACGTGATGGAGGGCGAGCAGAAGGAGCAGGGGGAGGCGTTTGCGGGTTTCAGGACCGCATTCCTGGTGGCTCTGCTGACGATCTACGCGCTGCTCGCNATCCCGCTGCGATCTTATCTGCAGCCGATCTTCATCATGACCGTGATTCCCTTCGGGTACGTCGGTGCGGTGGTGGGTCACCTGATTACGGGAAACGGCATGAGCATGTTCTCGTTCATCGGCGTGATGGCGGCGGCCGGGGTGGTGGTGAACGACAGCCTGGTGCTCGTGACCTTCCTGAACCGGATGCACGATGCGGGGATCTCGCTCGAGGAGGCGGCGGAACGGGCCGGCCAGGTCCGCTTCCGCGCCATCATGCTGACCTCGCTGACGACCTTTGCGGGCCTGACGCCGATCATGCTCGACGCAACGACCCAGGCGCAGTTCGTCATCCCCATGGCAATTTCCCTGAGCTTTGGCGTGGTGGTCGCGAGTGTTTTCACCCTGCTGCTGGTGCCCGCGGTGGTGCTGATTGCCGAGGACCTGCGGCAGGCGTTCCGGCGAATCGCTCGGCGGGTCGGCGGGGCCGCCTCGCAGGTGGCAACTCGGATCTAGGGCCAGCGCTCTGCGCCCCGGCACGAACCGGTGCGCCCGGAGTACCCTTCGCACACCCCGGACTGCTAATCTGGGTTCGAGAGACATCCGATCCGGGAATGAGGCGGTGCGTCGAGGAGTTCCTCGCGGTGATGCTCGATGCGTTCGGCGCCGTTGGCCTGGTTGGACTGGCGGCGAAGCCACGCGTGGTCGAAGAGGCCTTCGAACGCCATCTCCCGGCTCGCGTTCCGCAGAGTTGCCCCACTTGCGCTGCGCTGTCGTGACTCTCGCCGTTCTGGCCGTGGCGACGGCCTGCGGCGATGCACACACTCCCGCACCGCCGCGTTCCCCCGTCGCTGCACCGGCCTACGTCGGGAGTGCAATCTGTGGGAGTTGTCACGCCGAGGTACTAGGGCGCTGGACCGGGTCGCACCACGACCTGGCCATGCAGCCGGCAAGCGAGGGCAACGTGCTCGGCGACTTCGACGCTGCCGAGGTTACGCACTTTGGAATCACCACCCGGTTCTTCCGGCGCGCAGACGCCTACTTCGTGCGGACCGAGGGGCCCGACGGTGAGATGGCGGATTTCGAGGTCGCCTTCGTGTTCGGGGTCGCACCGCTCCAGCAACTCCTGATCGCTCGGCCCGGCGGACGCTTGCAGGTGCTGGGCCTTGCCTGGGATGCGCGGCCGGCCGAGGTGGGTGGGCAGCGCTGGTTTCCCCTCTATCCGGAAGAGCGCATTGCCCCGGGTGACCCGCTCCACTGGACGGGGCGCGCGCAGCGCTGGAACCTCATGTGTGCGGAGTGCCATTCGACGGGTCTGCGCCGTGGCTACCGCCCGGAGATCGATGGCTACGAGACGACTTGGGAGGAGATCGACGTCTCCTGCGAAGCGTGCCACGGCCCGGGGTCCGGGCACGCCGAGAGCGACGGGGGGGAGGCCCTTCCGGTCGACTTTGGCGACCCCGGAACCTGGCAGCGTGCGCCGGGAGATCGCGTAGCCCATCGCGTGCCGCCGCGTGCGAGCCACACCGAACTCGAGACCTGCGCTCCCTGTCACGCGCGTCGTTCCCGGCTCGTCGACGACGCGCAGCCCGGGGACCGGCTGCTCGATGGCTTCCTGCCCGCGGTCCTCGAAGAGGGGCTCTACCACGCCGACGGGCAGATCCTGGGCGAAGTCTACGTTTACGGCTCGTTCCTCCAGAGCCGCATGTTCGCTGCCGGTGTCACGTGCAGCGACTGCCACGAACCCCATGGACTTTCGCTGCGTGCCGAGGGCAATGCGCTGTGTACGCGCTGTCACTCGGCGGAGCGTTACGACGCGCCGGCGCACCACCATCACGCCGCCGAGGACGCGGGCTCGCGCTGCGTCGACTGTCATATGCCGGCGCGTGTCTACATGGGGGTGGATGCCCGTCGAGACCACGGCTTCCGCGTTCCGCGTCCGGATCTGGCGGCGGAGCTCGGGGTGCCCGATGCGTGCAGCGGCTGTCACGCCGATCGCACGCCGGAGTGGGCCGCCGAGCAAGTGGTTCAGTGGCGGGGCGGTGCGGCGTCTCCGCACTTTGCCCTTGCGATCAACGCGGCGCGGCGAGGACTTCCGGGTGCGGAGGCTGCGCTCGCGGCGCTCGTCGGCGACGTTCGCCAGCCCCCGATCGTGCGCGCCAGCGCGCTCCGGCTCCTGGGCGACCTCTTGTCTCCGGCATCGGTGGACGTGGTCGTGGCCTCACTGCGCGATGCCGATGCCGCGGTGCGGTTGGCCGCCGCCGGGGCCACCGCAGCGGTAGATCCGGGCACCCGGGCCGCCTGGCTCGCTCCGCTGCTATCGGATCCCGTCCGCGCCGTGAGGATCGAGACTGCACTCGCGCTGGCGGACGTGCCGCCCGAGTTGCTCCCGGAGCACGACCGCGCCGCGCTCGAGACCTCCCTCACCGAGTACCGCGACGCCCAGTGGGCCAACGCAGATCGCCCCGAGGCGCACCTCAACCTGGGAATCCTCGCCGCTGCGCGCGGGAACACCCGCCGGGCCACTGCGGCGTACGAGCGCGCCATCGCTCTCGAGCCCGGCTTTGTCGCTGCTCACGTGAACCTCGCAGATCTCCACCGGGCGACCGGTCGTGACGACTACGCCGAGCAGGCTCTGACGCGTGCCCTCGATCTGGCGCCAGATGCCCCGGACGTCCTGCACGCGCTCGGGCTCTTGCGCGTGCGCCAGGGGCGCCTCGATGCGGCCCTGGAGTTGCTGCGCCGCGCTGCCGAGGCGGACCCGGAACACACCCGGTACGCGACCGTCTATGGCGTCGCACTCCATTCCGATGGCCGCAGTGTCGAGGCTCTGGAAGTTCTCGAGGCGGCGCGGGCAGGGCGGCCTGCCGATCGCCGGTTGCTCTACGCACTGGCGACGATCTCGCGCGATGCCGGCCACACCGAGGCGGCGCTGGGCTACGCCCACGCGCTGCGCGAACTGCGCCCCGGGGACTCGGGTACAGCGGCACTGATTCGGGAACTCGAGGCAGATCGCGAGTGACTCCCGCGCTCAGTCCAAGGCGGGTTCGGGCGGGTACGCGTGCAGCCGGGGCAGCAGCTTGTCCGCGAAGAGCTGCACGCTCGCCTTGGCCACACCTCGAACTCGCAGCGGGCGAGGCCCCGGCCGATGCTGTGCAGCGCAGGTCCCCCCACGCGAGGCGTTCCCCCTTCGCCACTGCCCGCGGCCGAGTCGCCACTCTGCCCGCTCCGGCGGCGCCACGGGGAATCTCCAGCTGAACTATGATAGCCGGCCCGGCGCGGACAGCGGTCCGGGACAGGAGGTCCAATGCGACGTTTCGAGGGCAAGGTGGTGTTTCTCACGGGTGCCTCGGCAGGAATCGGACGGGCGACGGCGGAGCGTCTCGCCGAGGAGGGGGCGAGTCTCTACCTGGTCGACGTGGCGCGCGATGGGCTGGACGAGACCGCAAAGCTGTGCGCCGAGCACGGGGCGGAGGTTGCCCAGGACCTCTGCGACGTCTCGGACGAGGAGCAGGTGCACGCGAACATCGCCGCCTGTGTGGAACGGTTCGGGCGGCTCGACGTGTTGGTGAACGTGGCGGGCATCTTGCTGCTCGAACACTTCGAGAAGATTCCCGTCGAGAAGTTTCGCAGGATTCTGGATGTGAATCTGATCGGCACGTTTCTGTTGTGCCAGGCTGCAATTCCCCATCTGCGAGAAAGCGGCGGCAACATCGTCAACACGTCTTCGACCTCGGCGCTGGCCGGCATGCCCTACGGCGCCGCCTACGGCTCGAGCAAGGGCGGAGTCAGCGCCCTGACGCGAACGCTCGCGGTGGAATTCGCCCGGCAGGGGATCCGTTGCAATGCCGTCGTTCCGGGATCGATCCTCACGGCGATGGGCAGCGGTGACAACCTTCCGGAGGACACCGACATGCAGCTCGTGATGCGCGCGACCGCCCTCGACAAGCCGCGCAAAGCCGAGGTCGTTGCGGGACTCATCGCCATGCTCGCCAGCGAGGACGGTGCCCACATCAACGGTGAGGAGATCCGTGTCGATGGGGGGACGCTCTCGTGACAACGGACGAGGCCGCGGACCTCGCCGAGATCCAGCAGAAGATCTACCGCTACGGCTACGCCATCGACGCGCGCGACTTCGAATCCCTCGACGCGCTGTTCACCGAGGATGCGATCGTCCACTATGACGTTCCCGGCGGGGTGCGGAAGCCGTGGCCGGAGATGAAGGGCTGGCTCCCGCAGGGCCTGAAGCTCTTTCGAGTGACCCAGCACAACATGTCGAATCCCCTGGTGGAATTCGACTGCGATCGGGCGCGCTCCCGCACCTACGGGCACCTGCTTCACCTGCAGCACCACAAGGACGGCAGCACCACGCGCATGGTCCACCACGCGACCTACAACGATGAGTGGGTGCGGGGAGCTGACGGCTGGAAGATCCGCCGGCGCACCCTTTCGAATCTCTACATGGAGGGCCGGGTCTACGGGCCGGACGATGTGGAGCTCTACGCGTCTCCCGAGCCTTACTGAGAAGTCGACGCAGGAGGAGACCCTTGGCGCAGGGCGATACCGAGAAGCGAATCGTGGATGGAACCGTCTGGAGGGATTTCTGTCGCGCCCTCGAGGAGGCCGGCGACGCCATTCTCCGGGAGGGGACGCCCGGGGATCCGTTCCAGCGGGCAGAGGGGATTCGCTACCTGTCGCGCCTCGCCCGCGCGGGTCTCGAGAGCTTCGTCGAGTCGTCGGATCCGCTCTTCCCCCGCTTCTTCCAACTCTCGAACGACACGATCAAAATCGGAAACGACAATCCAGACAACATCTACCACAACGCCCGGGTGAGCGGCGCCCACGAATACCGCATCCGCGGCAAGCGGGGCTCCGTCCCGTACCTGACCTTCGGGACCAAGAGCGGTGGCTACGAGACGGATGGCACTATGGTGCCGACGGGCCAGTTCGACCTGGCGGTGACTTCTTGTGAGTCCGATGGCTCCTTCGAGATCCTCGTGTCGTGCGAAGAGAAGCCGGGCAACTGGCTTCCGATGCAGCCCGAGACCAACTCGATCGTGGTGCGGCAGACTTTTGAACACCGGGACAAGGAAGCCGCGGCGGAGTACACGATCGAGTGTCTGGACGCGCGGGGTTCGGATAGTCTGCGGCCCGAGACGCTGGAACCGGCTCTCCAGCATGCCGCGCAGTTCGTGAAGGGAACCGCGAACCTCTTCGTGGACTGGATGAATCTCTTCCAGAAACACACGAATGCGCTGCCTCCCAACGACCAGAAGATGTGCCAGCGCGCCGGTGGGGACTCGAATATCTTCTACCACAACAGTCACTGGAAGCTCGGTCCCGACGAGGCACTGGTCATCGAGCTCATGCCTCCAGAATGCACGGCCTGGAACCTCCAGCTCAGCAATTTCTGGATGGAGTCGTTGGACTTCCGCTATCACCGCATCCACGTGAACAAGCACACAGCCGTTTACGAATCCGACGGGTCGGTCCGCATCGTCGTGGCGCACCGCGCCCCGGGACCGCGCTGGCCGAATTGGCTAGAAACGTGCGATCACGAGGAGGGCGCGATGCTCTTCCGCTACGTGGGCGCCGTCGAGACCCCACCCATTGCTGCCCGCGTGGTGCGCTTCGAAGACCTGGGCGAATAGATTCGGCCGGTCTTCTGAGTCACGCATGGATTCGGGGCGTTCGACCGGTCCAGGGCGCAGCGGCTTCGAGCTGGGTGGCGAGGCGGAAGAGCAGGTCTTCGCGCCCGGTTGCGGCGACGAGCTGCACACCAATCGGAAGGCCGCTTTCACTTTCGTGAAGGGGGAGCGAGATGGCGGGTTGCCCGGTGACGTCGAAGGGCAGGGTAAAGGGCGTGGTCTGCCCCATGCGCGGCAGCAGCTCTTCCAGGGGAACCTCCGGACTGCACTCTCCCAGGCGCGGTGTGAGCTTCGCGGTCGTCGGGGTCAACAGGACGTCGCCTTCGGTGGCCCACCATTGCTGGAGTTCTCGTGACCAGGCGTGGGCGCGCTCCGCGGAAGCGATGTAGTCCGAGACGCTGANGGCCCGCCCCTGCTCGGCCATGAGCCAGTTCATGGGCTCGACGTCGTCTGGTCCGATGGGGGCGCCGGTGAGTTCCGACCACCGGTCCAACTCCCGCGCCAGGCCTGCGGCGATCCACGGGCCCGCCTGGATGTCGCCGAGTGCCGGGATGCGGGCTTGTTCGACCCGGTGTCCCAGCTCCCCCAGCAGAGCCGCCGTTCGCTCCACGGCCTCGGCGCACGCGGGATCGACGTCCGCGATCGAGGTGCGCGCAACGAAGCCGATCCGGAGTGCGGCCGGAGCCGCGTCGAGCTCTGCGAGCCAGGGCCGCACCGGGGCCGGGGCGGTGTATGGATCCCCGACTGCGGGTCCTGCGACGGCGTCGAGCACTCCGGCGCAGTCGCGCACCGTGCGTGTGACCACGTGTTCGTGGGTGAGAGGCCCCCAGTACTCGCCCAGTTCGGGTCCGAGGCTCCCCCGGGCCCGGGTCGGCTTGAGCCCCACCAAGCCGCAAAAGGCCGACGGGATCCGGATCGAACCGCCCATGTCGTTGGCGTGCCCCACCGGTGCGAGCCCTGCGGCAACTGCTGCGGCCGAACCACCGCTCGAGCCTCCCGGTGAGAGCGAAGGATCCCAGGGGTTGCGGGTTGCGCCGTAGGCGAGCGGTTCGGTCGTAACCGACATGGCCAGCTCGGGGGTGTTGGTCTTGCCCACGATCACGAAGCCGGCGGCGCGGAAGCGCCGGGCCAGTTCCGTGTCGGTTTTCGCGACCCACTCGCGCTCCTTCAGGAACCGCATTCCCACGTGGTAGGGGTCGCCCGCCGTGTGGCAGACGGCGTCCTTCACGAGCAGGGGAACGCCTCGAAATGGGCCGTCGGGCAGCGCCCCGCCCGCGGCCTGGCGCGCCTTTTCGTAGAGCGGGTGGATCACGGCGTTGAGCTGCGGGTTTACCCGCTCGATGCGCGCGATGCTGGCTTCCACCAGCTCGGCGGGCGTCGTCTCGCCCCGCCGGACCCGCTCGGCCTGGGCAGTCGCGTCCAGCAGTGCAATCGGGTCGGAGTCTACCGGCATGGCTGGCCTCACTCGTCGAAGGGTGCGCGTCCGGCGAGTACCGCCGCGAAGGCCTCGGCCCCGTAGATCTGCTCGACCATTGGCCCCATGTCGGGTGCCCGCCGCAGCTCGTTGCCCCCCTCGATGGCGAAACTCTGGCCGGTCACCCAGGAGGACTCGGGCCCCGCCAGGTAGCGAACGCCCGCCGCCACGTCTTCGGGCTCGCCGAGACGACCCAGGGGCTTTTGCTCCGAGAAGCGTCGGTAGATTTCCGGGTCGGCGAAAAGTGCCGCGGTCGAGCCGGCGCGCGTGAGACCCGGGCGCACGGCATTCACGCGAATTTTCTGACCCGAGAGCTCTTCGGCAGCGCAGCGCACGAAGGCCTCGAGCCCTGCCTTGGCCGTGCAGTAGGCGGGGATCCACGGGAAGACGAGCTTGGCCGAGTCGGAGGAGATGCACACGATGCTGCCGCCGCCCGAGCGCGCGAGGAGCGGAGCGGCGTAGCGCACGGCGAGGAAGGCGCTGATGATATTCAACGAGAGATTCTCGAGGAAGGTTTCCTCATCGTGCATCAGGAGCGGGCGAATTTCACCGCCGCCGACAGTGGGAATCACGATGTCGAGGCGTCCCTGCAGCGCCCAGGCCGCGTCGAGCGCGGCGACGACGCCTTCCTTCTTGCGCGCGTCCCCGGCGTGGATGACCACGGTCGCTCCCGGACAACGCTCGAGGATTCCCTTGCGGGTGGACTCGAGTGCGCCGGCGCGCCGGCCCATGAGCAGCGCGGCAGCGCCGTCGCGAACCAGCGCTTCGGCGCAGGCGCTGCCGATGCCACCCGAGCCGCCCGTCACGAAGGCGGTCTTGCCGGCGAGGGGTGCCGCGGTCATTGGGTGTCTCCCTTGAGGGGAAGTTCCTGCTCCCAGACGACGCGGAGTTCCCGGCGTGCGATGCGCCAGCCCTCCGGCTCGCGGCGGAAGCGGTCCTGGTAGCGGATACCCCAGTCGAGCTTGCAGGGACGCCCGTCCTTTTCGAGCACGTGGTTGGCGACGCAGTACGTCTCTCCGGTCGCCTCGTCTCCGTCGATCGCCACGAACTGGTTGTGGACCGAGTGGAGAGTGACTGGGAACTGCTCGATTCCGCGCATGGCTCCGCGAATCTCGTCGGACCCGCGACACTCGAACCCCGGGCCGACGAGAGTCGCGTCTGCTGTGAAGACACGGTCCACGAGGGCGTAATCGCGGTCGTCCGGAATTCGTGAGTACAGGTAGACGAGATCCCGCAGTGCCTGCCGGTCCTCGAGTTCGTTGGAATTCATGCTCGGTCCTCCGTGGGCCGCCAGGATACCCCCTGGGAGTCTTCGGGTTGCGCTACCTACTCGGAATGCCGGACGGCCGACGCGGTCCGAGGCGTTGGGGGCTCGCCACCGCAGCGCTCGTTTTCTGCGCCGTGGCCGCGTTGGTCGCGTGGGGGAGTCTCGAACGTCGCGCCCTCGCGGAGCGTCTGCTGGTCGACTTGCTGCGAGACCGGGGCGTGCCGGAGCCCAGCCTTCGGGTGGAGGACTTCGGAGCTTCCGGCATTCGTGTCGCCGACCTTTCGCTCGGGCGGGACGATGAGGTCACGGCGAGTCGCGTCACCGCGAACTGGACTGGCGCCAGCCTGGGAGACGGGCGGATCGAGCGTCTCGAGGTCGATGGCCTCGAGGTCCGCGCTCGCCTCGAGGCAGATCGGATCTCGCTCGGTTTTCTCGATGCGCTGCTGGCCTCAGGAGAGACAGAGACGGGAGGCGGGGGCGCAGCGGAACTTCCCGTCATCGGGGCGCATCTGGAGGCGGCGCGGATCGCACTCGAGACTCCCGGTGGTTCAGTGGTCGTTCGGGTCGATGCCGATTTCGAGCGCGGCGAGGCGCAGGCCGCACTCCGACTCGAGCCGCTCGTATTCGAACCAGGTGGGCTCCAGCCCGCGCAGCTGGTGCCCGTACTCGGGGAGTGGCTGGTCCAGGCCTCGGGTCGCGTCGAGGGGCAGGGCGTCGCGCGCTGGAGTGCCGGGGAGCCCGAGGTGCGCTTCGACGTGGAGCTCTCGGGTGTGGACCTCGAACTGCCCTTTGCCAGCATCGAAGGGCTCGCCGGNACGTTGCGGGGGGTCGCGCCGCCTCCCGCACTCCCCGCTCCCCAGCAGCTCAGCATGACCCACCTGCACCTGGGGCTCGACCTGACGGACGGCGAGGTGCGCTTCGGCATCGATTCCGACCGGGTCTTGGAGATCGAGGAGGCGCGTTGGAGCCTGGCCGGAGGAACCCTGCGAACCTCGGGTCGCGTCGACTTTTCTGCGGACGAGCAGCGACTCGTTTTCCGGGTGCGGAACGTCGATCTCGCCCGGCTGCTCCAGAGCCTCGACATCGCCGGGCTCTCGGGCGAGGGTCGGCTCTCCGGCGAACTCCCCGTGGTGCGCCACGGGGAGCAGCTGGTGATTCGGGGCGGGAGAATCGCCGCGGATGCGGGCGGCGTGTTGCGTTACGCCCCCCCGCCGGGTCCCGGCACGAGCGAGGCCGGTTTCGACATTCTGTTCGCGGCCCTCAGCAATTTTCGCTACGAGACGCTCTCCGCGGGAATAGACGGTGATCTGCTCGGCGATGTGCGGCTCGGGCTCCACGTGGGCGGGAGCAATCCCGAACTCGAGGCCGGGCGCGCGGTGAAGTTCAATCTCGTCGTCGATGCACCGCTGTTGAGCATGCTTCAGGGCGTTGCCCGGTCCGTCGAGATTCCGGGGGCGGTCGAGCGGGCGCTCATCCGGTAGACTTCGGCGCTGTGTGGTTCCGGATCATCCTGCTGGCGGTTTCTTGCGCTGCCTGCACGCCCAAGGCCGACGTTTCGGTCAGGGCGCCCGAGAAACCGATCGTCATCAATCTCCACGTGAAGATCGAGCACGAGATCCGCATCAAAGTCGACAAGGATCTCGACGAGCTCTTCGCGGAGGACAAGGGGCTTTTCTGAGTTCCTGGGAGGCACCCTTGCAGAGCCGTTGGTTTCGCGCGATGGGGGCTGCACTGCTCGGCCTCTGGCTCGCCGCCGCGCCCGCGCTGGCCCTCGATCTGGACGGGGCCAAGGCTTCGGGTCAGGTGGGCGAGCAACTCGATGGTTACGTGGGACTCGTGAAGGGCGGTGCGTCCGGGGAGGTGCAGGACCTGGTCCAGCAGGTGAACGGCGGCCGCCGCGAAAGGTACGCGGAGATCGCGCGTGAGAACGGCATCGGCGTCGAGGCGGTTGGTGCACGGGCCGGCGCGAAGCTCGTCGAGAGGGCCACGGCGGGTCAGTGGGTCAAGGGTTCGAACGGGAAGTGGCTTCAGAAGTGACTTCCCATGTCAGTGGAGAGCAGGCGGTCGCGCCTCGGACTCCTCCACGCCGCCCCGGGTCACAGCCTCAACGTCACCCAGTCGGGCGAGTGAAGCCTGGAGCATCTCCACGAAGACGTCGGCGTCGGGCACCAGGTCCGGGTCGCTGATGATCCCCCAGCTGACCTTTCCGTCGTAGCTGATCAGCCCGATGGCCAGCCCCATCCCGTCGAGCAGCGGTGCCTGGGGATAGATGCTCTTCAGCCGCGCGCCGCGCATGTAGAGCGGGATCTGGGGTCCGGGGACGTTGGTGACGATCGTGTTGACCGGCCCCGAGATGGCCTGGGCCCCCAGCGAAAGCAAGCTGGACGGCGTCCACTCTGCGATGCCCAGCATCAACTCGACGCCGAGCGCCTGCCGCGTCTCCTTCAACTCGCGCGTCTGGCCCGTGATCCGTTCGAGCTGGCGGCGCGGGTCGTCCTCCTCGATGGGGAGCGGAACGATCCACGAGGAGACGCGGTTTCCCAGTTTTCCACGCTCCTCGTCGCTGCGAGTGCTCACCGGAGCGGATACGCGGAAGTCGAGGTGCTGCGGGTCCACGCCCCGGTGGAGCAGGTATTCGCGCACGGCGCCGGTCACGGTCGTCAGCACGACGTCGTTGATCGAGCAGCTCGAGGCGCGGCGGATCGCCTTGAGATATTCGAGCGGGACATCGAACCAGTCGAAGCCGCGATGCGGCCCCACCTTGCCGTTGAGCGGGGTCGCGTCGGTGCTGGTCCCCATGCCCGCCAGGTGCGTCAGCGCCTGGACGCGTATGCCGACCTCCTCCTTCAGGTTGGGCACTTTCCGGAGCGTCTGAATTCCTTCGATGACGCGCGTGGGCATCGATAGGCGGCGCAGTGTTTCGTCTCGCATCAGCTGGACGCGTGTCGGAGCCGGCCTCGGAATGAACTCCGGGAGCGGGCTGGCGGGAGGTACCTCTGCGCTCGGTGAGAGCAGGATGTGGGAGAGGTCGACGCCCGACACGCCGTCGATCATGCAGTGATGGACCTTGCACAGAAAGCCGAAACACGCCCCGCCATCGATTCCCTCGACAACCCAGGTCTCCCAAAGCGGCCGGTTCCTGTCCAGCGGTTGTGCCATTATCCGAGCCGCAAGCGCCTTCAGCTGCTCCTTTCCGCCGGGTCGCGGCAGGGCGGTGTGCC
The DNA here is from genome assembly GCA_002729515.1 of Deltaproteobacteria bacterium. Classification (GTDB taxonomy): domain Bacteria; phylum Myxococcota_A; class UBA9160; order UBA9160; family SMWR01. Next base: position 55,628 of record PBYF01000044.1, read on the forward strand.
GGAGGTGAAAGTCGAGCGAGAAGCGCGGGTCGTCGACCCAGACGGCGTGCTGGTCGAACGGTATCCAATGCAGCTTCTGTCGGTAGCGGGGAATCCGGTGCAGCACGGCGTCGATGGCGTCGCGAATCCCGGCAAAGTCGATGCCTCCGTCCGGTGTCTGGAGCGGGTCCGATTCGAAGACCAGCAGCGAGCCGACGTGCATGGGGAGGTTTCGCGTCTCCATCAACAGGAACGAGTTGTCCTGGGCCGAGAGGCGGTCGTAGTTGTACCGGGCCATGGCAGGGGCTCCTTCGGATTTTCGGGTCAGGCCTTCGCCTGCTCGGCTTGGCTGGGATGTGCTGCGCCTTCGGAGAACTCGTCGGGGGCAGCCGCTGCCGCCACCCGCTCAAGGCTGGTTTGGACGGCGGCGAGGAATGACTCGAGATCGGGTACGAGCTGGGGGTCGGCGTTGAATCCCCAGCAGACCTTCCCGTCGTAGCTGATCAGCGCGATCCCGATTCCGATGTTCGGCAGCAGGGGTACCTGGGGGTAGAGCGCCAGCATTCGCGCGCCCTGGAGGTAGAGTGGGAACTGCGGCCCGGGGACGTTGGTGACGATCGAGTTGACGGCACCGGATGCGGCCTGCACGCCCAATGAGAGCAGTCCCGTCGGCATCTCGCCGATTGCCTTCATCATCATCTCGACCCCCAGAGCCTGGTGGGACTGCTTGAGCTCCCGGGTCGTCTCGCGGATGGCGGCGAGCTGATCGTGGGGGTTTTCCTCTTCGAGAGGAAGCCGCACCAGCCAGCCCGAAACGTGGTTGCCCAGCTTTCCCTGGGACTCCTCCGGCCTCACGCTCACCGGTGCCTGGATGCGGAATTCGAGGTCTTCCGGCCGCACGCCCCGGCGTCGCAGGTAGTTGCGGAAGGCTTCGGTCACGATCGTGAGCACGAGGTCGTTGAGCTTGCAGTCGTAAGCGCGCCGCAGCGCCTTGAGCTCGCCCAGGTCCATGTCGATCCAGCCGAAGGCGCGGTGCGGTCCCACGAGGCCGTTGACCGGACTTTCGGAAGCGAGGGAGTACTGGTCGGCAAAAAGTCGTGCCAGGATGCGGGTGCGCATCCGGATCTCCCCCCAGAAATCCTGGCTCTCGCGTCGGAACTCGCGGATCCCGCGCAGCGCGCGCAGCGGCAATGCGAGCCGATGGCGCAGTGCGAGAGCGACCAACTCGGCTCGTTCCGGTGCCGGGCGCGGGATGAAGCGGGGCGTCTTCCCGATGCGCCGGTCCGGTGTGCGCGATTGGAGGATCTGCGAGATGTCGACCCCCGAGCTTCCATCGATCATGCAGTGATGAATCTTGCTGATCAGGGCGAAGCGTCCTCCCGACAACCCCTCCGCCACCCAGATCTCCCAGAGCGGGCGTTCGCGGTCGAGTGGCTGCGCCATGACCCGGGCGGAGAGCGCGCGCAGCTGGGATTCGTCCCCCGGCCTCGGAAGCGACGTGTGACGAACGTGGTAGTCGAGCTGGAAATCGGCATCGTCGACCCAAACCGGCGTGCCGTCGAGGGGTACGGTCATCAGCTTCTGCCGATAGCGCGGGATGCGGTGGAGCACCGATGCGACGAACCGTTTGATACGGGCGAAGTCGACCCCGCCGTTTTCGGTTGCGAGCGGACCCAACTCGAAGATCTGAGTCGACGAGACGTGCATGTGGAGATTGGGAGTCTCGAGCACCAGGAACGAGTGGTCCTGTGCGGACAAGGGTTCATACATGTATTGGGCCATGCTTGATCTACTCACACTCTGGTTTGAATTGTGACCACCGGGCATCGGGAAAGCTCAGCTGCCCGCAGCGTGTCATTCGAGCTGTTCCAGTGCAGCGCGAGTCACGCCGATGCGGTGGCGTAGCCACCCGGCGATCTGGAAGTTACCACCTCCGTCACGCGCTGCCAGAAGCTCGAGCGCTGCGAGCCGCGCCTCGAGCGCCCCGCGGTGGTTGGGCTCCGTCACCAGGGCCACCTCCGTCAGGTGGAGGGCGCGCAGCGGCCGTCCGGCCTCCACGTGGGCGCGGGCCCGGACCGCCAGGGGGTTCGCCCCTCCAGCTAGTTCACCGATCTCGGCGTAGACGGCCTCCGGCGGTACGCCGTAGAGCTCCGTCGTCGACTCGTAACGGAACCAGCCCGTGTGCGCCTCCCAGATTGCGCGCACGCCCCAGGGCACGCGTCCGTACTCCTGGCTCACTTCGAGCTCAGGTGGCAGGCGCACCTCCTCCATGAGCGTCCACAGGTCTTTGCCCTCGTTCATTCCCGCCACGGTTGCGTCGTGAACGTGTCGGATCGCTGCCGCCGTCCGGTCGAGGAGGGCGTCGATCTTCTTCTTGCCCACGACAGGGTCGAAGTGACCCGGCAGGAGGATGCTCGCTTCCAGGGACCGGATCCGATCGATGGATTCGAGCATCGGAGTGACGAGGCGCAGGTTTTCTCCACGCAGCGTGAACAAGTTGGGAAAGGATGCGACCGTAGGTCCGAGCAGGTCTCCGGTGAACACCGTGCGCCGGTCGGGCAGCCATACGGAGACACCGTCTGGACCTTCGCCGCCTGGTGTCGAGATCACTTCGAAGCGCACCCCCCCGAGTTCGAACTCGTACACGTCGTCTACGATGACGTCGGGCGCGATCTCGGGGTAACCCACCGCGTCCGCACCCGAGGGCATGACCGCCGCCCACAGTACCTGCGCCCGTCGGTTCCGGAAGCTTTCGAAGCGTATCTGATCGCGGTTGCGCTCGATGAAGGCGCGGTGGGCGATCACCGGTATGCCATCTCCGCGCCACAGCGGGGTGCCGCCGATGTGGTCCGCGTGGGCGTGGGTCAATACGATGGCCCGAAGCGGCGGGGAGCCGGCCGCCTCGAGCAGAAGTTTTCGCGTGCGTTGCGCCTGGACACCGAGCCCGGTGTCGATCAGCACGGCGCCTTCCGGCGTCTTGACGAGATAGGCGTTCGAGTTGCCCGAAACGAGCCAGGTGCCGTCGGCTACCAGGCGTGCCTCCAGGTCGCCGCCGCGTGAAAGGAGCTGGGAGACGCTCTCTTTGTCCCCGTCCCCGGCCGCGGCAGCGGCCGGCGATCCGAGGAACGCGAGGGTTGCCAGGGCCAGGATGCTGCGCCGCATGAATACCTCCCGTAGTGCGGGGCATTCTACGCCCGGCGGCCGCTTCGCGGGCCGGCGGCTATGCTCGCGGCATGGCGCGGGGTTCGGGCGGTGTGGGCCCGCTGCGGGGGGTGGTCGCCGGGGCCGCGCTGGTGCTCGCGCCCTGGGTCTGGCGATCCGTGGCCATCGCCGAAAGCCCCGGGGCTTTCGGCACCGGGGATCTGCGGGGCTACGCCGCCGACGCGGCCGTCTCCCTCGCGGTGCTGGGGCTGCTGTGGAGCCTCGCCCGCTTTGCGCGTTGGCTCGCGGTCCTGCTCGCCGGGTTGCTGGCCGTGGGCTACTACGCCAACTACGAGACCATTGCGGCGCTGGGCACGGTCGCGTCGCCGCTCGACGTCGGGTTCCTGGTGGATCCGACGTTCGTCACCGGCTCGGCCCTCCAGGTGCGTCACCCCGTCCTGCTCAGCGGGGTCGTGCTGGCCACTTTGGTGCTCGCCTGGGTGGGGCTGCGCGCTGCCGCGTTCTCGGATTCGCTGCTGGCTCTGGCCGGTGCAGGTCTCGCGATCGGTGCGCTCTCGATGTGGGGCCCCAATCCGGCTCATGCGACCTGGCGCCAGGCCAACGCGATCGAGCACAACGTCGAGTGGCTGGTGCTGCGTCCCAACGACGCCCTCGCGCCCAGCGAAGGCTTTGCGGATCCGGCCCAGGCCGTTCTGGCGGCGGCACCGGAGATTGGTGCGGATCTCGAGGCGCCCATGCGCTTTTCCTTCGATGGCAGTAGGAAAAATGTCCTGCTCGTCGTGCTCGAGGGCGTCTCCGGAAACTATCTGGCGGCCGCTGCGCGCGAACACAAGCGCGAGGCGGTGAACAGGATGCGCAACCTCGATCGCGTCTTCGAAGAGAATGTCGGCTACGCCACCTTCTTCAATCACAACCGGCGTACGAACCGCGGTCTCTACGCCCTGCTCTGTGGCGAATATCCTCGGCTCGTCGCGGGCATGCCGAAGATGACAGTGGCGGCGACGCAGGGTTGGCGGCGCTGTCTCCCGCAGATTCTCGTTGACAAGGGCTACCGCACGCTCTTCCTGCAGGCGGCACCGCTGGCGTTCATGCTGAAGGACCGCTTCATGCCGGCAATTGGCTTCCAGGAGGTTCTCGGTCACGCCGCGCTGACTCGGCATTACCGGCGCACGTTCTGGGGCGTCGATGACCGGGCGTTCTTCGAGCAGGCGCTCGAGCGCCTGGAAGCGCTCGACGAGGAAGGTGAGCCCTGGTTCGCGACGCTGCTCACCGTGGGAAGTCACCATCCCTACGTGATCCCCGAGAAATTCGAACACCCGGACCTGCCGGACTTCCGCAATGCCTTCGCCTATCTCGATTTTGCCACTGGACGCTTCCTGAAGGCCCTGGAGTCGCGCGGGTTGCGGGAGGACACGCTGGTGATCCTGACCTCGGACGAATCGGCAGGCGACCTGGGGCAGGTGGCGGATGCGACGGCCGGTCGCGTCAGTGAGAGCTGGGGGTTCATGATCCTGCTGCTGCCGGAACGCACTCAGCTCGTCGTCACCGAGCCCTTTGCGCAGAGCGACCTCGCGCTCTCGATTCTCGACTATCTCGGTTTTGCGGAGAATGGCCGGCATTTCTTCGGACGCAGCATTTTTCGCCGCTACGACCGGGGGCGCTCCATCTTCTTTGGAAACGTGAATCACCGGACGATTGGCGGGATTTCACCCGATGGTTCGCTGCTCCTGTGCGAATACGAGGGGCACCGCTGTCGGCGCTTCGCGATCGAAGACGGGCATTATTTCGGCGAGCGCCTGAAGCCCGTTCGCGGGGGGGAGCGCTTCGCCGACAAGGTGCGTGCGGTCGCGCGTCGCAGCGTGCCGCCGAGCAGTGATGCTCCGCTCGCGCTACCGCTGGTGACGCAGCCGCTCTTTCCGGTACGAAACGCGGAGTGGCAGATGGTGCAGGGCATCTCCCAGCTGGCGCTCGAACCCCACGAGTGGATCGAGGTCGCCTTCGAGGTCGAGGCCCGGGGTCGAGGCAGCGCGGAGCTGCGTCACGAGCTGCGGCTGTCGAAGAAGCGCGGCCTGATCCGCACCGAGACGCAGATCGATGCCGGGCAGTGGCTCGTCCTTCGCTACCGGTTTGCCTCGGATCTTCCCGTGCCCCAGGCACGGCTCCAGACGATGGCGCGTATGAAAGGCGAGGGCTTCGTCGATCTGGTCTTCCACGAGCGTCGCTTCGCCCTGCGGCGCAGCGGCGAGCGGCCGCCCGAGGGCATCGAAGTCGAGCGCTACGAACTCGATCCTCCCAGTGAGAGCGAAACCGCTCTCGATCTCGAGGTAGTGCCGGTGGAGCGCTGGGCCGACTTTTTGCGGGGGCGCAACGCCGAGAGGATCAGCGCCTCAGACTCGTGACTCGGGCCAGATCGATGCCACGAGCTTCGCGTCGGGGCTTTCGACGCATAGACGGGTGAGGCGCGAACTGGAGATGCGCCAGCGTCCATCCTCGCCGCGGCGGTATTCCTCGTGGTAATGCCCCCAGCCGTCGAGTTCGAAGCCGTCACCGCGCAGACGGTCGAACATGGCCCAGATTCCCGATGCGGTGTCGGCTCCCGTGAACTCGATCTCGGGCATATGACCGTGGTGCACCGTATTGAGGTGCTGGACTCCGCGCTTCACGTAGGCCACGATCTCGTTGCGGCCGGTTACCACACCGTCTTCGACCGGCCCGTTGGCGAGTGCACAGTCCTCGGTGAACACCTCACCGAATTCTTTCCACTGCTTGGTGTCGAGCGTGCGAAAGTAGCGCGCCTTGAGTTGTCTGATCTCCTCGAGGTCCGCGAGTCGCGACGGATCCATGGCTTCCTCCCCAGTTTCGATGATACCCTGGCTTGGGATGTCGGTGACGTCGCGACGGGTTCTTCTGGTGATCTTCGCGCTCCTCGCCGGTATGGCCGCACTGCTTGCAGCCCTGCTTCCCGGCGCGATCGAGGCGGGAATGAACCGCGTGCGGCCCCACGAGCTCCCGGCCGTGGGGGCGGTCGCCCGGGATCTCCACACCTCCGTGCCGGTGGCGGACCTCCATGCCGATTCGCTGTTGTGGACACGCGACCTGCTCGAGCGCGCAAGCCGCGGGCATCTGGACGTGCCGCGAATGATCGAGGGCGGCATGGCGCTTCAGGTCTTCACGGCTGCGACGGTGGCGCCGATGGGACAGAACTACGAGGGAAACGAGCGCGGCCTCGATCCCCTGACTGCGTTGGTCGTGGTTCAGCGCTGGCCGCTTCGCACCTGGCTGAGTCCCATGGAACGCGCCATGTATCAGGCCGAGAAGCTGGCCGACCTGGAGCGGCGGGCCGGCGGTCGATTTCGGTTGATCCGGAACCGCGGGGATTTGCAAGGGCTGCTCGCAGAGCGCGCCGGCGGTGAGTCGGTCGTGGGCGGAATCTTCGGCATCGAGGGGGGGCACGCACTGGAGGGGGATTTGTCGAACCTGGAGCGGCTCGATGCTGCGGGTCTCCGCGTGGTCGGGCTCACCCATTTCTTCGACAATCGTCTGGGCGGCTCGCTTCACGGCATGAGTCGTGACGGGCTGACGGATTTTGGGCGGCGGGTGGTCGTGGAGGCGGTACGGCGCGGCATGATCGTCGACGTTGCCCACGCGTCGCCCGCCATGGTTCGCGAGGTACTGGCGATCTCGGATCGCCCGGTGATCCTCTCCCACGGTGGGTTTCGCGGTGCCTGCGACACGGCGCGAAACCTGGATGACGACCTGATGCGCGAGATCGCGGCGCATGGCGGCCTCGTCGGCGTCGGGTTCTGGGACGGCGCGGTATGTGACATCACGCCTGAAGGCGTGGTGCGGTCGCTGCGCTACGGCATCGATCTGATGGGAGTCGACCACGTGGCATTGGGCTCCGACTGGGACGGGGGCACGGAGGTTTCCTTCGACGCCGGCGAACTCCCAGCCCTCACCCAGGCCATGCTCGATGCAGGCTTCTCGGCGGAAGAAATCCGCAAGGTGCTCGGCGGTAATGCCGTGCGATTCCTGCTCGAGAATCTCCCCTGAGCATGCTGCGGCGGACCTGCCCGAGGGCAGCAGGGGAGCATGGAGGCGGGCATCGCGAAGCCACCTCGATGGGTATGCCGCGGACTGCATCTCCGAGATCCTGAAGAATTTTCCAGCGCGGGCGGTGAGCGACAGATCCGCGTCGGCGAGCATTCCCGTCCTGCGCCCGCCTTCACCGCGGGGAACGCGCCGCGGCCCTCGATCGGTGATGCTCCATGGTTAGGGGGTTGGCGACGGCCCCGATCCGCGCGGCTGGGATGCGATTCGAGTCCGGCTAAGCTCCGCGATTGAGCCGGGAGCCGCCGTGTCGCCGCTGCGTGCCGAAATCCGCAAGATGATCTCGCTCGGCGCGCCCGTCGCGGCCGCACAGCTCAGCACGATGCTGCTCGGTCTGGTCGATACGCTGATGGTCGCGCGTGTCAGCGTTGATGCCATGGCGGCCGCTGCGCTCGCGAACGTCTGGATCTTCGGAACGTTGATGTTCGCCAGCGGTGTGCTCTTCGGGCTGGATCCCATCGTCACGCGTGCGCACGGCGCCCGGGACGGCGGACGCTCGGCGCTGGCGCTTCAGACGGGTGTCGGCGTGGCGTTGTTGCTGAGCCTGGGGGTGGCCGCGCTGTGGACCGAGAGCGAGCGGTTTCTGCTGCTCACCGGTCAAGAACCGGAGCTCGCGCGCATGGCGCACTCCTACACCCAGATGCAGATACCCGGGATTCCCTTCTTCCTGGTGTACGCGGTGCTGCGGCAGTACCTACAGGCGCGGGAGCACATGCGCCCGGCGCTCTGGGTGATCCTCGTCGCGAACGTCGTGAACATCTTTGCGAACTGGACACTCATCTTCGGGCATCTCGGCGCCCCCGCCCTCGGTCTCGAGGGGGCGGGTCTCGCCACTGCCCTCACGCGATCCTTCTCGTGTCTGGGGCTCGTTCTCTACGTGCGCGTCTTCCGGCTCCACGATGGAGCGTGGTTGCCGTGGACGTGGGAAGCGTTTCGTCCCCACCGGCTCCGCGAGCTGGCGAGTTACGGCATCCCCATCGCAGTGCAGATCTCGCTCGAGATGTGGGCCTTCATGGGCGCTGCGCTGATCGCCGGCCGCCTCGGTGCGGTGGCGCTCGCCGCGCACACCATTGCCATGAACATGGCGTCGCTCTCGTTCATGTTGCCGCTCGGGGTTGCCCAGGGGGCCACCACGCGCGTCGGAAACCTGCTCGGCGCGGGAAGGCCCGCGGCAGCCCAGCGCGCCGCCTGGGTTTCGATGGCATTGGGTGCCGGAGTGATGAGCCTGGCCGCTTTGTGCTTCGTGGTCTTTCGCATGGCGCTGCCTCGGCTGTACACGGGCGATGGGGCGGTGATCGGTCTGGCGGCCTCGATCCTCCCCATCGCGGCGGCCTTCCAGATCTTCGACGGTACCCAGGTGGTCGCGTGCGGCGTGCTGCGCGGGATGGGCCGGGTGCGGCCGGCCGCGGTCTTGAACTTCGTGGGCTACTGGCTGCTGGCGCTGCCGATCGGCGGCTGGCTGGCGCTGCGCGGTGGCTGGGGCCTGCCGGGGCTCTGGTGGGCGCTCTGCGGGGGACTGGGATTCGTGGCGTTGCTGCTCGTGCTCTACATCCGCCTGCGCGGGCCTTCAACCCTCGAGCAGGGAGGGGCGGTAGTCTTCGGGGGCGGCGAAGCCCAGTAGCTGGAGCAGGGTTGCGGCGACATTGGCTAGGCCGGCGTCCTCGAGGTTGCGCACGCGCAGGTTGTGGCCGGGCGCGTAGAGGTGGAAAGGCACCGGATTGAGCGTGTGACTCGTGCGAGTCATCGGGCGGCCCTCGGTGTCTCGCTTTGGCTCGCCGTTGCGGTCCAGTTCGAACATCTCGTCTGCGTTTCCATGGTCGGCGGTCACCACGAGTGCGCCCCCGAGCTGGCGAATCGCGGGTAGCAACCGGCCGAGCTGGAGATCGACGGCCTCGACGGCGACGATACAAGCCTCGCGGTCCCCCGTGTGGCCTACCATGTCTCCGTTTGCATAGTTGAGGCGCGCGTGCCGGAAATCTCCAGTCGCGAGTTCCGAGAGCAGCCGATCCGTGATCTCGGCCGCCTTCATCCACGGCCGCTGCTCGAAGGGCAGGCGGTCACTCGGAATCTCGATGTAGCGCTCGCTGGCGTCGTCGAAACGCCCACTGCGGTTCCCGTTCCAGAAGTAGGTGACGTGGCCGTACTTCTGGGTCTCGCTGATGGCGAGCTGAGAGATGCCATTGCGGGCCAGGTATTCCCCGAGTGTGCGGTCGATGGCCGGCGGCTCCACCAAGTAGCGCCTCGGTATCTCGAGGTCGCCGTCGTATTCCATCATGCCCGCGAAGGCCACCTCGGGCCGGGATCCGCGATCGAAGGCCCCGAAGTCGTCCTCCTCGAAAGCGCGGCTGATCTCGATGGCCCGGTCGCCCCGGAAGTTGAAGAGCACAGCGGAAGCACCGTCGCGCATCGGACCCACCGGGCGTCCGTCTGCCCCGTCGACGACGACGAAAGGCGGGAGGAACTGGTCGCTGAGGCCGGGGTCCTCGCCGCGCAGCGTCTCGATCGCCTGGCGCGCGCTCTGGAAGCCGCGGCCCTCGCCGTGCACGTGGGTCTTCCAGCCGCGCTCGACGATGCTCCAATCGGCCTCGTAGCGATCCATGGTTACGAGCATGCGGCCACCGCCCGAGGCGATGCGGTAGTCGCGGTCGGACTTGTCGCCGAGCTTCGAGAGGAGCTCCTCGAGGGCATCGACGTAGTCGAGAGCGCTCGTCTCGGGTACGTCCCGTCCGTCGAGGAGCACATGGACACGGGCCTTGGGCACCTCGTCGAGATCGAGGCGCTGGAGCAGGGCGAATAGGTGCTGGATGTGGCTGTGCACGTTCCCGTCGGAGAGCAGGCCGATCAGGTGAAAGGCCTCGCCGCTCTGGCGCACACGCTCGACGAGTTCCTGCCATACGCGACCCGTCTCGCCCTCGAAGAGCGACCCGCTCTCGATTGCCCGTTGTACGAGCTTCGCACCCTGGGAAAAAATTCTCCCGGCACCCAGCGCGTTGTGACCCACCTCGCTGTTGCCCATGTCTCCCTCGCTCGGCATGCCGACCGCGGTGCCGTGGGCCCGGAGGCGGGTGGTGGGAGTGTTCGCGGCGAGCCAGTCCAGGTGGGGCGTGTGGGCAAGCCAGACCGCGTCCGACTCGTCGTGCCGGCCAATGCCCACGCCGTCCATCACGCACACGACGACTGGGCCGGAAACGCCCGTGGAAACCGGGTGAGGTCTCAGACGGAAGGCGTCCTCGCTCATCCGGTGGCGGCGACCTCCTCTGCTGGTCGCCACTTCCACATCAGGTACTCGTGCTCGTCGTCCTCGTAGAGTGTGCCGAGCACGAGTTCCATTTCCTGCCCCAGAAACAAATCGGACGCCTCGAAGCCATCGGCGAGCTGGCCGAGCACGACCATCTTCTCCTCATCGAGTTCCACGGCGACCACGGCGTACGGTTCGAAGGGGTCGGGAGTCATATAAGGAGCCGGCGGCGCGTAGTTCCCGGTGGTCCAGGACCAGACGCGGCCGTGCCGGGAGAGTTCGACGGCTTCGCGCTCCTCGAAGGGCGCGGCCGGGTCCGCCGAGATTGCGCCGGTCGGCGGGAAGAAGACGCTGCCGGTCTCCTTGCCGCGCATCCCGATCAGGCACGGCTCGGCCTCGTTCATCGTGAACCATCCCTCGACGGCCGGCTTGCGCGGCTTCGACATCGGCTGCTCCTCCGCCGGCAGGGAGCCGGACAGGGCGATTGTAGCGCGACCCGTGCTTGTCTGGCCCTGCGTTTCGAGCCTCGGGTCCAGCTGCGCTGGCATGGAAGCGTTGCTCCAGGCCCTCGAAGCTGACAAGCTACGGGTTTCATGGGTGCCCCGGTCCACTTCGACTTCTCGACCCGGCGCGTGCTTGTGACCGGCGGTTCGCGCGGTATCGGTCACGGCATCGCCCGCGCATTCGCAGATGCCGGTGCGCAAGTGACCATCACGGGGCGGAAGGCCTCGCCGAGCGAGTACGAGGCGGACCTCTCCGACTTCGAATATCGCCAGCTCGAGATGACGGACCGGGCGGCACTCGATGCGTTCGCCACGGAAATCGACGCCCTCGACGTGCTGGTGAACAACGCCGGTGGAAGCTTTCCCGGCGGCCGCAACGAGTGGGAGCCGGATGTTTTCGAAGAGGCCGTTGCGATGCATCTCTCGAGCGGCTTCCGGCTGGCCGTGGGCGTCAAGGAGAAGCTCTCGCGCAGCGGCATCGAGGGCGGCGGCAGCGTTCTCAACATGGCATCCATGTCCGCATACTTCGCGGTGACGGTGGTGCCGGGCTACGGGGCGGGGAAGGCCGCCGTCGTCCAGATGACGAAGAATCTGGCCGTTGCCTGGGCGCGGGACAATGTGCGGGTCAACGCCGTCGCGCCAGGGCTCATCCTGACGGACATGACATCGGTCATGAAGGGCGTCGAGGAACTCGAGGGCAAGGAGATCTCCCGGACTCCCATGGCGCGCTGGGGAACACCCGGGGACGTCGCACCGGCATATCTCTTCCTCGCGAGTCCGGCCGCGCGCTTCATCACCGGGCAGACGCTGAACGTCGACGGCGGCTATTCGGTGGCGTGAGTCCGTCTCGGTGGCGGTCGGGCGCCGCGCGACCCCCGGCTGCGGGAAGCCGGATCCAACGGAGTGTCAGAGCGTGAAGTCGTCGGGCACCGGTTGTAGCTGGAAGACCCGGCGCGGCATGCCGAAGCGTGTGGCCGCCTCAGCGCCGCGCCCGTCGACCTCGAGAATGCGGAAACGGTTGCCGTCGGCAATCAGGTGCGTGCCGTAGGGCGTCTGCAGCGCGTCCTGCGTCCAGCGGATCAGGCGCGGGACGCGCCGGTTTGCACCGTAGATCTCGCCGCAGGCTGAGAAGTTCCGGTCGTAGAGCTGGACGAAGCCGTCCCGTGTATTCGAGACCATGTAGCCGTCCGGCGTCCCGCGCACGTGGTGGGGGCCGTTGAGTCCCGAGGCCACCACGTCGTGGTCGAGGCTCTTGCGGTCGATGCGGACGATCGTCCCCTGGTAGAAGAGCACTGCGAGCACCTTCGAGGCGTCGTGGGGATCGACGATCGCCGAATTCAGGTGCGTCGTCTGGGCGTGGCTCGGGTAACAGCGGCAGCGATGGTCGATGCCGGGCTCGATTTTGCGCCGCTCGCCCGACTTGAGGCTGTCGTAGCCGTGGTCGGTTGCCCACCAGGACCAGAGCAGGTTTCCGGTGAAATCGACCTCGAGGATCGCGTCGACTCCACTCGATGTGATCAGCAGCCCATGCTCGGTGCGCTGCACCGTGCGTGGCAGGTTGAACAAAGGGCTGCGGATTTCGAGATCGATCTCACCCGATGGATTCCTGCGGGCTACATGCTCGTCGCCGGGAACGCCGTCTTCGGAGCAGATCGGTCCGGTCAGGAAGTAGAGCCCCTCGCCCGGGACGTGGTTCATGCCAAAGGGTTTGACGCAGTCGATCGAGCCGAGTTGCCGGATGTCGCCGAAGTCCTGGCCGCGCTCGAAGAGCGCGATTTCGCCGCCCGGATCCCCGGCGAAGACGTCGCTCATGCGCGCGAGGAGGAGCTTTTGCACCCAGGGGTTTCGGCCCTGGATGATGCGGTTCAGCCGGAAAGCACCGTAGCGCCAGGTCGTCTGGGCGTAGGAGGCCAGGAACTTCACATCAGCTCGGTTGTCAGAAGCGGTACTGCACGCCGAATTGAATCGGGATGTAGAAGAGGTTCTTCAGGTCGCCGCCTGTCGAGTTGTCGATTTTGGTCGTGCTGAAGGCAGCCTGGATGCCGACGGTCAGGAGCCAGTTCTCGGTGAGGTAGGCATCGAGCCCGGCGCCGATGCGGCCGCCAAAGCCGACGCTGGTGTCGTCGAGACCCGCAGTGGGCGTGCCGGTGGTGACCGTCGCCTTGGTTTTCTTTGCCTGCCAGATCGAGACGCCGACTCCGAGCAGGCCGTAGGGCTGCCAGCGGCCCCAGCCGGGATAGAGGAACTTGCCGTTGACGCTGATGAGGTTCGAGCGCAGCTTGACGATGTTTCCGTCTGCGCTCGTCCGGTTGCCGAAGCCCTCGATCCACTCGTACTCGAGTTCGGCTCCGAACCAGGAGTTCACCCGGTAGCCGCCTTGCAGGTTGAAGCCGCCGGAGTCGCTGCTGCGCACGGTGGGTCCGCCGGCGAGGTCTTCGTCGAAGTCGCCGGGGAACCAGTGGAATGCGTAGGTGCCCCCCGCGCCCAGGTAGAAGCCGGGTCGCGCGTAGTCCTGCGCTTCGGCGAGCGCCGGGGCGAGCAGCGCGATCAGGGCAAGTGCGAGTCGCATGGGTGACCTTTCGGCGCAGCGGAGGCGGCAGGCTAGCACGCTGTAGACTGGAGGGCCGTGTCGCACCGGAGCCGTTTTGCCGCGTTGTTTCTCGCTGTTTGGCTCGTCGCGTCCGGCGTGCTCGCCGAGGGGCCAGACCCTGCATCGCTGCGCGCCGTCGACCTCAGCCACTCCTTCGATGAGCGCACGCTCTACTGGCCCACGGCGCCGTCGCGCTTCTCACTCGAGCAACTCGCGTCGGGTGTGACCGAAGGCGGCTGGTTCTACGCGGCGAATCGCTTCGCGGCGCCCGAGCACGGTGGCACCCATCTCGATGCCCCCCTGCACTTCGCGCAGGGGCGATGGTCGGTCGACGAGATACCCGTGGCGCGCCTCGTGGCAGCGGCGGTCGTGATCGATGTCGCGAAAGAGGCGGCCGAGGCGCCGGAGTACGCCCTCACGCTCGATCGAGTGCGTGCCTTCGAGGCGCGTCATGGCGCCATAGCGGCTGAGAGTGTCGTGCTTCTGCATACGGGTTGGGATCGCTTCTGGCCGGCCGCCGCCGCCTATCTCGGTGACGATACGCCGGGAGACGCTTCGAAGCTGCGCTTCCCGAGCTTCGGCACCGAGGCCGCACGCTTCCTGGTGGAGAAGCGTGGCGTCGCCGGGCTCGGGGTCGATACCGCATCGATCGATGTGGGCTCGTCGTCAGACTTTCCCGTGCACCGGATTGCCGCGACCCGAGACGTCTACGGCCTCGAGAATCTCACGTCGCTCGGGGCCCTTCCGCCGGTGGGGGCCACGCTCGTGGCCCTCCCCATGAAGATCGGAGGCGGGACGGGTGCGCCCGTCCGCGCCGTTGCCCTGATCCCGGAATAGATCTGCCAGCGCTCCGCACCGATGGACGGGCTGAGCCAGGCGCGCCCGGCCGCAGGTTCCGGCTCGGGTTCGAGGAATCAGCGCTCTTCGGCGATGCGCCAGCGCGTTACCCGCGAGCGCATCCAGCGTACCGCGAAGGTGTCCCTCAGGGCGACGAAGACACGGTCCCACATGCCGTACTTCGATGCTCCGTGCACGCGTGGCCGGGTGCCGACCGGAACCTCGACGACACGGTAGCCCTCGAGTCGGATCAGCGTTGGCAGGAAGCGGTGCATGCCCCGGAAGATCTTCACGCGCTCGATGCATTCCCGGCGGAAGGCGCGGAATGTGCATCCCGCATCTCGAACCGAATCCCCGGTGAGTGCGTTGCGTACGGCGTTTGCAATCCGGGATTGCAACTGGCGCCAGACGTTGTCGCCCGCGTCGCGCGAAGTTCGCCATCCACAGGCACAGTCGGCGTCGCCGCGCTGGATCGGGTCCAGCAGTTTCTGGATGTCTTCGGGTGGATTCTGAAGGTCGCAGTCCATCACGACGAGAATTCGTCCCCGCGCCGAGCGCAGGCCTGCCTCTGTCGCAGCGCTCTCGCCGCAGTTCTCGGCCAAGCGAAGCATGCGGAAACGGCCGGGCTCGCGCTCCGCCTCCTCGCGCGCCCGGTCCGCGGTGGCGTCCCGGGAGCCATCATCGACGAAGATGACTTCGTAGGAGTCGATCCCTGTCTTGGCGAGCTCGTCGCGCAACTCGCGGGCCAGGAGCGGAACGTTCTCCTCCTCGTTGTAGGAGGGAACGATCACCGAGATTTCCGGCTCGGCCACGTTACGAGCGATTGCCGAGGAAATCCAGCACCGCCGTTGCCACCCGCTCGACGTCCTCGTCAGCCAAGGCCGGGAACATGGGAAGGGAGAGGATTCTGTCCGCAGATTCCTCGGTGTGGGGCAGCCGCTGTGCCGGCGCCTGGAGACGCGTTTGAGTGCCGGGCTGCAGGTGGTTTGGAATGGGGTAGTGCACACCGGTCTGGATGCCGCGGTCTGCCAGGTGCTTTGCCAGCGCATCGCGTTGGGATGTCTCGATTACGTAGAGGTGACGGACGTGGTGGGAGCCTTCGCGCTCGTGCGGCAGGGTGACTGGTGCGCTGGCCAGTAGCTCTGCATAACGCGCAGCGATGCGGCGACGAGCTTCGTTGCGCGCGTCGAGTCGGGACAAGAACACGCGTCCCACCGCAGCCTGAAGGTCGCTGAAACGCAGGTTCCAGCCGACGATCTCGTGTGTGTGTTTGTCCCGGCGGCCATGGTTGCGCAGCATGCGAACCTTCTCTGCCAGCTTGGATTGGTTCGTGAGGAAGGCGCCGCCGTCACCGAGAACCGGGAGGTTCTTCGAGGCGTAGAAGGACAGAACGGAAGCGTCTCCGATAGCACCGACCTTGCGCTCGCCGTCGCGTGCTCCGGGTGCCTGGGCGCAGTCCTCGAGGATCGGAAGCCCGTGGCTCTTGGAGAGCGCCAGGAGGGCGTCCATATCGCAGGCCTGCCCGTAGAGATGCACCGGCAAGATCACCCGGCTGCGCGGCGTGATCGCCCGTTCGAGTGCATCGGGCGCGACGGTGTGGGTCTCGTCGGTATCGATGAAGACCGGTGTCGCGCCGACGTGGAAGATCGGCTCCACGGTGGGGAATGCCGTGTGTGAGGGCACCAGGACTTCGTCTCCCGGCCCGACATCGAGGGCCAGCAGCGCCAGCATCAGGCCCGAGGTGGCGTTTGCGACCAGCAAGCAATGCTCGACTCCGAAATAGGCCGCCAGTTCTTCCTCGAAGGCGCGGCACTCGGGACCGAGGATGTACTGGCCGGAATCGACCGCGGTGGAGATGCGTTCACGGATCTCGGCGTCGATCTCGATGCGGGAGAGCGGGATGGGACGCCGGTCTGTCTCGCTCACGAGTCTTCTCCGCGCGCCGGTGTGGGCAGCTTGACCTCGACACGCCGCCCGTCGGTGGCCGCGCGATTGCACGCCTCGACCGCGGCCACGGCAGCGGCCCCATCGAAGCCGCTTGCGGCGATCTCCGACGGGGTGCGTGTGCGGCAGGCATCGACGAAGGCATCGAGCTGGTCGAGGAGCGGTTCGTCGTTTCCCGTGGGATGCGATTCGCGATTGCGGTCGGGTGCCTGCCACGCGCCGGTGTCGTCACGTACATGACCCCCGCGATAGACGTGCAACTTGTCTCCCTCGGCGAGGAAGTCGCAGGTGAGAGCGCCCCTCGGGCCCATCACGGTGAAGTTGCGCCGCGGTTCGGGTAGATGGTAGCCCGCCTCGATCTGCACGAGAGTGTCACCGTAATCGAGGGTCAGCAGCGCAACGTCATCGAGACCGCGGCCGAGCGTGTCGCGCAGCGTCGCCTGCACCGCGCGGGGCTGTGCACCGAGCAGCCACGATGCCAGGTCGATCCAGTGAATGCCGTCGGAGATGGCCGCGCCGCCGTCGGCGCGCGGGCGCTTGAAGCCGCCGAATTGGCCGCTTGCGTAGGTTGGGAGCCCGATGTGCCCGGCCTCGAGGAGACGCTTGAGCCCACCGGCCTCGGGCGAAAAGCGGAAGACGTGCCCCACCTGCAGGATGGCGTTGCGTTCTCGCGCCAACGCGTCGAGTTCGAATGCCTCGTCCGCACGCGGCGTGAGGGGCTTTTCCACGAAGACATCCTTGCCCGCCTCGATCGCCTGACGCACAAGTGCGGCGTGGGTCGAACTCGGCGTTACGACATCGACTGCGTCGACACTGCCGAGGGCAGCGTCGATCGAGGCAGCGGTGGGCACATCGAACGGGGCACAGGCGGCCGGATCGAGGTCGAATAGGCAGAGGTTTGCCCCAAGACGTTGCCAGCTGCGGACATGGTTTCGCCCCCAGCGACCGGCGCCGATCTGCAGAACTCGCATGGTGGTGGAACCCCCTCGTCGTGCTCTGGGGACGGGCGAGGTGCTACCAGAAGCATTCCCGGTCGGCAAGTTGCGCTGGCTCAAGCCCGCGCGCGGTACAGGATCATGAGGTTGCGGATCTGTACGAAGGGCCCCAGGGCCAGTCCTGCGATCCAGATCGGGTCCCCGAGGTGGATCGCGTAGGTAAGCAGCAGGCCGTTGCCCGTAAGGCTGATCCACCAGAAGGCCTCGGGGAGGTGGCTGCGCGCCTCGCGTTCGCTGAGCATCCACTGGACGACGAAACGCGAGCTCCAGAGCGCCTGGCCGGCTCCACCCGTTACCAGCCACGGCAGCGTGTTGCCGTGGTCCGGCCGCAGGGTTGCCAGTCCGAGTGTCGCGAGCAGGGCCCAGGCTGCGAGGGCCGTCAGTGTCACGGCCAGCGGACGCAGCGCACTCCCGGGGCTGTGGAAGATCCAGAGATTGCGGATGTAGATCGCCAGCGTCACGAGGTAACCGGCCAGAAAGATGGGCTCGCGCCGCTCCAGGCTGTAGCCGATCATCAGGCTTGCGCCGGCCAGCGATATCCACCAGAACGCCTGGGGTGTCGCGGTCTTGCCCGCGCGCTCGGAAGCGATCCACTGGATCAGGAAGCGGATGAAGAAACAGCTGATGCCAATCCAGCCGACCCAATCCCAACCGCTGTCGAACCAGGTTGCGCTCACCCACCGGTCCTTGCAGCTAGGGTAGGTAGCATGTTTCATTCCNGGCAGTCGGTAACCGTGAACGGGAAACAGCGGGCAGTAATCGGGGTCTGGTTTCATTTCGCGGCCGTTCTTGCTGCGCTGCTGCTGGCACCGTGGACCTTCCGGGTGCTTCTGCTGACCGGGGAAATCGGTGGGGTGCCCGCGGCGATCGACCTGCGCGGTTTCGTCTCGGATCTGGCGGTGGCGCTCCTGTTCGCGAGCGTCGTCGTTGCGCTCGGTTGCGTCGCTCGCCTGCTCGGGGCGCTCCTCGTCGCAGCATTCACCCTGCTTCATTACGCGAACTACGAGACCGTGGTGGCCCTCGGAGCGGTGGCGTCGCTGCTGGACGTGCGGTTCCTGGCCGATCAGACCTTTCTCCGCGGTTCGGTTGCCGCTGTCTCTCACCCGTGGCTCCTGATGGCGGCATGTGCGGGCTCCTTCGGACTCGCGTGGTGGGGGCTCCGGGGGCTCTCGCTGGGTGCCGCACTCGGTGCGTTCGCCGCTTGCGCAGTTGCCGGCATCGGCCTGGTGCTGTGGCCGCAGGACGATCGCGTCGAGACGTGGCGGCAGGTGAACGCCCTCGAGCACAACGCGGTCTGGCTGTCCTGGCGCAGCTTGGGATCGGAGGGCGGCTTCGCCGATCCGCCCAAGGCGATGCTCGAACTGCTTCCCGAGATCGCCGCTGACCTCGATGCCCCAGCGCGCTTCGAGTACCAGGGCCGGGGCCGCAACGTGCTGCTCATCGTCGTCGAGGGTGTGTCCGGCGCCTATCTGGACGGCCCCGCGCGTGCGCAGGGACGCACGGCGGTCCATCCCATGCCGCGCCTCGAGTCCCACGCTGCCGGCGGCGTGCGTTTTGACAGCTTCGTCACGCACCAGCGCAAGACGAACCGGGGAACCTACGCGCTGCTATGCGGTGAGTTGCCCGGTCTGGTGGCGGGGACGGCGAAGATGACGGTATCCGTGCATCGCCGTTGGCAGACCTGTCTGCCCGAGATCCTGCGCGAGGCCGGCTACCGCACCGCCTATCTCCAGGCCGCGCCGCTCGCTTTCATGCTGAAGGACCGTTTCATGCCGGAGATCGGATTCGAGGACGTGAACGGTCACGACTGGTTCGGTGAGGCGAATGCGCGCAGCGAGTGGGGCGTCGACGACCGCGCCTTCTTTTCCCAGGCCCTGCAGAAGGTCACCGCCCTGCAACGCTCCGGGGATCCCTGGTTTCTGACGCTCCTGACCGTCGGCACCCACCATCCGTACGTCGTTCCGGAGAGCTATCGCCACCCCGGCGACGCGCGTGCACGTGCCTTCGCATATCTCGACCGCGGGCTCGACGAATTCCTGGTGGCTCTCGATGAACTCGGCATTCGAGACGACACGCTGGTCCTCATTGTCTCCGATGAATCACAGGGCGACCGCAAGAGCGGGGCGAGCGCAGTCACGCGCCGGCTCAGCCAGAACTGGGGTGTGCTGGTGGCGCTGTTGCCCGAGCGCGTCGCAGAGGCTGTGGTCGAACCGTACGGGCAGATCGACGTGGCGCTTTCGATTCTCGATTACCTGGGGCTTGCCGATCGCGGTGAGCACCTGTTTGGGCGCAGCCTCTTCCGCCGTTACGAAAGTGGCCGTCACATGTTTTTCGGCAATGTGAACCGGGGGGAAGTGGGTGGGATCGATCCGGAGGGCCGGCTCGTCGTCTGTGCCCACGATGGGCGGATCTGCAAGGGCTACGATGTGCGCGACGGCCGGCTCTTCAAGGCCAAGCTCCGGCGCGAGACCCCCGACAGCGCCCTGGTGGCGCTGGTGCGCGGGATGGCCCAGCGAAGCCGCCCGCCGTCTCGGGACCTTCTCGAGCTGCCCNTGATCACGAACCCATTCTTCGATCTCACCGGGCGCGGCTGGCAGATCATCACCGGCGGCCAGCACGTTTCCCTGATGGAAGACGATATATGGCTCGACGTCGAACTCGTCGTCGAGGCGCGCGGAGCGGGGCGCGCTGAATTCCAGCATCTCGTGAGGCTCCAGGGAGTGAAGGACCTGCGCGATGTCGCGCTGGCAGCGGCGCGCATTCGCGGCGGGGAGACGCTTCGCATGCGCTACACGTTTGCGGCCGATGCCCCTCTGCGGCAGGTGGGCCTGCGCACTCGAGCGCGGCTGCTTTCGCGCGAGGGCGTGAGGCTCGTGTTTCTGCGACGGCGGCTCTTTCTGCGCCAAGGAGACGGCGCGCCACCTGCAGGCGCTCGTTTCAGCCGATTCGAACTCGATCCGGCGAACGCCGAGAGCCGGGAGCGGCTGAGTCTCGCTGTTGCAGAGCCGAAGTCTTACGAAGGCCTCGTGATGGACAAGGACGTGGCGGCGGAGGAACGCTAGGCACCCAGCACGAGTTCCGCGGCTGTTCTCAGCTGCTCCTTGTCGTGGCTCCCGATCAAAAGCGAGGTGACGGGGGTCTCGCGCCAGGCCTCGAGTCGGTCGCGAATGCGCTCCGGGGGGCCCACCAGGGAGATCTCGTCGGCGAATTGCTCGGGGACGGCGGCGATGGCCTCTTCGCGCTTGCCCTCCAGGAAGAGTTCCTGGATTTTCTCCGCCTCGGCCTCGAAGCCCATGCGGCCCAGCAGCTCCTTGTGGAAGTTGCGCCGCTTGGCCCCCATGCCGCCGATGTAGAAGCCGAGCATCGCCTTGATTGGCACGAGGCCCGCGGCAACGTCGTCGGTGACGTTGATGGCGATGGTCGTCGCGATTTCGAAGCCGGGCTTCGCGTGTTTCAGCGAGTCGGCGTAGACCTCGGGGCGGTAGGGCGAGTAGTAGAGTGGGAGCCAGCCGTCGCAGATCTCGGCCGCCAGGGCGACGTTCTTCGGGCCCTCCGCGCCCAGGAAGATCGGCACCTCCGGGCGCAGCGGGTGCGTGATCGAACGCAATGGCTTGCCGAGGCCCCACGCGTTTTCACCCGTGTAGGGAAGCGGGTAGTGCGGACCATCGTTGCGGACCGGGGCGTCGCGGCGCAACACCTGGCGGATGACGTCGACGTATTCGCGCGTGCGAGCGAGCGGTTTGCCGAAGGGCTGTCCGTACCAGCCCTCGACGACCTGCGGGCCCGAGACGCCGAGGCCGAGCATCACGCGGCCCTTCGACAGGTGGTCCACGGTGAGGGTCGCCATCGCCGCCGCCGTCGGGGTGCGGGCCGACAGTTGGACTACCGCCGTTCCCAGGCGGACTTTCGAGGTGTGGGCGGCGATCCACGCCAGCGGCGTGAATGCGTCCGAGCCCCAGGCCTCCGCCGTCCAGATCGAGTCGTATCCGAGGCTCTCCGCTTCCGCCGCGATGCCGGCGAGATCCGGCGGCGGCTGCGCCTGCCAGTAGCCGAGTTGTAGTCCGAGCTTCAAGTCTTTCATGGCCGTATGATAAAGCCCTGCGGCGAGGACGCACACGAGCAGAGGGAGCACGAGATGGAACGGGTTTTGCGCGAGGGTGCTTTCGAGGGAGAGACCCACGTCGTGACCGGGGCGGGGCAGGGGATCGGTCGCTGCGTCGCCGAGGCGCTGGCGGTGCACGGTGCCCAGGTGGTGCTGGTGGACATCGACCCCGCCCGCCTCGATGAGGCCCGCATGGAGATCAAGGCTGCCGGCGGGCCGGAGCCGGTCGTGGTCGCCGCCAACGTCGCCGAGGAGGACGAGGTTCGGAGAGCAGTCGCCAGGGCGCTCGAGGTCAGCGACTGCATCAACGGCGTGGTCAACGTGGCTGGCATCACGCGGGACGCCAGAATCGCCAAGAAGGATTTCGACGAGTTCCGTGCGGTGCTCGCCGTCCACTTGCACGGGACGTTTCTCTTCACCCGGGAAGTGGCCGCACAGCACTGGCATCCGCTGTTCAAGGCGAACGGAAACCAGCCGCTCGCGGATGGTGTCAACCGTTTCATCGTGAACTTCTCATCGGTGAGTGCGCGCAACGGAAATGTGGGTCAGATCGACTATACGGCGGCGAAGGGCGCGATCGAGGCGATGACGCGCACAACGGCCCGCGAGTTCGCGTCCTACGGCGTCCGAGCCAACGCCATTGCTCCCGGCCCCGTCGACACGACGATGCTTGCCAAGGTTCCCGATGAGGGACGCCGCGCCATGGAGCGCGCGACGCTGGTGGGACGCATCGCACAGCCCGAGGAGATCGGGGCGACCATCTGCGCGATCGCGGACCCGAAGCTCTTCGGGTACACGACCGGCCAGGTCTTCGCCGCCAACGGCGGCATGTATCTCGACTGAGTCGCCCGCGCGATGGAACTGCTCCTCGTCCGTCACGCGTTGCCGCTGCGCTTGTCCACCACGGACGGGAGTCCTGCGGACCCGCCCCTCTCTGAGGAGGGGCGCGAGCAGGCGCGGCGGCTGGCGCGCTGGCTCGAGAGGGAACCTCTGGACGCACTCTACTCGAGCCCGCTGCGCCGCGCGCTCGAGACGGCCGAGCCCCTGGCGCAGGTGCGAGGGCTCGAGACCCGGATCGAGCCGGGCGTCGCGGAGTTCGACGCCGAGGCCCCGCACTACGTGCCGCTGGAGGAACTCAAGGCCACGGATTACGAGAGCTGGAGAGCGCTGGTGGCGAGTGGCTTCTATCTCGAGGGCGATGCCGAGAGCTTCCGGGCCACGGTGGTCGGGGCGCTCGAGGGGGTCATCGCGGCCAACCCGGGAATGCGTGTCGCCGTCGTCTGCCACGGAGGAGTCATCAACGCCTGGGCCTCTCATATCCTGGGCACGCAGCGGCTCTTCCTATTCGAGCCGGTCTACACCGGCGTGAGCCGCTTCCTGGCCGCAAGTTCGGGCGAGCGCAGCGTCGTCAGCCTGAACGAGACGGCGCAGTGGCCCGGCGACGCGGGGCCGCCGCCCGGCCTGCCGGGCACCTGAAGCGTTTCAGACGCCGTCGGTCGGGTCGGGCTCGGAGCTCGGGGTCCGGGGCGTCATCATCAGCCGGGCGAGCTTGCGAAAGAAGTGGGTCTGGCGCTCGAGGGCGTCGGGCGAGAGCGGGTCTTCGCCCCGCACCTCTGCGAGCAGGGGTGCCAGGGCGAAGTGTCCGAAAACCATGTGGAGCCAGGCCGAGATTACGAGGGCCTGCTCGCCTTCTCCCCAGGGATTGATCGGATCCCGTCTCAGCGCGGAAATGCCCTGCTCGAAGAGCGGCCGGATCCACTCCCGCGAGATGTGCTGAAGGCGCTCGGCGCCGCTGGCCGCCTCGTGGTGGAGCAGGCGGGGGACGTGCGGCGTGCGCGCCAGGCGCGCCATGATGGCACCCACCATCTCGTCGGCGGCGGGTAGGCTCTGGTCCCGGCTCGCGAAGTCTCGAAGGATCTCGAGCAGCGGGGTGAGAGCACGGGCGAGCACCGCCTCGTAGAGCGCCTCTTTGCTGCGGAAATGGTTGTACAGGCTCGCCGGAGTGAGATCGGAGACCTCCGCGATCTCGCGCATGCCGGCACCGGCGAAGCCGCGCTCGGCGAAAAGCGCCTCGGCGGCGTCGAGGATCGCTTCACGGGTAGCGGCCGAGTCGATCGAGCGGCGGCGGCTTGCGGTCGTGGGCATGTGTCTCCCCGAGGCCGGCCGATGCCGGTGAACGTTGGTTCGTAAACCCGAACCGGGCGGACTGTCAAGGGAATCCGGTGGAGTTCAGGGGCGCCCGCCGAGCATCCAGAAGTACGGGACCCCGAGGCCGAAGATCGCCGCCAGCACCACCGCGGCGCCGATGGCCCCCCTGCGGTCGAGGGCAGAGGGTATCCGCCGGCCCAGGATCAGAGCGTGAGCCGCGTAGATGCACAGCAGCGGCAGCCAGGGGACGCGGAAGCGCGGTGTGGCGTTTGCGGCCACATGCACCAGGATGACACCGCCGAGGAGCAGTACGGCCAGTGCCCTGCGCCCGCCCGCCCGGGCCGCCGCCACGCCGAGCGCCGCAGTCGCCGCCAGTGCGAGCCAGGCGGGGCCGCTCACGGCCAGGAGCCAGCGCGCCGGGGCGGCGGGTCGATCCCCGTAGGCGCCGTTGCGGACCTTGGTGCGCACCACCGAATCCGGGTTGAGCAGGAGTCCCAGGTTGCGGACCAGCTTCTTGCCGATCCATCCCGGTTGTTCGGCTTGCACCCGCTCGAGCGCGTGGTCGCGGGCCAGGTCGAGGCGGGCAAGTTCGTCACGCGTGGAGAAGTAGCGGGCGTGGAAGCGCCCCTGCACGGGGCCGCGCTGTTCCCACCACGCGGGGGATTCCAGGCTGTTGCCCTCGGCGGCGGCGAACCAGCCCACGGTCGATACGCCGACGAATCGGCCGAGGGTCTCGTAGTTGCGCAGCACCCACGGGGCGGTGACGGCGAGCGCGACCGCGAGCAGGAGCCCGCCGCGAAGTGTCGCAGCGCGCCGGTCTGCCGGGGCGGCGAGGTCGATCCACCAGAGTCCCGATGCGGCGGCGATCAGGAGGGCGAGTTCCCGGGTGAGCGCGGCGGCACCGAAGACGACCCCTGTCGCGAAGACGATCGGGAGTCGAGGCCGACGCGCCACCGAGACGACCCCGAGCAGCCCCGTCATCACGAGGACGGCGAAGAGGGTCTCGGACCACAAGAAGTGGCTGTGGGCGATGAGTGCGGGGCAGAGGGCCGCCAGCAGTCCGGCCAGCACACCGGTACGCAGGTCGAAGAGCGCGCGACCGAGCAGCGCCGTGAGCAGCACGAGGAGGGTGCCCCAGAGGATCTGCAGGCGTTGGAATCGAACGACCGGCGTGTTCGCAGCCCCGTCGGGGGCGGCCGCGAGCGACAGCAGCCAGGCGTGGGCGGGGGGGCGCCAGGCGCGCGACGCACCCTCGAACTTTCCGATGTAGATGTGCCCGTCACCGCGCGCGATGCTGTCTGCGACCTGGGCGTAGTAGTTCTCGTCGCCGAGCGTCGCGACGGGTCGCGCTGTCTCGAAGGCGAGCCAGCGCAGGCCGCCCGCGATGATCAGCAGGCCCGCGAGCAGCGCGAGGGTCGACGGGTGGGCCGCGCCGGTCCGTCGAACCATGGTCCGCGCGAAGCCAGTCGGCTCAGCCGAGTGCGGCTTCGACTGCGGCCAGAACGTCTTTGGCCTCGGGTTCGGTCGGGGGCTCGAAGCGGGCCACCACATGGCCACCGCGATCGACCAGGAACTTTTCAAAGTTCCATTTCACGTCGCCCGGTCCCTCGGGTGCAGTGTCCTCGCTCGTGAGCCAGGCGTAGAGCGGACTCCGGTCGTCGCCGTTCACATCCACCTTTGCGAACAGGGGAAAGGTGACGTCGTAGTTCGCGGTGCAGAACTCGCGTATCTCCGCCTCGCCGCCGGGTTCCTGACCCGCGAACTGGTTGCATGGGAAGGCCAGGATTTCGAGCCCTTGCGTCTGAAAACGGCCGTAGAGGCGTTGGAGTCCGTCGTACTGGGGGGTCAGCCCGCATTTCGAAGCCACGTTCACGATCAGGCAAACCCGGTCCTTGAAATCACTCAGTGACCGCTGATCTCCGTCGATCGTGGTCGCAGTGAACTCGTGTAGATTGGGCATGGCTACCTCCTGTTTCGGGCTTGGTGGGGCGGATTCGCTGGCGCTGCTTTCCTACATTTGCCACGGATTTGCGGCAGCCATGCTGGAACCGGCGAGATCCATTCCGATTCGGGCGCGATTATATCACCGGCGGGGCCGGGTGCGGGCCGGCTCGCGCGCCGCGCGGGCTACCATGGCGCCGAGCACTGCATGATGGCCCGACCCGATTCTACTCCTGCAGCACTCCGTGACCCGTGGCTGATCGGTGCGGTCGTTGCGGCGCTCCTGCTGCGTTGTGGTCTCGTCGCGCTCTTTCCCGACCCGACGCCGGTCAACGACGAGATCGACTACTGGCGTCTGGCGGAGGGGCTGGCCCGGGGCGAGGGCTTCGCGTCGAATTTCCGGCCGCCGCTGCACCCGGCGTTCATGGCGGTCTTCGTCGGCATCGGCGAGGGGGCGGGGGCCGTGCGCGCGGTCCAGGCTTTGCTCGGTGCGCTCGCCGTGCCGCTGGTTGCGATCCTCGGAGGGCGCGTGGGCGGCCGCGCGGCCGCGCGGGGCGCGGCGTGGCTCGTGGCGCTCGATCCGGTGCTGGTGGGCTTCTCGCACCTGCTCTGGTCGGAGACGCTCTACGTGGCGTTGTTGCTCGGCGGACTCGTGCTCCTGCTGCGCGGCACCGACCGCTGGCGCTGGCTCGACTGGGCGGGCGCCGGGCTGGCCTTCGGGCTGGCGTCGCTGACGCGCCCCCAGCTGCTGACGTTCCTGCCGCTGCTGCTGCCGTGGGCCTGGCTGCAAGCGGCTCGGGGGAGGGCGGAGCGCCGACGCATGCTCGCGGCGTTCGGTGTTCTGACAGTCGCCACGTGCTGTGTGGTGCTGCCCTGGTCGTTTCGCAACCTCCGGGTCTGGGGCGACGCCTTCTTCGTCGACACCAATGGGCCGTACAACCTGCTGGTCGGCACCGAGCCCGGGGCCCACCAGGTGGACAAGGACGACCGCTGGAGCCCGACGTGGGCCGCGATCGGAAACATGCACTACATGGTGGCGGTCGAGCGCGACCCGGGGATGGTGCAGCGCGTCGCGCTCGCCCGTGCGGAGCAGCGCATCCGGGCGCATCCCAGTCGCTTCCTGTCGAAGTCGGCGTGGGAGGCGGCGCACCTCTTCACTCTGGACAACTTCGTGCTGCGTCACCTCCGGAACGACTGGTACGGCGTGGCGTCGCCGCGCCCCCTGGTCGCTGCGCTGACCGTTCTCTGCGTCGTGTGGACGGCGCTCCTCTACGCGGGCGGCGGCCTGGGGCTGGCGGCGCAGCCCGCCTCGCCGTTCCGGGGCTTTGCGCTGCTCGCCATCGGCCACGCCGTGGTGCTCTACGGCATCACCTACTCGCTGTCCCGCTACGCCGTGCCCCTGCGTCCGCTGCTCGCCGTTGCGGTCGGCTGGGCCGCGACACATCCCGGCGAGGTTCGGGCGCGGCTGGCCGGCGACCGCCGCGTGGCGGTCGTGGTGGGGGTGCTNGCCGCGTGGCTCCTCTTGGCCTGGGCGCGCGATCTGCCGCTGCTCGCAGACATGCTGGCAACGGGCGGGAAGGGCTTCCTGTTCGTGCGGGATGCATTGCCGTGAGGCAAGCGTGGGCGGGGCTGGGGGATGCGGCGTCGTGAAGGGGCTGTGCACGACACTCGCGGTCTGCGCCTGGCTATTCACCGGGTGTACCGGAGACGAACGCCCGAATGTGGTGCTGGTGATCCTGGACACGACGCGTGCGGACCATTTCTCCGCCTACGGCTATCCCCGAGCGACGACCCCCGGCTTCGACGCATTTGCCGAGCGGGCGATTCTGTTCGAGCGGGCCTTCGCCACGTCGAGTTGGACCGTTCCCTCCCACGCCTCGCTCTTCACCGGCCTGTATCCGATGACTCACGGTGCGACACAGGAGAGCCAGTATCTCTCGGAGGAGGCCGAAACCCTGGCGGAACTGCTCGCCGCTGACGGTTACGAGACGGCCGCCTTCTCGAACAACGCCTGGGTGGGGGAGAAGACGAATCTCACCCAGGGTTTTGGCTACGTGGGCGAGATGTGGCGCGAACGCGGTCACGGACAAGCGATGCGTACCAACCGGGCGGTGATGGAGTGGCTCGACGCGCGGGATCGCGACAGGCCGTTCTTCCTCTTCGTAAACTACATCGAACCCCACTGGACCTACTCGGCTCCACGCGCCTGGCAGGACCGGTTCCTCGGTCCGGGGGTTACCCCCGCGCAAAGGAAGCGGGCCAATTTCGGAGTCGTCGACTGGTACCTCGACCGCAGCCGTGTGCCCGATGGACTCCTGCCGATCCGAACGGCTCTCTACGACGCCGAACTGGCCTGGGTCGATTCTGCGCTGGGAGAGCTGCTCGAATTGCTGCGAAATCGCGGGCTCGAGGATTCGAGCCTGGTCGTGGTGGCCTCGGACCACGGCGAGAATCTCGGCGACAACGACCACCAGGGGCATTCCTTCGCGCTCTACGACAGCACCCTGCGCATTCCCCTNGCGATCCGGCCGCCGGGCGGCGGAGGTGCGGGCAGCCTGCGGCGCGACCCCGTGCAACTGACCGACGTATTCCACACCATCGCGTCGGCAGCGGGCGTCGCACCGGGTGACACCCGCAGCGTCGGCGAGGACCTGCTCGCGGGTCCGCTCCCGGACGAGCGTCCGGTGGTCGCCGAGTACTACTACCCGGCGCAGTTCCTCAGTTATTTTCCCGAACCGGCGCGCGAGGGGCCGGGGCTCGCCCCCTTCCGCCGCCGCATTCGGTCGCTGCGCGTCGGGCCTCATAAGTTCATCTGGGGGTCGGACGGTCGACACGAACTCTACGACGTGGAGGCCGACCCGGGTGAGACGCGAGATCTCGCCGCCAGCGCGCCCGCAGTCGCGGGCCGCATGCAGGAAGCGCTCGAGATCCTGGTCGAAAGGTATGGCGCCGACACCGCACCGCCGGCCCCTCGCGACGGCGTTCTGGATCCAGAAACCGAGGCCACGCTCCGCGAACTCGGCTACCTGCGCTGACGCCCGCGCGACGGCGCCCGCGGGCCGGTATGCTCACCTGTCGTGGCGGATGCGCGCGGTGCGGCGGGAAGGGCGGGGGGCGGCGTGCGCCGGATCGCGGCGTTCTTGTCCCTGCTGCTGGTTCCCTGGGCACTGCGCGCGCTGCTGCTCGCCGAGACCGAGGTCGCGCCGGTTCCGGCGGATCTTCACGGCTTCGCGGCCGACGCCGGGGTCGCGGCTGTCGGACTGGCACTGCTGTTCCTCTTGGCGCGTCTATCGCGCGCGGCGGCGGTGGCGCTGGTGTTGTTGTTCGCGTCACTCGAGGTGGCGAACTACGAGACGGTCCTCGCGCTGGGCTCCGTGGTGAGCCTCGGCGACGCCGCGTATCTGGGAGACATGACTTTCCTCAGCGGCTCGGCCGCTGCGCTGACGCATCCCCTGCTCGTCTTTTTCCTGATGGTCGGCGTGGCGGCACTCGCCTGGTTCGGTTTCGGAGGGGCGCAGCGGCCTCCCGCCTGGGGGATCCTGGCGGCGGGCCTGGTGCTGCTGGCCGCGACGGCTGCCTGGCCCCTTTCTGCCTCCGTCGAGACCTGGCGTCAGGCCAATCCCGTGCAGCGCGACCTTCTCTCGCTGCTGCGCGGTGGGGCCGGGGCGCGGGAGCGCCCAAACTCGTCCGACGCCCTCGCGGAACGCTTGCCGGAGCTGCGCGGCGACCTGACCGGCGCGCCTCGTGTCGCGCTCGGCGGCGGAGGCCGAAACGTGTTGCTCGTGGTCGTGGAGGGGGTCTCGGGCGCCTACCTCCAGTCCGCGGCGCGGGTGCACCGGCGCAATCCCGCGCTGCGAATGAAGCAGCTCGATAGCGTCTTCCGCGAGAACGTGGGTTTCGCGACGTTCCTCACCCACAACCGGCGCACGAACCGCGGGCTCTACGCGCTGTTGTGCGGTGAGATGCCCGCTCTCGTGCGCGGCATGCCGAAGATGACGGTCGCGTCGACCCGGCCGTGGCGCACCTGCCTGCCCGAGATTCTCCGAGCCAGCGGCTACCAGACCGTTTATCTCCAGGCGGCGCCCCTCGCGTTCATGCTGAAGGATCAGTTCATGGAGCGCATTGGCTTCGAGCGCGTGCTGGGCCACAAGTGGTTCGACCGCTACTACCTCCGCACCACCTGGGGAGTCGATGACCGGGCGTTTTTCGAGCAGGCCTCGGAGCTGATCGAATCGCTGCAGGAATCCGCTGAGCCGTGGTTCCTGACCCTCCTCACCGTGGGCACCCATCATCCCTACACCGTTCCGCTGTCCTACCAGTCCCCCAACGCGAAGGAAAATGTGCGCGGCGCCTTCCAATACCTCGATCGGGCGATCGGTGAGTTCATGGTGTGGCTCGAGGCGTCCGGTGTGCGGGACGATACGCTCGTGATCTTCACGTCCGACGAGTCTTCGGGGCACCAGACCGGGAGCACCGATGTGTTTGCCCAACGGCTCTCGCACAACTGGGGTTTTCTGGTCGCACTGCTTCCCGATCGAACGCGCGTCCTGGTGACCGAGCCCTACGCCCAGTCGGATGTACCGCTCAGCGTGCTCGACTACCTGGGGCGCGCGGACTCCGGCGGCGCTCTGCACGGCCGGAGTCTCTTCCGGCGCTACGACACGGGGCGCCACCTCTTTTTCGGAAACGTGAACCTGCGCACGATCGGGGCGCTCGATCCCGATGGACGGCTGGTCGTCTGCGAGTTCGAGGGTTCGGAATGCTCCGGCTACGACACGTTCAGCGGGCGGGTCTTCGCAGAGGCGCCGGGCGCGGTGGACCTGCCGCCCGACCTGTCGGAGCTGGTGGTGGATATCGCCGGGCTCAGCCTTCCGCCGCGCGACAGCTGGGATCTCGAGGTCTCGCTCCTGCTCGATGAGCGCTTCACCGTCGACATGCGCGAATGGCAGCTCGTGCAGGGCGTTGCCCAGATCGCACTCGAGCCGGATGAGTGGCTCGAGGTGGACGTCGAGCTAGAGGCGACTGGCGACGGCCGCGCGGAGATCGAGCACTACCTGCGTTTTCCCCGGAAGCGCCAGCTGCTCTACGGACGCGCCCCGGTATCACCGGGCCAGACGCTGCGCATCCATTACACGCTCGCCGCGGGCGATCGGATTACCCAGATGTCGTGCCGTACCAAGGCGCGGTTGCTCGATGGCTGGAAGCTCGACCTCGTGCACTCGAAGCGCCGCTTCGTGGTGCACCGCGGCGGCGTTCGCCCGCCGCCCGGGCTGCGTGTCGAGGTATTCGACAGCGGCGGCGAGCCGGTGGAACTCACGATCATGGAGTCCGCTGAGATCGACCGGATTGCCCGCGAGATGTCGCCGGTGGGACCGATCGACGCAGCGGTGGGACCGATCGACGCAGCGGTGGGACCGGTCGACGCCGAAGGTTAGACGGGGACATTTGGGAGGAAGTTGGTATGGGACGGCTCGAAGGCAAGCGGGCGATGGTCACCGGCGCGGCGCGGGGAACAGGCGAGTCCATCGCGGGGCGGTTCGTGGCGGAGGGTGCTCGCGTGCTCTGCGTGGATGTTCTCGACGAGCCCGGGCAAGCGGTGGCGAATGAACTCGGCGCTGCCGCCTCCTTCCTTCACCTCGACGTCACGAGCGAAGCCGATTGGCAGCGGGGCATCGATTTGTGCACCGAGGAGCTGGGCGGGCTCGATGTGCTCGTGAACAACGCGGCAATTCTTCTGATGAAGGGCATGGCGGATACGAGCGTGGCCGAATTCGAACGCGTCGTTTCGGTGAACCAGACCGGGGTCTTTCTCGGCATGCGGGCCGCCACCGAGGCGCTTCGGGAAGCGGGCGGTGGCTCGATCGTGAACATCGCCTCGGTCGACGGAACCCGGGGGGCGACTTCCCTGATCGCCTACGCCGCGAGCAAGTGGGCGGTTCGGGGTATGACGCGGGTGGCCGCTCTCGAACTCGGCCGCCACGGCATCCGCGTGAACGCCGTTTGTCCCGAGGCCGGGAGTCCGCATATGGTGGCGCCCTACCTGTCCGAGGGAGTCGACATGGAGCGTGTGATGGCGGCGCAGATGCCCGTGCTGCCACCGCAGAAGAAGCGCACGATCGCGGAACGACTCGATGACATCGCCCAACTCAGCGTCTTCCTGGCCTCGGACGAGAGCAGTTCGTGTACGGGCGCGGACTTCGTGATCGACGCTGGGAATACGGCGGGGCGCATCCTTCCCGAGATACCCGGACGCTAGGAGTCCCAGGTGCGCAGCCCCTGGCCTGCTCCTCACACGTTGAAGCGAAAGTTCACCACATCTCCATCACTTACGATGTAGTCTTTTCCTTCTACTCGAAGTTTTCCAGCCTCGCGGCACCGGGCCTCACTCCCCAATTCGATCAGATCCTCCCACCTCACGACCTCGGCCCGGATGAAGCCGCGCTCGATGTCCGAGTGGATCTTTCCCGCGGCGCGGGGCGCCCGGGTGCCCCGCGCGATGGGCCAGGCGCGGCACTCGTCGGGGCCCGTCGTCAACATCGAGACCAGGTCGATCAGTTCGAATGCCGCGCGGATGAAACGATTGCGTGCGGGCTCGTCGAGGCCGAGCGAGGTGGCGAACTCGGCCTGTTCAGCGTCGGGCAGCTGAGCGATCTCCATCTCCACGGCTGCGGACAGCACGGTCAGTCCGAGGCCGCGCTTCTCGGCCGCTGCCGAGAACTCCGCCGGCGCGGGTGCGGCCACGTCGCCCTCCGGGACGTTCAGGACCAGGAGCAGCGGCTTGAGTGTGAGAAAGGCGTAGCCCGACACGGTGCGCAGGTCTGCTTCCGAGAGCCCGAGCTGGCGCAGCGGGGTCTCGCTCTCCAGGGCGCCCTGCAGGCGCTCGAGCAGGGCGAGTTCCCGGGCGTCGCTGCGGTCTCGGCGCAGGCGCTCCACTCGCTGCTCCACGACCTCGAGGTCGGCGAGAATCGTCTCGGTTTCGAGGCCGGTGAGTTCGTCCAGCGGGTCCGGCGCCTCACCGGCGGCGTCCGGGAAGGCCCGCACGACCTGGCAGAGCGCGTCGAGATTGCGCATGGCGTTCAAGACAGCGCGCTCGATTCCGGGTCCGCTGCCGGCGGCCAGGTCAGTGAACACGATTTCGGCGTAGGTCTTCTTTTTCGGCTGGTAGAGTTTGGTGAGTGCGTCCACCCTGGCGTCCGGCACCTTGACCACACCCACGTTGGCCTTATCGCGCCGCGCGGCATAACCGGTTGCGACAGTCAGGCCCGTGAGAGCACCGAAGACGGTGGTCTTTCCGCTGTCCGCAAAGCCCACGAGCCCGATCTTCATGGGCGAACGAGGTAGAAAGCATTCACCGGGTGGTCCACGTCGATCGACTCGAAGCTCGAGAAGCCTGCGTCCCGCACCATCTGTTCCGCCAACTCGCGATGGAATCCCAGGGTTCCCAGTCCCAGGCCGTCGGGCTCCGAGAGCGCCGACGACATGCATGTGAGCACCGACGAGCCGTACATCATCGCCGACATCGGGTTGTGCTCGACGTTCTCCTCCCAACTCGGGTGCGCCTTGATGTCGGCGATGAGCCAGATTCCTTTTGGAAGGATCGAGCTCCGGATCGCACGCATCACGCGCTCGGGGTGGGCCATGTCGTGTAGGCAGTCGAAGGTCGTGACGAAACCGTAGGTGGGGTCCGCCGGCAGGCGATCGCGCGTCGGGTCTCGGAAGCTCGCGTTCGAGATTCCGGCGCTCTGCCGGTTCGACTCGGCGAGTGCGAGAGCATGACGCGAGATGTCGTAGCCGTGGAACTCCGAGGAGGGGAAGGCGGCCGCCATGGCCAGCAGCGCGGCGCCTCCGCCACAACCCACGTCCGCCACGGCGATGCCCCGTTCGAGCGCGGAGACGAGCCCCTCGATCCGGGGCAGGACGGTTGGCACCAGTAGACTGCGGAACCACGGGGCGAGCCCGCGTTCGATGCCTGCGGCGCCCTCGGGGCCCATGGCGTCGTAGGGCAGCCCGATGCCGCTTCGGAAGGCGCTGGGTAGCTGCTCGACCACGCGGAGCTGTTGGGGAAGGTGTGCGAAGAAGCCCGCACCGAAGGCGGGGTGCCCCTCATCGGCGAGCAGTGCCGCGGCCTCCTCCGAGAGAGCGAAACGCAGGTTGCCGCGGTGCTCGAGCAGGCCGGCGGCTCCCTGTTGGTAGAGCCACTCGCGTACCCAGCGTTCGGAGAGTGCCGCGTGACGCGCCAGTTCTTCGCTCGAGGCATCGCCTAGCTCGAATAGTGCTCTGTACAGACCGAGGCGATCACCCAGATGAATCATCGTTGCGGTCATGGCTCCGCCCAGCGCGTCGAAGACGCAACGTGCGGTGTCTTTCAGCTTCTCGGGGTCCATCGGCGCTC
Organism: Deltaproteobacteria bacterium; assembly: GCA_002729515.1. Classification (GTDB taxonomy): domain Bacteria; phylum Myxococcota_A; class UBA9160; order UBA9160; family SMWR01. The sequence continues at coordinate 89,569 of PBYF01000044.1, forward strand.
AGACTCTACCGGATCGGATAGGATCCGGGCATGCGCGGACCGTGGACGGTTTCCCGTTACCTCGCGACCGAAGTGGTGAGCTATGGCACCGTGGGTCTCGTCACCGTGTCCGTGGTCTTCATCGCACACAACCTGCTGCGGCGCGTCAACGAACTCCTGTTGATCGGTGTCACGGCCAGCGACATCCTGACTGTCCTGGGTTCGATCGTGCTCGTAACCCTCGCCTACACGGTGCCCATTGCCTTCCTCTTTGGTGCGCTGGTCGGCATGGGTCGCCTCGCTTCCGATTCGGAGATGCTCGCGCTGCGCACTTGCGGCATCGGACTCCGCGAGATGGTGGTCCCCGTACTGATGATCGGTGCCGTGGTTTCTCTGATCAGTGGGTACATCGTTTTCGAGCAGGAGCACCGCGCGAAGCGGACGCTGCGCGACCTCCTGAAGTCGATCACGGCCTCGGGTCGCATGATCCAGCCGAAGACGTTCACCCAGGTCGGAAAACGGATGTTCTACGTCGAGAGCCGCGGCCGGGACAATAGCCTCGAGGGGGTATTCATTGCCGACCAGGCGGATCCGGAGCGGCCGCTCTTCGTATTCGCCCGCACCGGGCAGTTTGACTTCGATACGGAGACGGGGGTGGGTCGCGTGATGCTTCGCGATGGAGACATCCAGCGTGATTCCGACGGGAGTGAGGTGGGACAGCGGGTCTCCTTCCGAACCTTCGAATACTCGTTCCCGGTAGCAACGGGATTCCTCGGCCGGGGCCTGCTGCGCCCCAGGGACATGACCCTGCCGGAGCTCCGCGAAGCGGTCGCGACCACTCGCGCTGGAGGTTCGCTGAACCACCTGGTCAAGGAGAAGCTCGAGAAGTACCAGAGTCAGATCCAGCGGCGCTATGCCGTTCCCTTCGCACCGATCGTCTTTGCCCTGCTGGCGGTTCCCCTGGGCACGATTCGCATGCGCGGCGGACGTGCGTGGGGCGCGCTGCTGAGCGCGCTGGTCGTCGGTGGCTACTACGGCATGGTCAGCTTCGGCGAGGCTCTCGTCGACGTGGGGGTGCCGGCCGTCGTGGCGCTATGGCTTCCGAACCTGTGTTTTGGAGCCGTCGGCGTCCTGCTTCTGCTTCGCATGCGCCGGGTTCCGAGCTGACGGGGCGGCTGGGCCCGGTGACTACCGGGAGATCCGGCCGGTGTCCCGGCAAGGGGATCTATTGCCAGCCCTCGGATGCACCCCGAACCATCGCAAAGGGCCCGACGGGCCAGTTGAAGCAGTCGACCATCAGTTGGTTCACCTGGTCGGGCGTTGCGACTCCCTCTTCCACCACTTGCTGGGCCTCGCGGATCATGGCGAAGTAGACCCGGTTCGAGACGTACCCCCAGGACATGGGCGCGTCCTTCACCACCACCGGGTTCTTTCCGCAGCTGCGCGCAATGCTCTCGACGCTGGTGATCGTTTCAGGGCTCGTCTGCTCGGTGACGACGATCTCGGCGAATCGCATGATCACGGGCGGAGATGCCCAGTGCCAGCCGATCACCTGGTCGGGCCGGTCGGTTACGGCCTGGAGCGCCGCGATGGGGAAGCCCGAGGAATTCGATGCCAGGATCGTTCCATCCGGTGCCAAGGCGTCGATGTCGCGAAACAGGCGCAGCTTGAGGTCGAGGCGCTCCGGCACGCACTCGACGACGAGGTCGCAATTCGCCGCCTCTTCCAGCGAATTCGTGAAGCGCAGCCGTCCATAAGCCGCTTCGGCGGCCTCTTTTTCGAGCTTGCCCCGTTCGACCGCACGTTCGAAGCCGTAGCGCCCCTTCCGGACCTGCTCCTGTGCCAGCGAAAGTGCCTCTTCCGACACGTCGGTGCACACGGTGGGGTGACCCGCCGTCGCCAGGGTCTGCGCGATTCCGCTACCCATCACGCCGGCTCCGATTACTCCGATGCTCGAAGTCACGATTTGTCTCCTCCTTTCGGTTCCGCCGCGAGCGTTTCCACGAGGCGGTGCAGCGTCTCGGGTGTGTTGCGGCTGGGATCCTCTACGACGCAGTGGGTGAGGAAGGCGAGGGTCCGCCCCACGTGCGGCCCGGGGCCGCAGCCCAGCAGCCGCATCACCTCCTTGCCGTCGATCGCGAGATCGCGGCGGCGGAGGGCGAGGTCCCCCGCTTGGCGGACGCGTTCGAAAGCCGCCACCAGGGCTTCTAGCTGCGCGAGGCCGGCGACCGCGCGGGGNGTTCCGGCCGACTCGCCGACGCGCAATTCGGCATGCCGCAGGGCCACCAGGTCATCCGCTCGCTCGGGACCGATCTGCTTCAGATGGCGTCTGACCGCGACGTCGCGCTGCGTGTCGACGTTCCATTCCACCGGGTGCCAGCGCAGGAGGTCCGCGACGCTATCTGTCGTGCGCCGTGCGAAGCGCAACTTGCGGAGGATTGCGGTCGGGCGCGCTCCGCGCAGCCAGCCCGCGAGTCGGAGTTCCAGTCGAGCCGGCAATGCCTCGACCACGGCGGCGGCGTCCGGGGCGGCAGCGGGAGCGAGCCGGGCCTCGAGACCGCCATCTCGAAGCAGCCGGAGACCTGTCGCCACCCCCGGTGCGAGCAGCAGTGTCACCAGTTCGTGGCGGACGCGCTCGCGAGCCACGCGCGAGAGTGCGGGCACCGCATCGCCGAGTGCCTGTGCGAGTTCGTCGTCGATCTCCAGGCCGTGGGTGGCCACCAAGCGGACGGCGCGAAGCGCCCGCAGGGGATCTTCGGCCAGTCGATCGGCAGCGCATCGAACCGCGCGCAAACGTCCCTTGGCGAGATCCGATCGGCCGTCGAAGGGGTCGAGTAGCTCGCCCCGTCCGGGATGCCAGGCGAGCGCGTTGACGGTGAAGTCTCGGTGGCCCAGATCCTCTTCGATGTCGTTGCCCCGCAGCGTCGTGATGTCGACTGGACCGGCCGGGGTGGGCACCATGACGGTTCCGAAGCGCAGACCGATCGGTACCGCGCGCGGGAAGCGGGATAGCACGGCCTCGGGCGGTGCCGCCGTCGCCAGATCGAAGTCGCCGGGCGGCTTTTCGCACAACAGGTCGCGCAGGCCTCCGCCCACGATCCAGGTGGCGTAGCCCGATGCTTCCAGGGCTTCGGCCAGGGCGCATACCGGTTCCGGAATTCCATCGATCTCGAGGCGCAAAGGGGAGGGCTCCATCCCGGCCGAGTGTAACGGGTCCGGCGGGTCTAGAGGCGCTCGAACTTCGGGTGGCGCTTCTCGAGGAAGGAGTTCACGCCCTCGCGGAAGTCCGGGCGCTGAAAGCTCTCCAGCATGAGACGCACCGATTCCTTTTCGACGGACCCGAGCCGCTCGTGCAGGCTCTCGTAGACCTGGCGCTTCATGATCGCCAGCGAACTGGGGGAGCAGCTCGTGGCGAGTTCGCGGGCGTATTCGCGAGCGAAGGGCAGCAGCTCGTCGTGGGGGAGTACCCGGTTGACGAGGCCGATCCGTTCGGCCTCGGCGGCGTCGAAGACCCGCGCCGAGAGCAGGATATCGAGGGCGTGGGCGGGGCCGACGAGACGCGTCAGCAGCCAACTCACACCCCACTCGGCAACGAGACCGCGCTGTGAGAAGGCGGTGGTGAAGCGCGCGCGGTCGGACGCGAAGCGCAGGTCGCACGCCAGCGCGATTGGAACCGCCATACCGGCTACGGGTCCATTGATCGCGGCGATGACGGGCTTGCGCATCGACATCGGAAAGGTGTAGGTGCCGCGGAAATCCTCCATCGTGGCGTCGCCCGGGTCGGCCTCGAGTCCTTCGGGAATCTCGCGGCCCCGGCTGCCCTTCCCGAGCGCCTGGAGCCGCTTCAGGTCTGCCCCGGAGCAGAAGCCGCGCCCGGCGCCGGTCAGCAGGATCGTCACCACTCGCGGATCCCCTTCGGCTTGCGCCAGCGCGTGCTTCACCTCGGCACTCATTCGATCGGTCCACGCATTGAGGACCTCGGGTCGGTTGAGGGTCAGGGTGGCGATGGGATCTTCGATTTCGTAGAGGATCTCTTTGTACATGGCTGCTCTCCGGTGGATGTGTCCAGCCTACCAGGAGAAGGTCCGGGGAGGCATGGCTCCTAGTTGCGGAGCGGCCGCCTTCGTTCGAAGCGAAAGGCTGCCCCGCGGCTGAGCTTCGCCAGCCGGAGCTCCTCGGGCATTTCCCGGGGCTCGGCGCCCGGGTCGATTTCCACGTTCCAGGCGAGTGTCCCGGTGTCGGGGCTCGCCACCGGCCGGCAGCGTGCCCTTGAATTTACGCTTCCCGCGATGGCGTCGAGCGCTCGGTGGGGCGCCGCGTCGAGTCCCGCGAGCCAGGAGTACGGGTCTGCTTCCCGCAGCGCCGGGCAGTCGCGGATCGCAATGCGTGCGCTTCGCGACCCGGTGATTTCGATGCGGAAGTCCACATAGCTGCGCGGGTGGAAGCAGGGGTGGATCTGGAACACCTTGGCCACTGCCTCGATGTCGTCGCCAGCGATGCCCATCGGTTCGCGGATCCGTTCCGCCGTGAGGGCCGCGGTGCCCGTCCACTGGGCCTCTGCCAGCTCGGTGGCCGCCGCAGTGTCCAGGCGTTGGGAAACAGCGAGCAAGAGCGACCGTGCCAACAGGTGGCTTTGCAGCGCGACCTCCCGGTTCACGCCGACGAGTGCCCGGTGTGAGAGATCCTCCAGCTGGAAGTCGGGGTCGAAAGGTCCCGAGTAGTCTGGCCAGCCGCCGGGCTCGCCGTCGTTCCCGGGCACTTCGATCGGAAGGCAGGCGGCTTTCGATGCTCGGACGCGTTCGAGGTTCGGGTGCTGCTCGTAAGGCTCGGCCTCATCGCCAATGAAGACCTTCCACCGGCAGTGGGGATGCCGGTCTGCCGGTGTGCGCGGCGGACGGTGGATCGGCCGCATCTTCATGCACGGATGGGTGGCGGCGGCTGTCGCATCAAAGGTCGGGTCTTCGATGTCGTGGCACATGAGCTTCACACTGGCCTCCCCGAAGGGCTCGACATCCATCAGAGCGCCGCAGTGCGCGAGCCAGAACTCGCCGTATTCGGGGCTGTCGAGGCGGAACTGGAAGTCCATGAACTGTTGCGGCGCACCGATGTCGAGCTGGAGGTTCTTGAAGACCGTGCCGACGTCCCGGCCCTCGAACCCCAGGACCTTCTGCATCCGGAGCGTGTAGATCGGGCTCGCCCCCATCCACTCCTCGACCGCACAATGGAAATAGGACTTGCCTCCGGAGTGCTTTGCGACGAGGGGGAGGCCGACGCGATCCTGGAGATGACCGTTCAGGAGATACTCGCGTCCCAGGTCGGCGAGGGCCTGGCGGGAAAAATCCGCAAGGCTGAGGTCGGGGTCGAAGCGGCCGGAATAGTCTTTGCGCAGCGCCATGGACCGCCGTTCCTGTTTCGGGAAAGGACCCTCGGATGCCCGGACGCTCGAGGGTGTCGCCTGTCAGCGACTGTGGAGTGCGTACATGATGTCCTGCGCCGTGCCGCAGCTCGCGTTCTGGTTCATGCCGGTGAAGATGTTTCCGTCCTTCGTCCGGTGGTTCGTGAACAACTCGTGCACGGCGTCGTGGTCTTCTTCGAAGTTCGCTCCGACACGCCGGAGTTCCGTCTCGGGGTGCATGGGGGTGCAGGTGATTCCGAGTGCCGCGACGGCTTCGTCCGTCACACCGGTGACGCGTCGGTCGCGCAACAGCGGTTTGCCGTTTTCGTCGCGGGCCTGGATCAAGCCCAGGGGTCCGTGGCAGACCGCACCGAGAAGCGCTCCCGAGGCGTTTGCCTGCGTGATCTTGTCTCCGAGGACCTTGGATTGGCCGAGATCGAAGGCCGCCCCCCAGCCCCCGGCGAGGAAGATGACGTCGTATTTCGTGAAGTCTACGCCGTCGATCTCGAGTGAGTTCTGCATCTTTTCCTGCAGCACCGGATCCTTCGCGTAGCGGGCTTCGTATGGGCCGGCCAGCGGCCAGTCCAGCATCCCCGGCTCGATCGGAATCTCTCCCCCCTGAATGCTCGCGACGTCCACTTCCATTCCTGCATCGAAGAACTCGTAGTACGGATGCATGAGTTCCGAAGCTGCGACGCCGGTCGTGCCGCCCTTCTCACCGCACATCGTCGAGTGGCTCGTCGAGATCACGAGTGCGGATTTTCCGTCGAGGTTTTTCTCGAATTTCGGGCATTCGGGATGCAGTCCCAGGGCGTAGAGGAGGCGCGGTGCACCGAGCCAGACCGCCAGGGCGACCAGGGCGACACCGATCAGAATTTTTTTGAACATTCTGTGGCTTCTCCAGCGCCCGGATCGGCGGGGTCTGGNAACGCTAGCCGAGAGCACACTGCGAGTGAAGTGCCCGGCCGCAGACTCACTCGATTCCGAGCCGCTTCATCTTCTTGTGAAGTCCCTCGCGGGTGAGTCCGAGCCTGCGTGCGGTCGCGGCGCGCCGGCCCGCGTGACCGTCGAGNGCGCGCCGGATCAGAAATGCTTCGATGCGAGCGAGGGTCTCGCGGAGGGTGTCGCCCGGTTGGAGGTGAGCCTCCACGGGATCGAGGATTGCCCCGAGTCGTTCGGATAGATGCTGGGGCGTGAGCGTCTCGCCGGACTCGGCCATCGCAAGCGCGCGCTGGATCTCGTTCTCGAGTTCGCGAACATTGCCGGGCCAGTTATGCGAGAGCAGCAGCCGACATGCCTCGGGTGAGAGGTCGACGTTCGACTTGCCCTCTGTGGCGCCGTGGAATGCGAGGAAGTGGTGCGCAAGAGGGATCACATCCGTCGGGCGTTCGCGGAGCGGAGGCAGCGGGATCGGGAAAACCGCGAGCCGGTAGTAGAGATCTTCGCGAAAGCGCCCATCGACTGCGTCGCGGAGAAGGTTGCGGTTGCTCGCGGCCACGACGCGCACATCGATGTGCCGGCTGTGCGAGCCGCCGACCCGGCGCACCTCGCGCTCCTGGAGCGCGCGCAGCAGCTTGGCCTGGAAGGGGCCGGACGTTTCGCTCACCTCGTCGAGGAAGAGAGTGCCGCCGCCGGCCGCCTCGAAGAGCCCCACCTTGTCGCGGTCGGCGCCCGTGAACGCTCCGCGCACGTGACCGAAGAGCTCACTCTCGAGCAGCGTGTCGGGAAACGCCGCGCAGTTGACAGCGACGAAGGCGCCGTCGCATCGGGGGCTCGCCTGGTGGATGGCTCGCGCCATCACCTCCTTGCCCGTGCCGGTCTCGCCCGACAGCAGCACGGTGGCGCGGGAGCGCGCGGCGACGGCGACGAGCCCGAGAGCCCGGGTCATGGCGGGTCCGGAGCCGATGATTTCAGAAAGGGCGGCACGCCGTGTCCGGCGCCGCACCCGAAACAGGTTCTCTACCTCGGCCAGGAGGTCGCGGTCCTCTCGGGATCCACCCCGAAGCACCACCTCGGCCGCGCCGGCGCTGCGGAGTTCGCCGCCGCGTTGGGCCTCGCGGGGCGCAAGGCGCACCAGCACGGGCGCGTCGGTGGCCCGCTTGAGCTCCTTCAGGGCGCCCAGTGCCGTGTCGGCCCCGGTGTCGAGCACCACTGCGTGGAAGCCGTCGCGTGCGAGACGGACACCCTGTGAGGCATCGCATTCCCAGACCACATCGAATGTAGGTGCCTCGCTCACAAGGTCGGCCAGGAACCGGCTGGCGGCTCCGATCCACAGCACGCAACGAATCGATCCCACGGTGCATCTCCGGCTTCCCCCCCGATCCCGGCACAGAGAGCAAGGTGCGTGCCGCTGGAAGCGCACCGGAAGGCGCGTGAGTGCCCGGTGTAGCCAGAATCGGCCGGGTAGTGATCGCGGGCGGCCGGGTGTGAAGCTGTGGCGTGTGGACCCGGCCGATGGGGGTTCACGCCGCCGGGATTCCGAACGGGGCCCTTCCGTGGGCCGCCGGGATTCCGAACGGGGCCCTTCCGTGGGCCGCCGGGATCCGACGCCACCCGCTGTCGGGTGCGACCCCTCGGATCAGACGAGTGCTGCGTCCCCGCCGTCTCCGGTGCGGATGCACACTGCGTTGTTCACCGGCAGAACGAAGATTTTTCCATCACCGCTCGAGCCGGTTCGGGTCGCATCGCGCAGTTGCATGACGACCTTGTCCGCCAGGTCATCGGGCACGATGACCTCGATGAAAAGATTCGGTAGGGAATCAATTACGACTTCGGTGCCGCGGAAGAATTCACTATGGCCCTTTTGCCGGTTGAATTCCGTGACTTCGCTCACCGTCATGCCCGCCACGCTGAGTTCGCCGAGGGCTTGTTTCGCATCGTCGAGCTTGAACGGTTTGATGATGGCCTGGACCTTCTTCATGCCGTGTCTCCAGGTGGGATCAACTGCTTTCGCTTGCTGCAGATGCAAGAATGAAACCGGCCGGTCCATCTGTCGCATCCATCGAGCCTCTGGCTCTGGACGGGCGATCGGCAACAGCCGTGCCATGGTCACAGGCGCCGGTTCGCGTGGATTCGTACACGCAAGCCGGACCCAGCGGACTCATCGAGCGACGGGGAGTGGGGGGCTGCCCGGTGGCTTTGACTGTCTTTCCGTGACGTGTGCAGGCCACGCGTCAATCGATGTGCGCGGCGCTCTCGTGTTCCGCCCCGTTCTGTTCCTTCTCGGACGCGTGCGTGAGCCAGATCGGGTTGAGTCCGTGCTTGTCCATCTTGGCGTAGAGTGTGCGGCGGCCGATGCCGAGCAGGCGCGAGGCTGCGGAGCGGTTGCCGCTGGTTTCGCGCAATGCCTGGGCAATTCGCCACGCTTCGGCGAGCGCCACCCACTCGCGCAGCGAAAGCGGGCGACCCGCGTTGGCGCGGCGCGTCCTGGCCTCGAGCTCTGCCAGGCTGAGGGACTCGATCGCGACCTCGGAGTTGGGCCGGTGCGCGTAAGCCATCTCAAGCTTTTAGTGCAAGCTCCGTTCCAGGCTTCGGACACGCCGGAGAGTCTCTCGGGCGATCGAGAGTGCGCCGCTGCACGCGACGCGGGCAGACCTGCTCAACTCGTAGGCGGCGGCACGGCTCCCGGGCAGTCCTTCGTCCAGTGCCCCGGGGAAGCACTCGCCGAGGGGGGCAGAGGGTCTCGTGCATTTCCAATTGCCGCGGTGGTCTCGAGCCAGATTCTCCCAAAGTTCTGTTCGAGCCGCTGACCGAGCGGCCGGAGCCGGCGGGTGCTAGCGCTTCCACCAGAAACGGTGGAAGCGGTCACAGCCGAGTGGGCCGAAGTCGTCGCCCGGAATGCGGGTGCCTTCGGGCAGGTCGACGGGCTCCTGCCCGCGGAAGCGTTGGTCTGCGACGCCGTCGTGGTCGGCGTCCTCGTCCTGGTGGGTTGGCTGCCCGCTGGCGTCGTAGTAGATCGCGGCGTTCGGTTTGCGATTTTCGTTCGTATCGACCTCGAGCCGGACGATCGCGCCACCCTCGTACACGATCCGCTGATCCGCCACGCCGTTTCCGGTCGTGTCCGTCAGGACCTCCACGACAGTCCCATTCGCATCGACGTTGGCTCGTGTATTCAGTCGCTTGCCGTCCTCGGACAGAGTGCATTGGGCCTCCACCACTCCGCCAGGGCCGAGCAGGAACTTCTTGTCGGGCTCGCTGCCGCTGCTCGCCACCTCTTGGGCTGTCGCGTTTCCGGCTGCGTCGTAGTGGATCAGTGTGTTGGGACGGCCATTCCCGCTCGTGTCCTGACCCTGGCGCAGGATCACGCCATTCTCGAGGTACGTCCAGAGATCCGTCTTGCAGTTGCCGGTGGTGTCCTGGTAGCGGGCACGGACTTTTTCGTTGGCGTCGTACCACTCCTTCAGATCGGCGCAGCCGGCTCCCTTCGTGTCCTGTTCCAGACGAACGGGTTTCTCGTTTTCGAACCAGACTTTGAAATCGGGTTTTCCGTCTCCGGATCGGTCCTCGCGTCGATCGAGCACCGTTCCGGCAGAATCGAGTACGATCCAGACGTCCGTCGTGCCGTCGCCGTTCGTATCCGCTTCCTGGGTCGAACGGCCGCCTTTCCCGCTCCGGCTCCGGAGATCCACCGTGCCGTCGAAATTCGAGTCCTGCTCCTGTCGCACGACGGTCTCGCCCTCGTACCAGGCGATGAGGTCGGCCTTGCCGTCCGCGTTGCGGTCCTTCTCGGTTCGCACCTTCCGGCCGGCTTCCAGATAGGTCACCGTCTCGAGCATTCCGTCCCGGTCGCTGTCTTCATCGATCTGGGTCGCGCGCTCCTCGGCGTCGAAAAGCGTGATGACGTCGATGCGTCCATCGAAATCCAGGTCCTCTTCCTGCCGCGACTTCTTGCCGCCGGTATAGGTGACGCTGAGATCCGATTTCCCATCGCCGTCCATGTCGGCGCTAGAACTCTGGGCCTGGCCATCGGAGAAGGCTGTCACCAGTTCGAAGCGGCCGTCAGCGTCCTCGTCGCTCTCCTCGCGTACGAGCACACCCGCCTCGTAGACCTTCACGAGGTCGGGCTTCTGGTCCGCGTTCTCGTCGAGCTCCTCCCGGGCGGGGCGTTCCTCGGCATCGAAGCGCACCACGACATCGGGCTTGCCGTCGCCGGTGGTGTCGCGTGTCTGCACGGCCTGCAGGCCGTCTTCGAATTCGATCACTGAGTCGTATTGGCCGTCCCCGGTAGTGTCCTGTTGCTGCTTCACCCGCTCGTTGTCATCGAACGTGGTGATCACGTCGAACTTCCCGTCGCCTCGGGTGTCGCGCTCCTCCTTGGTCTTCTGGGCGCCGGCGTAGCTGGTGCGGACGTCGAACTTCCCGTCGCCGGTGGTGTCGCGTGCTTCTCGGGTGGTTTGCCCCGAAGGGTCGAGCTCGCCGCGCAGGTCGATGCGGCCGTCGAAATTGGTGTCCTCCTGGAACCGGTTCGCCACGCCGCCCTCGAAGTGGACGGTCCGATCCGGTTTCTCGTCTCCGTCGCGGTCCTCTTCGAGCTTCAGGGTCTCGCCGTTCGGGGCGTTGCTCTGCCATTCGTCGGGCTTTCCGTTTCCGTCCCGGTCCCGCCGGATGGTGCGCTCCTTTCCCGTCTCCGCATCGAGTGTTACCCAGGTGTCGACTGCGCCGTTGGAGTCCGAATCCTGTTCCTGGCTCGTCAAGGTGCCGTCCGCCGCGTAGTGGTTCCAGAGGTCGATCGAACCGTCGCCGCTTTCGTCGAGTTCCATCCGGGTGAGCTTGCCCGTTTCGAAGTGCTCGATCTGCGCCGCCTTGCCCGATTTGCGTGAGATCGTGGTCCGGCGCTGGAGGCTGCCTCCGGCGTGGGCGTTGGCGATCTCGAAGTGCCCGTTCTTGTCCTCGTCGAGCTCTTCGAAGACGAGCGTGCCCTCGGAATCGAAGCGGTAGCGGGCGTCGGCCTTGCCGTCTCCATCCCGGTCCTCTTCCTGGCTGACTTTCGTTCCGTCCTGGTACTGGATCGTCGTGTCCTTGCTGCCGTCCAGGTTCGTGTCCGCTTCTCGAACCAGGGGATGCTCGCCGTCGTAACGCGTGACTACGTCCGACTTGCCATCGGCATTCTGGTCCTCCTCTTCTCGCACGCGGCGGCCGTCCGCGAAGAAGCGCACCAGGTCGGTCTTGCCGTCCTTTTTCGTGTCGAGCTCCTCGCGCTGCTTCGCGCCGGAGGCGTCGAGGTAGATGATCAGATCGACGATTCCGTCCGCGTCGGCGTCCTGGGTCTGGCGGCGCTCGGCACCGTCTTCGTAGTAGGCAACCGAATCGAAGCGCCCGTCAGCGGTGGTATCGGCTTCTTTCCGGTCGATGGTTCCGTTGCGGTAATGAGTGACGACATCGGGTTTCCCCGTACCCGTGGTGTCCTCTTCGACGCGAACCTTGGCGCCGTTTTCGTAGTGGATCGCCACGTCGTACGCGCCGTCCTGCTTCGTGTCCTGCTTCTCCACTGTCTTGGCACCGCTCGCGTCGAACTCGGCCCGGGTGTCCGGCTTGCCGTCTGCGTCGGTGTCGTCTTCCACGATGGAGACCTCGCCTTCGCGGTAGGTGACCCAGCGGTCGTCCTTCCCATCGAGGTTCGTGTCTTCTTCGAGGCGTGCGGCAATGCCGCCGTCGTAGTAGAGCTTCGAGTCGGGCTTTCCATCTGCGTTCCGGTCGTCCAGCTGGGAGGCGGGCTTGCCTTCCCGGTACTGGACCCAGCGGTCCTTGTTCCCGTCGCCGTCGATGTCGAATTCCTGGCGGCCGATCGTGGTGCCGTCTTTCTCGTAGAAAGTCCAGGTGTCGGCACGTCCATCGTGGTTGCTGTCGATGGCGGCGCGTTCGGGCTTGCCTTCGACGTAGTAGACGAATTGGTCGTGCTTGCAATCCTTGTTCGAGTCGAGGCGCTTTTCGGCGAGGTTCTCGAGCTCGTCGTACAGGAGCTCGACGGCGGGGCACCGCTGCTGCGCCTGCGCGGTGGCGGCGGCGAAGGAGAACGCGAAGACGGTGAAGAGTGCGTTAGCCCGCAAGCGGATTCGTAAACGTCGCAACGATTGGCATATGCGCCAGGCAGCGCACGCCGTCCGGCATGGGAGGGAAGGGGGCGGCAGAGCGGACCGCATCGACCGCGCTGGCTCCGAGGGCGTTGCTGCTCGCATCGACCAGGGACACGTCGATNGCCGACCCGGTGTGGTCGAGCCGGAAGCGCAGTGTGACTTCCTGGTCGGGATCGACGCCCGGGGGCAGGATCCAGCGGTCGTAGGTCTTCTCCTCTACCCCGCTCAGATAGCGCATGACTTCGGGCTTTCCCATGCACTGGCGATTCGTGATGCCCGAGGCGCCTCGGCCCGTGCCGTCGCCGCCGGCGCCGCCGAGCAGGCCGTCGCCGACGGTCGTGTTGATGTTGACTACGGGCGCTCCGGTCGGAGTGCCCACCACGTCGCGGCCGGTGATGCGGCCCTCGCGCACCGAGGATCCTGTGCCCCCGACGTCGAGCTTGCCCGTGCCGAAGCTCCTGTTGGCGGAGGTTGTCGTTACCTGGCGCGGGCCCACCGAGGGGCCGGCCGGCGCGGCAATCTTGATCGGGCCGCGCACCGCGGGTCCTCCGACGCCGCGAATGTCGACCGTGGAAGCGCGGGCCTGGATCGGAGAGTGCACTGCGGAGACCCGTTCGACCACCGGAGCGGAGCTGCGGCTGATCTCGGTGGGCGCGCGGATGGTGGCGACCGCGTCCATTTCGAGGGCTTCGGCCCGAACCACGGGCGAGGCGTCGGAGATGATGTGGGGGTTCACGATCTGGGGCGCCACCGCCTGCACCTGGGGCGCAAAATTCGGGAGTGCGCGCTCGGCCAGGGCCATCGGGGCCGGCCGGGCGGTCTCGGGCTCGTCGCGAATCAGGTGAACTTCGAGGATGTCGTCGACCACCTGGGGTGCGAGAGCGGCGAAGAGCAGGAGCAGTCCGATCGCGCCGGCGTGCACCGCGAACGAGACGCTTCCGGCCAGCCAGGAGCGTCGCCCTTCCTCGGGGTCGTGGATCAGGACCCCGGGGTAGTCGGCGGCTGCAGCCCCCGAAGCGCCCGCGGGCACGGCCTGGAACGCCCAGCCCACGCGACGCACCGCCTTGGGGTTTCGCCGGGCCCTGCGGTGCTGGAACGAAAGCTGCTGGCTCATGAACCGGTTGTGGCCCCCTGGTGCTAGACCCCTTATCGGAGGGGGTCGTTCATCGGTGGGGTGACGGCTGTCACACTACCGGAAGCCATCGGCTGATCTGTCGCCACCGGATAGCGATTTATCGAGGACTCAAGGCCTCGGGGGTATTCGACGATCGGTGGACTGCTTTCCTTCACCCCACCCAGGAGGCCCAGCGTAACCAGCCGACCCCGGGGGTGTCAACGCGCTGGGGGCTTCTGGTGGGGTGCAGACGCTCCGCTAACCTTGCCGCCCTACAAGAGTAACGGCGGTCCACCGGCTCTCGGTAAGGGGCCTCTGGGGGAGGAAATCTTGGACGCCCAGCAACTGCTCGATCTGCTCTATCTGGGTCGGCTCACCGTGTACCCGCTCGGCGTCGCGTCGCTTCTGGTGTTCGCGATCGTCTTCGAGCGCGTGTGGCGCTTCCGCGGCATCGAACGCGGCACGCGCGAGCTCACGCGTGACTCGATCAAGGCGCTCGTCCAGCGAGACGTCGCCGCAGCCCGGTCGCTGTGTGAAAAGGCAAAGACTCCGATTTCCGAGGTGTATCTCGAGGCGATGCGCTGGCAGAACATCGCGCTCGAAGACCTCGAGGGAATTCTGGCGACGTCTCGTCAAGAGCTCGCACAGGACCTGAAGCGCGGACTCTGGGTGGTTGGAACCATCGGCTCACTGGCTCCCTACGTGGGTCTCCTCGGCACTGTGATCGGAATCATCCGCGCCTTCCAGGACATGGCCGAGCACGGGGCCGGTGGCTTCGAAGTCGTGGCGGCCGGCATTTCCGAGGCGCTGGTTGCCACGGCGGCCGGTCTGTTCGTCGCCATCGTGGCGCTGATGTTCTTCAACTATCTACAGGTGCGCGTTGGAGCGATCGCCTCCACCTATGCCCGCTCGTGCGAGCGTTTCGTCCAGTCGCTTCTGTATCTCGAGTCATCACCGACGGAAGAGGAGGCTGGCAATGGCGACGTCGTTCCGGCCCGGTGAGGAGGAAGCGGGCGACGGCATCGTCGCCGAGATCAATATTACTCCGCTGACGGATGTCTTTCTCGTCCTCTTGATCATCTTCATGGTTACGAGTTCCGTCGTGGCCAACCAGAGCAAGAACATCGACCTGCCCGGGGCCGAGGTGAGCGACGCGACGCCCCAGGGTGTCACGGTGACGGTCGAGAAAGATGGAGCGATGCTCGTCAACGACGAGCCCGTGTCCGAAGCCGATCTCTATCAGAAGCTCGAGGCGGCTTTGGCGAATACGCGCGAGAAGCTCGTGATCCTGCGCGGCGACAAGAAGGTGCTCCTGGGCCAGGCAGTCAACATCCTCGATCTCGCCCAGCAGGCGGGAGCTGAAGGGATTGCCCTCGCGACCCGGCCGCCGCCGAAGAAGCCGAGCTAGTCCACTCGGGCCGTGATTCGCGCTATGCAGCGCGGCGTCTCAACCAGATGATTCCACCGGTGATGAGCAGCAGCTCGGGCAGGAGCAGGCCCACGCTGTAGAGAGCCTGCACCGAGTTGTTGATCGGAAGCGGAAACTGCACGGTCGATCGGATTTTCGGCCGCAGCGTCACTGCCGGCGTCTGCTCGGTGGCCCAGTGCACGGCGTTGAGCACCAGGTCGAGGTTGTAGAGCGTCCTCAGCCACCGGTTCGATGCAAACGTCGCGTTGCCGATGGCCACGATGCGCGTCTCTCCGCCCGGACGCGGGTAGCGCCCGGTGGCCACCAGCGTCTGGTAGCCAGTTGCCTGTCCGTCGCGTTCGGGCGTGCCGTGGCTGCGCGCGAGCCACGAGACGTCTTCCGTGACCCAGGCATCCGAACTCGAGAGCACGGCACGCCGCACGCGGTCGTCCACCTCGGGTCTCCGCAGGGTGAATGGCCGCACACCCGGGAAGTAGGTCATCCGGTTCGATTCGAGCCCGAGCGTCACGGGTTCGACCTCGTAGTTGAAGGCCACCACGTTCACAGCCGCGACGCTGTCGTCCGTCACCGGCGCCGAGCGCGGGTCCACCACGATTCCGTCGACCGCTTCGATGCCCCATTCCGCGAGGAGTTCCTCGAGGCCCGATTCGGTGCCCGGCGCGAGCATCGCAACCAGGCTTCCGCCGCTCTCGAGGTACCGGCGCAATGCCGCGAGGGTGCCTGGGAGGAGCCGTCGTTGAGGGGCCACGGCCAGGACTGCAGCGGTCGCCTCGGGAACCTCCCTCAGCCCCGCCGACACGTGGCTCTCGAGGCGGTAGCCCTCGGTCTGGAGCGCCGCTGCGAGACCGGAAAAGCCCAACTCGTCGCTGCGTTCGATGTTGCCTTCGCCCTCGCCCCGCAGGACGATGAGGGTGCCGCTGCCCTTGCCGTGCAAGAGGTAGAGGGCCTCGTAGAGCGTGCCCTCCGTCGGCCGTGGCACTGTCTCGAAAAAGTCGCCGACGGTCAGCACGACGGTATTCGAGGAGCCGATTCCGAAGAGATCCGCGTCGTCCGGGTGGTCGAGCAGGTTCCGCTCTCGCGCGACCAGCTCGCCCTTCGAGACGCGCTCGATCTCTTCCAGCAGGAGCCGCGTGCGCCGGACGCGCGGATCTCCGGGGTCGAAGTAGAGGGTGGCCGTCACGAGGTCGCCCCCCGCGTGGATCTCGTCGAGTTTTTTCCGGACTGCGGGCGAGATCTCGAAACTCTCCTCTAGGGTCCAGTCGAAACGCACACCCGTCCACGCCGCCCCCTGCTCGAGTGCCACGCCGCCGGCGACCGCTGCCGCGATCCACGCGATGCCGCGGAAAGCGACCTTCCGCGAATGGGGGCCACCGACGGCGCGTAGTCGTCGCGCGGCGGTGCCGAGTGCCACGAGGAGCGCCAACGCGCCCGCGACCAGATTCGCGACGCTGAAAAGGGCCAGCTCCCCAACCGTGTAGTAGGAGCCCAGGCCGGTGAGGACTGCCACGAGACCTGCGAAGCCCAGCTCGCGCATCAATTGCCGATCCGGCGCAGGTCGAATGAGAATCGCGCCACCGCCATGGCGACCAGTGCGATTGCAGCGAAGTAGGCCACGTTGTCGAGTGCCACGATGCCCTCGGAGAACGCCCCGAAGCGGGGGTGGAGCGCGATCCGGTCCAGGAAGTTCGCGGACGACTCGTTCAGGAAGGAGTAGGACCAGCCGAAGTCCCAGAAGACGAACGCCGCGGCCCAGCCGGAGACTGCCGCCACGAGCTGGCTGCTGGTGAACGCCGAGCAGACGAGCCCGAGCGACGCGATGCCCGTTCCCAGCAGCAGGAGCCCCGTGAAGACTGCAGCCAGGTGCTCGATGCCGAGGCCGCCCTGCTCGATGGCTGCGGCCGGATAGACGAAGCTCGCTGCCAGGATGAGTGCGACGAAGGCATAGGTCACCAGGAATTTCGCGACCACGATCTGCCACGGCGAGAGGTGGGTCGTGAGCAGAAGCTCGTCGGTGCCGCGCGCGCGCTCCTCCGCAAAGACGCGCATCGTCACGATGGGAATTGCCGCGAGGAGCGTCACGCCGAGCGCCTCCATCACCGGGAAGAAGACCGTGTCCCAGAGGTTCACGTGGTCGGGGATGGTGTCGGTTTCGAAGCCGCCCATTGTGCTGGTCGCGTAGACGATCAGAATCTGGTTGTAGACCTTGAGTCGTTCGAAGAAGATGATCGCCGTGACGAGCGCCACCATGGTGAGCGTCAGGTAGGCTGTCGGCGTGCCGAAGAGCGAAGCGAATTCCTTGCGCATGATGGCGAGGAGCGGCCTCATGCGGTGTCTCCCTCGGGCCGGAAGAGCGCGAGTGCGTCGCCGGTGCCCAGGACTTCCGCCGTCGCACCCTCGACGATGAGCCGGCCGGAGCGCAGCACGGCCAGGCGGGTGGTCAGGGCCTCGGCCTCGTGCAGGTCGTGGGTGCAGAGCAGTACCGTGTGCTCGCCGTGCAGGCTCGCGAGCACGTCCTGCACGTCGCGCCGCTGCACCGGGTCGAGGCCGCTCGTCGGCTCGTCCACGATCACGAGCTCCGGGTCGCGCAGGAAAGCCTGGGCCAGCGAGACCCTCTGCTGGTAGCCCTTCGAGAGGTTTCCGACGAGCCGCTCGCGCACCGAACCGAGTTGAAAGCGCTCGATCGCTGACTCGACGACGGCATCGAGGGCTTCGCCTCCCACGTTTCGGATGGCGCCGCAGAAACGCAAGAAGGCCTGGACGCGGAGTTCCGGATAGAGCCGCGACGTCTCCATGACGAAACCAATTTTTTTCTGCACCGCGGCGGGCTGGGCCGCTGTGGAGACGCCGAAGACCTCGACGTCGCCGGCNCTCGGCAGCAGGAATCCCGTCACCAGGCGGATGAAGGTGGTCTTGCCGGCGCCGTTCTCCCCCAGCAGGCCGTAGGTCGTGCCGGCCGGAACGTCGAGATCGACCCGGTCCAACGCCAGGTGCCGACCGAAACGGCGGGTCAGGCCGCGCGCCCGGATGGCAGAGTTTCCGGATGCTCCCGGTGCCATTACATTCCCCGGCCGTGATCGATCATCGCCCGTCCAGTGGAGGCGGCTCCTGCGCCCGGTGCCGCGGAAACCTGGGGCTCGCGTCCTCGAAGGTTTCCGGTGTCTGGTATTGCGGCCCCGACTGTGGCCGGGGTCGTGTCTCCGGCGCCCCGCCCGCGCCGCGTGTTCCCGAGTCGTGGCTCACCGCGCGCCCGCGCCGCTTCTTCCGCAAGCGCCAGCCCAAGGAACTGTGCAGCACAGAGCCTGGATCCTGAGCCTCCCGTGAGCTCCTCGCCTCGGGTCATCCTATAGCTGCTCCAGGATGGAAAAGTACCCGGGCCAGGTTTTTGCGGCACAGCCCGGGTCGACGATCGTGACGCCGGGGACCCGGAGACCGGCCAGGGCGAAGGCCATGGCCATGCGGTGGTCGGCGTAGGTTTCGATCCGCGCGCCGCGCAGCGGCCCCGGGTCGATCTCGAGGCTGTCGGCCTGCGCGGTGGCGTTTGCCCCCAGTTTCCTCAGTTCCGCCTGGAGCGCCGCCAGCCGGTCCGTTTCCTTGAGGCGCAGGTTTGCGACGTTGCGGATGCGGGTTGGACCGGTGGCGAAGAGCGCCACGACCGCCAGGGCGAGCGCCGCGTCGGGCAGGGCGTTCATGTCGACGTCGATGCCCTGCAGGGGTTCGTCGCCGCGGCATACCTCCGCGAAATCTGGGCCGCGTTTCACCCGGCAGCCCATGCGTTCGAGGATCGGGAGCAGCGCCAAGTCGGCCTGGATCGAGTCCGAGGGGATGCCGTTGACGCGGACGCGCCCACCCGCGATGGCCGCGGCACAGAAGGGATAGGCCGCGGCCGACGCGTCGGGCTCGATTTCGAAGCTTCGGCCGGTGTAGTGCTGGCCGGCCCGGACGTGCAGCCCGCCGGCGGATGTCCATTCCGCTTCGGCACCGAAGCTGCGCATCACCTCGAGTGTCAAGTCCACGTAGGGGCGCGAAACGAGCGTATCGCCCCGCAACGAGAGCTCGACGTCGCGCTCCGCGTAGGGCGCGGCGAGCAGCACGGCGGAGACCACCTGGCTGCTGCGGCTCCCGTCGATCTCCGCTCGGCCTCCCGGAAGTCCGCCGCCCGCGACGTACACCGGCGGACAGCCCCCGGCCCCGCGCGCCTCGGCGGGTGCCCCGAGTGCGCTGAGCGCATCCGTCAGGTCAGCGATGGGGCGCTCGCGCATGCGCGCATCGCCGTCGAGCGTCACCGGTCCCCCGGCGAGGGATGCGGCGGCTGTGAGGAAGCGGATCGTCGTGCCTGAGTTGCGCGCAAACAGCCTCTCCGTCGGAGCGCCGAGGCGGCCCGCCTGCCCGGGAACGCGCCAGGTGTCCGAATCCTCGGCGACGTCACAGCCCAGCGCCCCGAGGCAGTCGAGCATGGCCTCGGTGTCGTCGCTCGAGAGCGCGCCGTGAAGCAGGCTCTCGCCGGTGGCGAGGGCCGCGATGGGAAGCGCCCGATTCGTGATGCTCTTGGAGCCCGGTGCGCGTACGACGGCGTCGAGCGCTCCGCGTGTGCGCATCTCGAGTTGTTCCGGGCGATCCGACCGGTTCGATGCCACTCCTGCCTCCGGGCCCCGGTGGGGACGGGCCGAGGCTAGCGAAGGCACCGATCCCGTTGACACCCTCCCATGGGTTGGGCACACTCGCAGATCTGCGCGAATTTATATAGTTCAAACAAGGGTTTAGGGCTATACGGGCCCGCGTTCGCGCCGACCGGGTGCACCGGCCCGCACGGGAGNATGCCGTGCCCAAGGTTCTTGTCAGTGATTCCCTCGCGCCTGGGGGGCTCGAGATTCTCGAGGGGGCCCCGGGCGTCGAACTCGATTACCAGCCGGGGCTCGACCCGGGCGAACTGCCCGCGGCCATTGCCGACGCCCACGGTCTCGTGATCCGCAGTGGCACCAAGGTCACGGCCGACGTCATCGAGGCGGGTCGCGTTCTTCAGGTGATCGGACGCGCCGGGATTGGCGTCGACAACGTGGACGTCGCGGCAGCCACCGCACGCGGCATCGTGGTCATGAACACGCCGGGCGGCAACAACGTCACGACAGCAGAGCACACGGTTGCGCTCCTGGTGGCGCTCGCACGTCATATTCCCCAAGCCGTTGCTTCGATGAAGTCGGGTCGCTGGGAGAAGAAGCAATTCGTCGGCACCGAACTCTACAACCGTACGCTCGGCGTGGTGGGACTCGGAAACATCGGGCGCATCGTTTCAAACCGGGCGCAGGGCCTCGGCATGAAGGTGGTTGGGCACGACCCCTTCCTGACCGAGCAGGCCGCGCTGAAGCTCGATATCGAACGCGTGTCCTTTGAAGATCTGTTGGCGCGCTCTGACATCGTGACACTCCACGTGCCGCGCACCAAGGAGACGGTGGGGATGCTGGGGCGTGAGGCCTTCGCGCGCATCAAGCCGGGCGCCCTGGTGGTGAATGCGTCGCGGGGCGGCATCGTGGACGAAGATGCGCTTCTCGACGCGCTGAATTCCGGACGGGTGGCCGGTGCGGCGCTCGACGTCTTCGACGAGGAGCCACCGCCTGCCGATCACCCGCTGATCCGGCACGAGCGAGTCATCTGCACTCCGCACCTCGGAGCTTCGACCGAGCAGGCGCAGGTGAACGTCGCCGTTGCCGTGGCCGAGCAGGTGCGCGATTTCCTCTGCCACGACCTGATCGGAAACGCCGTCAACGTGCCGTCGATCTCCCGCGAGATGCTCGGCGAGATGCGCCCCTATCTCGAACTCGCCGTGAAGCTCGGCCGTTTCCAGGGTCAGCTCTGCCGGGGCTCGATCGAGGAGATCGAAGTCGAGTACTCGGGCGTGGCGGCGGACCTGAATGTGGCGCCGATGACAGTGGCCGTGTTGAAGGGCCTGCTCGAATCGGCGACCGACCAGGTCAACATGGTGAACGCCCCGGTGCTCGCTCAGCAGCGCGGCATCAGAGTGGTGGAGTCGAAATCGAGCCACATCGCAGACTTCGCGAGCGCCATCTCCACGCGGGTCAAGGGCTGTCTCGACCGCCTGGTGGTGGGGGCCATCTTCCACGGCGGCCAGCCGCGTATCGTTCGCCTGGACGACTTCATGCTCGAGGCGATTCCGGAGGGTCCGACGCTGCTGCTTCACAATCACGACCGGCCCGGTGTGGTCGGCAAGGTGGGGAGCGTGCTCGGCGAGGCCGGCGTCAATATTGCGCGCATGCAGCTCGCCCTCGCCCGGGACCGAGGCGAGGCCTGCATGCTGGTGAACATCGACCTCCCGCCGTCCGAAGGGGTGCTCGAGGAGCTTCGCAGTCTGGACAACATGATCTCGGCACAGCTCGTGGAGCTGGGCCCGTGACCACTCTGGTAGCGGTCGGGGCTCAGTGGGGGGACGAGGGCAAGGGCAAGCTCGTGGATTGGCTGGCCCCCCAGGCTCAGCTCGTCGTGCGTTTCCAGGGTGGCAACAATGCGGGCCACACGCTCGTCGTCGAGGGCGAGCAGACGATTCTGCACCTGGTTCCGGCTGGTGTCCTGAATCCCACGACCGTGAACCTGATTGGCCCGGGCGTCGTCGTCGATCCGGCGGGTCTTCTCGGCGAGTTGGAGGAGCTCAAGCACAAGGGCGCCCTGCGCGACCCCTCGCGCGTGCGCGTCTCCGGGCGGGCGCACCTGATCCTTCCCTGGCACACGGCGCTCGACAAGGCGCGGGAAGAGGCGGCACGGGGCCGTGCCATCGGCACCACGGGGCGGGGCATCGGGCCGGCCTACGAGGACAAGGTGGCGCGCCGCGGCATTCGCGTGGCGGACTTGTTGCGTCCCGAAGCGCTCGAGGAGGCGCTCGGACGCATCGCCGAGCAGAAGAACTTCGAGCTCGAGGGCTACTACCACTGGCAGCCCGTCGATGCGGGGCAGCTCTACCGGCAGTGTCTCGAGTGGGGACGTCAGCTCGAGCCCTACGTCGACCACACCGAACGCACACTCGAGGGTGCCCTGCGCGATGGCAAGCACGTGCTCTTCGAGGGGGCGCAGGGAACGTTCCTCGACATCGACCACGGAACCTATCCTTATGTGACGTCCTCGAACTGTGTTGCGGGAGCCGTCTGCGCGGGCGCCGGTATCGGGCCCACGCGCATCGATCGCGTCCTCGGCATCACCAAGGCCTACACCACACGTGTGGGAGGCGGTCCCTTCCCGACGGAGGAGACCGGCGAGCTCGGGAAGAAGCTCCGCGATCTCGGTGCCGAGTTCGGCGCCACCACCGGACGCATNCGCCGCTGCGGCTGGCTCGACGCGGTGATGCTGCGCGAAGCCGCAACGGTGAACGGCTTCACCCAGCTCGCCATCAACAAACTCGACGTGCTGTCGGGTATGCCCGAGCTGCGCGTCGCGACGGCCTATCGGATCAACGGGAAGCTCACCGAGGATTTCCCCATGACCCTTCCCGAGATCGAGCAGGCGGAGCCCGTTTACGAGACGCTCCCAGGCTGGGACGAAGACGTCACCGGTGTCCGTTGCTACGAGGACCTGCCGGGTGCCGCCCGCCGTTACGTCGAGCGGGTCGAGGCGCTGGCAGGTGTTCCCGTCGAAATCGTCTCGATCGGGCCCGGCCGCGACGAGACCATTTCCCGCGCTGAGCCCTTCCGAGCTCGCTAGCCGGGGGAAGTTCCTTGTTTGCCACCGTCCGGCCAAGCGCGCTGGCCCTCGCCACCGTCACCGGTCTGGCGGCGTGCGGTTCCCATTGCTCTCCCGGCTGCTGGGCGCCGTCGGACGCGATTCGGTGGTGGACGTTCTCGTGAGCAGCGTCGACGTGATGCCGACTCTCCTCGAGCTACTGGGGATTGCGGTTCCCGACGCGCTGGAGGGGATGCGCTTCGCCACGTGGCTTCGGGGCGAACGTCCTGAGCAGGAGCGGACACACGCTTTCTCCCATGCGGCCAGGTCCCACTCCGCTCGCTTCGCGGTTCGACGTGCCCGCTTGGCGGCCCAAGGCACCGGCTCTGCGAAGGGCCGCACAGGCGCGAACACCGCAAAATGCCGGGCCGCGGGTCCGGGGAGATGAAGTGAAGCACGCCGTCGGCAGGCTGTGGCTGGCCGGTGGCGCCCTGGCGTTGAGCCTGGGCGCGGCGGAGTTGGCGTTCCGGGTGCTGCCCCTCGGCGAGGGGCCGCTCGACATCGAGGAGATCTGGCGCGCCCAGCGCACGCGCTCGCCCGCGGTCGTGGACCGCACGGGCGTCGACGTGGGGGGCGAGCGCTTCCGGGAGGAGGAAATTTCCGAAGCCGCGTTTGCTCCGGGCACCCGGCGCCTGCTGTTTCTGGGTGATTCTTTCACCGTGGGCGCGGGACTCCTCGAGCGAAGCGATCGCTTCACCGACCGGGTCGAGACGGTGCTGTCTCCGGGGCTCCACGTTTTCAACGCGGGCCGCGGCGGCAGCAACCCCGATCGGTGGCTTCGCTACCTGGAATTGCTGTTGCCCGTGTACCGTCCCGATGCGGTGATCGCGGTCTTCTTTCTCCGGAACGGAACGCTTCTCGGGACGTCGCTTGCGCTCAACCGGAAGGAGATCGAGCCGATCCGCGCGCGGGCGGAGGCGCGGCCCCTCTACGGCCGCTCGGCACTGCTCAGGTTCTTCTGGGACCGGCTTGCATGGCGGGAGTACACGCGGCGCTTCGAGACGCGGATGCAACGCTCCTACCTCGGGTCGCCCGAGGAGCGCGCCATGTGGCACCACCAGCAGGATGCGTTGAGGGCGATCCGGGACCGGTGCCGCGCCGCGGGGATCCCATTTCTGCTGGTGATCTTCCCGCTGCTTCTCGATCTGAACGACTATCGCTTCCACGCCATCGAGGACGAAATCGAATACTTTGCCGCGGGACTCGACATCCCCGTCTTCTCGCTCACGCCGGCGTTCCTGGGCCGGGACGCCCGGGAGGTCTGGGTCGCGAGCAACGACCAGCACCCGAATTCAGAAGGTCACCGGATTGCCGCCGAGCGGCTCGCGCCCCGGCTTCGGGACCTGCTCGAGGAGATCGAGCGTGCGAATTGAAGCCATCGCCAGTGTTCTGCTTCCGGCGGTGCTGCTCGCCGCCGGCTGTGGCGCGGGACCCGAAGCCGAGCGCGGAATTCGCAACGTCGTATTGGTGAGTCTCGACGCCGTGGGCGCACGGCACGTCGGCGCCTACGGATACGCGCGCGATACGACCCCGAACCTCGACGCGGTGGCACGGGACGGCGTCGTCTTCGAGGCGGCCTACACCCAGCAGCCGTGGACGCTCACCTCACACCTCACGATGATGACCGGCCTCAACCCCCGCGTGCACGGCGCCTCGAAACGGCGGCCCGCATCGCCGGCAGCGGAACCCCTGGCCGAGCAGCTTCGCGAGCGCGGCTTCGAGACAGCGGCCTTCGTCTCCCAGCCCGTTCTCCTGCACCCGCGCTTCGGCCACGCTCGGGGCTTCGACCGCTACGAACTCGACAAGTCGGATGCCCGAAAGAACGTTGCGCCCGTGCTGGAGTGGCTCGCCGAGCAGGCGGCGGCGCGCGCCGAAGACCCGGAGCATCGTTTCTTCTTGTTCGTGCACTACTACGACGCCCACTCGGACGGGAAAGCGCCGCTGCCCTACCACGTTCCACCTCCCTATCGGGATCGCTTCATCCCGGAGGGAGAGACCTGGGGGCGCGAAGGCCCGACGAGCCTGTTGCTCCAGCTGCGGCGCACGGAGAGCGCCACGCCGCGCGACCGCGAGTTCCTCACGGCCTACTACGACGCCGGAGTTCGCTACGTGGATGAGGAGGGGCTCGGCCCGCTCGTCACCGCGCTCGATGAACTCGGGCTCGCAGACGAAACCCTCCTCATCGTGACTGCCGATCACGGCGAAGAGATCTTCGAGCACGGCTACGTGCTGCACGGTCAACCCTACGACGAAACGGCACGGGTTCCGCTGGTGCTGCGGGGTCCGGGGCTTCCCGCGGGTCTGCGTATCCCGCACCTCGCCGGCCTGGTCGACCTGGCACCCACGCTGCTCGCGCTTCTGGACTTCCCGGTTCCCGTCACCGCTCAGGGCCGGGACCTCACGCCGCTGATTCGCGAAGAGGGCCCCGTGCGGCGGGTCGTCTTTGTCGATGGCATCTACGAGAGCGGGCGCACCTGGGGCAGCAGCGTGGTGGCAGACATCGACGGCCGGCGCTGGAGCTACGTGGCGCGGGTGATGCCGCAGGACGTGCCCGGCGGCCGCAAATTCACGCTCGAGGGCCCGGGCGAGCTCTACGACCTCGCTGCCGATCCGAACGAACAGCACGATCTGGCCGCCGAGCGCCCCGATCTGGCCCGGCGCCTGGGTGAGCGTCTGGTGGCCTGGTTCCGCACCAACGAGGAGCGGGCCGGTCACCTCCGCCGCGGGGAGACCGTGGAGCTGGTATCCCCGGAAGAGGAAGCGCAGCTCCGGGCGCTCGGGTATCTCGAAGGTGCGCACTGAAGCGCGGACCGGGGCAGGGCAGGGTGTGGTCCCGGGGTCTCGAGAGCCCCCGGAGCCGGGGGTACTCGACCCCGGCCGATCGCCCGATATCCTCCGGCCGGGCCGTTAGCTCAGTTGGCAGAGCACCGGGCTTTTAACCCGAGGGTCGGGGGTTCGAGTCCCCCACGGCCTACCAGTGAATTCAGTACGTTGCGCGTTTGCGCTGCTTCGCCCAGTGAATTCAGTACGTTGCGCGTTTGCGCTGCTTCGCCCAGTGAATTCAGT